>NZ_AMJN01000031.1:0-278383 GCF_000302435.1 Acinetobacter sp. TG2027 | reverse complement strand
CGAGCTAGGCACAGACGGCACCTTCAATGCACAAGTGGCGTTGGGACCAGATGCGCTTGACGGCACAGTAGTGAATATCAACGGTACCAACTACACCGTGACAGCAGCTGACCTTGCAAACGGCTTCATCACTGCAGCGATTCCTGTAACAGGCGAAGGCCCTGTGACCATCCATGCAGAAGCAGTGGATGCACAAGGTAACCTTGATGTTGCTGATGCAGATATCACCGTGACTGTAGATACCTTGCCTGCAGACCTGATCGGTGCGATCACGATTCCTGAAGACTTAAATGGCGACGGTATCTTGAATGCAGACGAGCTAGGCACAGACGGCACCTTCAATGCACAAGTGGCGTTGGGACCTGATGCAATCGATGGCACGGTGGTGAATGTTAACGGTACTAACTACACCGTGACAGCAGCTGACCTTGCAAACGGCTTCATTACAGCGACTCTTGCCGCAACAGCAGCAGATCCTGTGACTGGTCAGATTGTGATTCATGCTGAGGCTGTAGATGCACAAGGTAACGTAGATGTTGCAGATGCAGATGTAACGGTAACTCTAGATGTTACTCCACCTGATATCACTACAGCTGTGTTAGCAATTGACCCAGTTACTGCTGATAACATCTTGGATGCGACAGAAGCTGGTGGAGCAGTGACCTTAACAGGTATATTGACCAACATCCCTACAGATGCAGTAACAACAGGTGTTGTGGTTACTGTAAATGGTGTTGACTATACAGCCACAGTTGATGCCGTAGCAGGTACTTGGACAGTTGATGTAGCTGGTAGTGGTCTTGCAGCAGATTCAGACTTAACTGTTGATGCTACTGCGACATTCACAGACCTCGCAGGAAACGCTAGTACACTTCAAGATACGCAAACTTATACTCTTGCAAGTTCTATCATTGCTTTCGATAACACTGATACAGCAGTACTTGCACCTCAACCATTGCTTGTACAAGATGATGCAGCACTAGGAAGCAACACTTATCTAGCACTTGTATCGCTTGCTGGACTTGATTTGCAGTTAGGGTCAGAGTCAATCGGCTTTACAGTGGGTGCTGGTCAAGAAGGCAATGCGACCTTTACTTACAGCGCTTTAATTGGAGTAGATGCATTATCTGATTACTCTCTAGTAGTTCAGAAACTTGACCCAGTAACAGGCCAATGGACTTCGGTCTATGGTGGTGGCCAAGCAGATATTCTTGATCTTACTTTACTAGGTTCAACTCCTGGTGTGGTTCTTGAAGGTCTAGAAGAAGGACAATACCGTGCATTCATGACTTACAACGGTCTTCTAGGTATCGGTTTACTGGGTACCTTAACAGGCACAATGGATGTTTATGACACAACACAAGTAGGTGGATACTATACCGAAGTTGCTGATGGGAATGTGATTACTGATATCAATACCAGTGGCGAAACAGACGTTGTAACCGCTACGACTGTAGTTACAGCAGTAAATGGTCAGCCTGTTACAGCGCTAGATACTGTGATCAACGGGTTGTACGGTACTTTGGTAATCGATCCAGACGGTACATACACTTATACCCCTACTGCAAGTGCAGCAGGTGTAGGTCAAACAGATGTATTTGTCTACACATTAACTGATCCTGTAACTGGTGATACGGCTCAAGCAAACCTCAATATTCAATTGAGCTCTGTGAAAGCAGTGGATAATGTTGTAACTGCAGAGATCAACCCAGAACCGTTGCTTGTTGCAGATGATGTTGCGTTAGGTAGTGCGAGCTATCTTGTAGCTGTATCGTTAGCTGGTCTGGATTTACAATTGCTTGGTAACGATGCAATTGAGTTTACTGTTGATCCAAACCGTGAAGGCACAGCAACGTTTACTTTCGATGCCTTAATCACAGCAGATTTACTCAGTAATTATGCGATTGTTGTTCAGAAATTTGATGAAGTAACAGGCCAATGGGTATCGATTGGTGGTACTAACCCAGAAGCATCACTCATCGATCTATCACTTATCGGTGGAACACCAACAGCTGTACTTGAAGGATTGGATGCTGGTCAGTACCGTGCATTCATTGGATATGAAGGTTTAGTCGGTGTAGGTTTAGGCGGAACATTAACTGGTACGATGGATGTCTACAATCCATACATCGTGGCTAGTTACTCTGTTGAACCGATCTCTGGCAATGTCATCAAAGATGCGAGCCTCACTGGTGAAGTTGATGCAGCAAGCAGCAGTGCTGTGATCTCTCAAGTGAATGGTGTTGCGGTTGATGCAGTTGCTGGTGCAACAATCACTGGTACATACGGTACATTGGTGATCGACCAAGATGGTAACTACACTTATACCCCAACTGTAGACGGAGCAAACCTAGGTCAGGTAGATCAATTTACCTACACCTTGCTTGATCCTGTAACAGGTAACACTTCTGAGGCAACACTTTACGTTCGTCTCGATAGTGACAGTGTAGATATGACTTGGAACGATGCAGATCCATCTCAACCAGCTGTAATTACTAGTCCGCTTCCAGTAGATGCGATGGATAACGTTGCTTCAGCTGAAATAGACATGGTTTATCCTGTAACCACTGAGGTACTTGATAACGCGATTAGCTATAACTGGTTACTCGGTGTGGGTGGTATTGTTATCGGAGCTAAAGAAGGTACAGCGACATTTACAGTTGATCCAGGTAATCTGACTGACGCCATTATTGCAGTGAACTTTGGTTCGGTTGCTACGGTTGTCGACGGTTTACATGTGGTATTAACACGATTAAATCCAGATGGCACTCGTACTGTAGTTGCGGATAGTTCTGATACTGGTGTGATTGACTTGTTAGGTATCTTTGGTTCTGAAGTTCAATTCAAGATTGATAACTTAAGTGCCGGTACTTATGAGTTATTCATGGAAAGCAACACACTTCTTACAGCTCTAGGTAGTGTTACTGCGGATATCACGTTGAATCATGGTGATATCACTCAACCACCTGTACTAGTTGTTGACCCTGTAACTGGTAATGTACTTGCTGATGATAACTCTGCGGTTTACGGTACAAACTATGTGCCGGACTACATTACAACAACTTCAGTAGTAACTGCTGTTACAGCTGAAAATGGTAATACAACTACAGTTGTAGCGGGTACTCCTGCAACGGTTGTAGGCGTATATGGAACTCTGACTATTAATGCAGATGGTACTTATAGCTATCAAGCAACTGCGGATATGGCGAATGTAGGTAAAGTTGATAGCTTCACTTACACAGTGACAGATCCAGTGACTGGCAGAACTGATACCGCTACATTACATGTTCAAGTTGGTTCGCCAGATGTTGATGTCACTTGGAATACAGCAGATCCTTCGGCAGATGCTACTCTTCCAACACCATCTGTAACAGCTGATACAGATGATGCAACAATCAGTATGGAACCAGTGGTAGATCCAGTTGTGGATGTTGCGAGCGGTAACGTGACTATCGGTAACCTAGCTGGCTTCCCACCACTACCTGTGTTAAGCAGTACAGTAACCTCTAGCCAGTTTACAATAGCTGCAAATACAGTAAGTGATGTACATGTACAGTTGAACTACACTGCATCGTTAAGCTTGTCGGCTCTTCCAACGACTGGATATACAATTCAGCAATTGGTTGGTGGAACATGGGTAAATACAGCATACTCTGGTTCTGCAACAGCATTGGCAGGTGTGTTGGGTGCTCCGGCATACTCAGCAGATGTACCTCATTTGTCAGAAGGGACTTACCGTGTAGTATTCAGCTTATCAAGTCTGATTTCTCTAGGTACTGTAACTCTAGACTCTGTAGTGACAACTACAGCGACTCATCTAGACCAATACACACCAGATGGTCAAACAGACTGGATTACTGGAAATGTCCTTACTAATGATGTCGTAGAAGGTACTCAGCTCTATGTAATGAACTCAACAACTGGCACTTATGAACTAGCTGCTGGTCAAGGAGTGAATACAGGTGAAGGTACATTGTATCTATACAATGATGGCTCTTACTTCTACAAACCATTAGACAGCGCTGCAAATGCGACAGTTGATGTGATTGATTACAAGTTAGTTTCAGTGATCGATGGTAGTGAATATGCCTCTACATTGACGATTAACTTGAGTCAAGAGTTGAATAGCCTTGCAGTAAGTACTGCAGCAAATGATACATTTGCTCTTGGTAATGGCTCTGATACCTTGATCTACAACACATTAACGGCTGCAAGCGTAACTAATGCAACTGGTGGTAACACAACAGCTGGTGGTGTAGATGTATGGACTGACTTCCATGTGGGTAATACTGCAACGGATGATCAGGCTGATAAGATTGACTTAAGTAACTTGTTAATTGGTTCTCAAACTAACTTAACAATCGGTCAATATGTGTCAGTAAGCTACGATGCTGGTACTCAAACTGCGACAATCAGCGTAGACCGTGATGGTGGATTACTTGTAGAAGGTACTTACACTGAAACACCATTGCTTCAATTGACTAACCTTACTGGTCCAGTCACATTGAATGACTTGATCAACAATGGTCAAATCATTTTCTAATCTGACAATCGAGTTATAGAAAAAAAGAGCCTTCGGGCTCTTTTTTTATGTTTAAACAATACGTTAACTTAGCTTTTTATATGTTCATGTTATGATGCATTGAAAACTTTATAGAACAACAAACAACGGATAGGGACTGATTTCGAGTGACGGCATTTTTAAACTTCCAAAGACAACTGAACCTTTGGTTAGAACATATCGCTCCCCATGTTTCAGATCTTCAAAAGAAGACGATTTTATTTATATCTTATGGGCCTAAAGACCAAAGATGTAATGTCTGGCATAGTGAAAAAACAAGCTTTTCACAAGCAAAAATACAATTATTAGCCTTCATTAATGACCAGTTTGCACATGAGTCACTTGTTGATTATATAAAAATTGATGTTGCATATAATTTAACGAAACAAGCTTGGAAAGTAGTAGAGCAGCAAGTCCATCATCAATTTCACAATAACCACTACCGTAAAGGTATTGGGTTTGATGAACAATGTTCAGTGGCTTTTCTGGAGCAAGAGATTTATGGAAAGGCAATTATTCGAGGTTTGAGCTATGACAAACCCAACTTTTTTGATGAAACAAACCTAAATTATGCAATTAAGCAAAAATATAACGCGACTAAACCACAGATTAAACTACAAGAGCTACAAGACATTTGGACTTTTGATACCTACGCAGCATTTTATGAAAATGGGCAATTCATTAATTTAGCGAGCGGTTATGATGCGAATGGTATTAGGGCGATTTCGAGCAATAAGAAACAGCATTTTCAGTCGTTAATTGAAAAAAATTCGGCATTTTTGCATGATCAAATTCAAGAAAATGGCAAATTTATCTATGGCTATTTTTCTGCCTATGATCGAGATATTCGTAACTACAATACGGTACGCCACTGTACCTCGGTGTATGCGTTGCTGGAAACATTTGAAGTGCAGAGCAAACCAGAATATTGGCCCAAGATACATGCTGCTATCCAATATTCACTGACCAACTTTTATAAAGAAAAAGACTCAGAAACTGCTTTCATGATTGATGGTAAAGAAGGGGAATTTGAAATTAAATTAGGTGCCAATGCGGCTGCTATTTTAATGTTAACTAAATATCAAGAAATTACTCAAAAAACTAATTATCAAAAATATGCAGAGAAACTTGCAAATGGTATTTTAAAATTAGTCGATTCAAATGGCTCAACAACTCATGTATTAAATTATCCAGATTATGATTTAAAAGAAAAATTCAGAATTATTTATTATGATGGTGAAGCTGCTTTAGCTTTATTAAGGTTATATCAAATCAACCAAGATTCTAGATTATTAGAAACTGTTAAATTAATGTTTGAATGTTTTATTGATAAGAGATATGAAAAATACCATGATCATTGGTTAAGTTATTGTACAAATGAGCTCACTAAAATATGCCCTGAAGATAAATATTTTATTTTTGGTTTAAATAATTATTTAAAACATTTTATTTTTATTCGTAATCGAAAAACGACTTATGCGACTTTACTAGAAATGTTAATGGCTGCTTATAAAATGGTAAGCCGCTTAAAAGAGCAGGGACGTACAGCACTTTTTGAGCAGGCGTATATGCCTGAGCTTCAAAAATTAATTGAATTTAGAGCTGATTTTCAAACGACAGGCTTTTTTTATCCGGAAATGGCGATGTATATGGCGCGACCAGATAAAATTTTACATGCATTTTATATTCGCCATGATCGTTTTCGAGTACGGATTGATGACCAAGAGCATAACTTATCAGGTTATATCGCTTACGTAAAAGATTACAAAGGTGATGAGTCATGAAGTATCAACCCGTTGAAATCAAATTATTAACTCATATCGATACTACAAATTTTGATGAAGCTATATGGCAATTCGAATTTGACGATGATATTTCAACATTACTGCTAATCGACTATGCACTAGAACAATTTCAACAAAAAAAAGTGCAGGCTCAAGATGTCTATGTTGTGCCACAAGATATGAGTAAGCACATTGGACAGCAAAATTTAGGTTTAAAAGCTTCTGAAAGCTATACATTTACCGAGTTATTGCAGTTCTTAATTTTTACTCAAGCAGTAGATGTAAAAGAAGCTTTAAGTAGTATGCTTTGCGGTACAAATGAGCAAGCTTATTTAATTTTCTCTAAAAGAGCCGCTACCTATAACTTAGCTTTAAAAAATGAAGCTACTCAAAATCAGCTAAAACATTTGTTTCTATTACTCAGAAAAATTTATAGCTATCCCAATGAAATAAAAAAACTATTCTTTATAAAAGAGCTGAATTTTCAAGGAAAGTCCTATCTTCCTCAGACCTCATTAATGGCACAGAATGTAGTAGAGGTCTTATATCTTACAAATTCTTTTAGAAAAATTTATCTGACGTTCTTTGAAGAAAACCAAACGATTGGTTTCTTTCTTTTCTTAGATGATATTCATCGTGCAGAGCACTTGATTCCTTATTATCATTGTTTTCAAGCACAAACTGTAAGACCTAAAGTTTGCTCAGCTCCAAGTGGCATTATTAACATTCTAGGCGATACCTACTTTGGGGAAATCTACACTGAAAAACGTAAGGCTAGAAGGCAAACAGATAGCCTGCAACAATATGGATATAACCATTCATTTGAAAAATTAAAAACTTTTTTAGGTGAACATGACTTAAATATTGCTAACTTTGAAGCGGTATTTTCTTTAGAAAACCAATCTCCTTTAGATCATAAAAAGCCTTTTATTCTTAAAGCTGATGCTGAACAAACATTAGCAGCATTCAAAAATATTCACCTTAATCATGTGGTGTTGGCAAACAACCATCTAAAAGATTATGGGGATCGCGGGCTGACCTATACATTACAACAATTGGATCAGGCTAACATTTCTTATATTGGTGCTGGTGTAAACCAAAAAGATGCTCATAACTACTTTGAGCTCTCTTTTGAAAATAAGCGCTATGCTATTTTTAACGGATACTGGCACAGAGATACTGCCTATCTCGATTATGATTTTTATGCTTTAGGTCATAAGAGTGGGGTCGCGTGTTTAAATGGTGTTTTGCTTGAACAAATAGGTCGCTATAGGCTGACTCATCCTGAACATAAAATTATTGTTATTTGCCATTGGGGTGTCGACTTTAAGCATATTACAAAAGAGCAGAATAAGCTTGCTACGATTCTAACCCAAGCTGGCGCTGACCTGATCATTGGTCATGGTGCTCATACTATTCAACCTGTCCAGATCATCAACCAAAAGCCAGTCGTGTTTGGTATTGGCAATGCTGTGTTTAATAGCAATGGCGAATATGAAAAACACAATGCTTTACCATTTGGTTGTATAGCAAGGTTAGATTTGTCAAAAGACTTACTTCGTCTTTATCCAATTTACACCAATAATTTGAAAACATTTTGGCAGCCGTATCCAGTCAATGTTGAAGATTTCTTAAAGGCTAGTACCTACATGACATCTTTACTAACCCCTGAAAATTACATAGCTACCCAAGATAATTTAGGAGCATATATTGAAATTAAATTTTAGGGATATTGTTTGTATGTCGATAAAATAGTTTGAAGTTGTACTGGCGTAAATCCTAAATTTCTTAAGCCACCACTTCCTAATTTACATTCGGCGCTTGCCATGATGTTGGTTGGGGTACGTTTTGTAGCTTTTGGTGCACAAACATGTTTTAGTCCAAACACATGTCCCATTTCATGTACGCTACCAGCCTGAATATTATAATTGAGTCGGTTCCAGTCTAATAAAATAAAGGGTTTGCCATTATTACGAAAAGCTCTACTTGTTACATCTTCAAATTTCCATTTCGTTGAGTAGGCATCATAAATAAAAACAATCACTTCTTTACTTGCAGTTCGTTTCGGAAAACACGTATTTACACTGGCAGGAATGGTTTCAATCGTAATTGGGTAGGGCTGATTAATCTGTTGTTTTAAATCACAATGTAATTTTGAAAACTCTTCATAAGGAATATAACGATGTAATTTAAATTTAAAAATTTTATGATTTTTATCATCTACATAGTATTTATTTAATATTTTAATTTCCTTACGCATCTGTTGATAATTATCAAACTTTGTAGCTTCTGGAGAGTTGGTTGTAAAAACAAAAGTGACTGGAATAATAGGGCGGCCATCTGTAGAGACTTTAGGTGTTTCTCCTAAAGGAAGAGGAGGGCGTGTAGTACAAGAAACGCATAGTAAAGTGCCAGTAATCACCAGTAATGTTTTTTTCATGCAGATTTCCCTCAAGCCCACCTTGGATTGCATTTAGTTTTGTTCAAAATTTTTTATATGATATGAATGATGTCAATTTTTATGGAGTCCACTTTGACAACTCAGTATGAACTACATCGGCAAATTTTAGAAGTCATTGCTTTGATTCCTTACGGAAAAGTTGCAACCTATGGACAAGTGGCTCGTATGGCAGGATTACCAAAACATGCAAGATTAGTGGGCTATGTTTTGAAACATCTTGAAGCTGATCATCAAGTTCCTTGGTATCGTGTGATTAATTCTCAAGGCAAAATTAGCCTAAGTAAGTTTAATGAAAGAGGTGAAAATATTCAGCAATTAAAATTGGAAGCTGAAGGTATTTATTTGTTAAATGGTAAAGTTGACTTAAAGCAGTTTGCTTGGCAGCCTTAATATTTATGTTAGAGAGTAAATACACATGCAAAAGAATAATAAATGGTGTAGCGGAGCAATATTACTTTTAAGTTTGATGGCGCAGGTGAGTTATGCTGAAAAGGATATTTCAACTCAACCTTTTGCAAATATAAAGGCTTCTCAGCAAGACATAGATTTGATATGCAAACAACTGAGACAGAAATGCAGTGGTGAAGCTATCCTGTGGAAGGGAAAAAATACGCAAGATTCGATTTATTACCTAATAGATGAAAGTCCACAAATTGTTCAGGTTAAGAAGCAAAATAATCAATATAAAGTAGTTGATCAATGGGACTTTAAAGATTATCAACATCATAATAAAGAGCCTCACACCGATGATTTGGCACCAGATGGATTACAAATCTTTCCAGCTTTATATCCATTAAATAAAAATGGGTATGCAATCGCAGTAGTTAATAGATGGTTTACGGGTTACTCAGGAGGAGGGCGTTTTGAAGAAAATGCTGACTTCATTAAGCTCAAACCTCATGGGGAGTATCAAGTTGCACTAAAAGATATTGCTTTTTCTTCACGAGAAATGATTCGAGCATGTTTTTCAGAACAAGATTATAAAAAATCGCCCCATTGTCATGATGAGGCATGGATGATACTAAACATTCAATTTAAAGATGTGGGACAACCATATTATTTATGGCAATTAAATTATAAAAATTATTCTTGGGAAGCTTTCAAAAGTAAAAAAACAATAACGGTTGAGCAATCGCGTGAAGAGGTTATGCCTTTTAAGAAATAGAAGCCTATCTAGCTCACTTTAGCCAGACAGGCGTCTCACTTTAGCGAACAATTAACACGGGAATATGGCTTTCCCCTAAAACTTTTTGTGCAACACTTCCCAACACGAGTTTTCGGACTCCCGTGCGGCCATGAGAACCCATGACAATCAGATCTGCATTTAAGTCTTGAGCAGCTTGAATGATTTCCTCATGTACAACAAACCCTTCTAACAGTTTGGCTTCAACAGTAATGCCTTCGTTGGCAAATTCTTGTTTTGCTTTTTCTAAAATGTCGAGCAAATAAGTTCTTGTACGTTCAATCAACTCATTAGTTTGGCCAGTTTTTACGTAGACATCAGCAATAAATGGGTCAAGTGCCATCACTTGTACAACTGTAATTTTACTATTTAACGCTTTTCCCAGCTTAATGGCCTCTTTCATGGCGACCATAGAAGTTTCAGAACCGTCAATTGGTACCAAAATATGTTGATATAACATGAGTATTTTCCTTATTGTAATGATGCTTATTTATTAATACTTTATACTTATTTTTTGACGATTTAAATTCAAGCACGTAATCATTTGTGATTTTATAACAACAAATTTTTTAGATAAATTTTTATAAATTGCGCAAATTTTCTATATGTGTAGATAAAGCATCAATATCATCAGTTTGAAGATATTCACGTATTTTCAAAATTTGCTTCTCATCTAAATCATAAAGTTTTAAAGCAAGTAGTTTGTCGATTTGTTCTTGAGGAAAGCGATATTTAATAATTTTCGCAGGCACTCCACCTATAATTGCATAGGGAGGAACATCTTTAGTTACTACGGCTCCAGTGGCGACCACTGCGCCTTCACCTAGTTTGACACCTTGCATAATCATTGCACGGCTACCAATCCAGCAGCCATCAGCAATAATAGTATCACCAGCCGCCAAAAAACTATGAGTATCAAAAGGAAAAGTTGAAATCCAGTCGGGTCTATGAAGCTGATTACCACCCATCATGATTACACACTCAGCGCCAAAACAAACAAAATTGCCAATATAAAGTTGGTCAATTGGCTTGTCTGGAGTAGAGGGCTTGTCATGTAAATAACGTACTACACAACGCTCAAAGCCTTGATCCCAATAGGCCGAATAGTAAGAATAATTTCCTTTAATATGGATATTTGGATTTCTCACAGTTTTGGAAATAAACTCAAATTCGCACCAATGACGAACAGGGGAGCCAATTAACTTTTCAGCCATAAGGGAAATATAAAAAAGAGAATACGCCATTATACCGAATTGCGATTCAAGCTGAACCCATAATCTCAGCCCAGCCAGTGAATCGAATGTTAAAGCGCGTGCTAATTTGAACTAATTATTATGAGGAATACGTGCAATAACTTTAATCTCAAAATCAAAGCCTGCTAACCAAGTTACGCCCACAGCGGTCCAATTAGGATAAGGCTTTTGTGTAAAGATCTGATTTTTAACTTTCATAATGCTTTCAAACTGCCGTTCTGGATCGGTATGAAAGGTGGTGACATCAATAATATCATCGAAAGTACAACCAGCTGCTTTCAGTGTCTCTGCTAAGTTCTTAAAAGCTTGGATCACCTGTTTTTCAAAATCAGGTACAGGTGAGCCATCTTCAAGGCTACCAACCTGTCCTGAAACAAAGAGTAAATCTTTCGATTGAATTGCGGCTGAATAACCATGCTGTTCATATAAGGCATGGCGGTCTTTAGGAAATATTGCAGTTCTCATCAGGTTTGTTCTCCTTCAGTATTTAAATACCAATCAGTAAATGTCGCTCAGGTTTCACATACGCCTCGTATGTAAACATAATTGACATACGAGGCGTATGTCAATTAAAATTTTTTGTGATGATTAGCTGGTGAAATACATGTCTGTTCGTGAACAAAAGATGGCGGAAACCCGCAAGAAACTGATTGAAGTAGCACGTCGTGCATTTGCTGAATATGGCTATACAGATACTTCAATGGATAAACTCACGGCAGAAGCAGGGTTGACCCGTGGGGCGCTGTACCATCATTTTGGTGACAAGCGTGGTTTATTTGCTGCAGTGGTCGATCAAATTGATTCACAGATGGCAGAATATGCCCAGCAGCATTTAGAGCAGCCTGATGATCTTTGGGAAGGATTGCTACTTGAAGGGCAGACCTATATTCAAAATGCTTTAAATCCTGAGTTTCAGCGTATTGTGTTACGTGACGGACCTGCAGTGCTGGGCGATCCAGCGCATTGGCCAAGTCAAAATAGATGTCTGCAGTCTACCCGTGAGTGTGTTGAACAGCTATTGACAGCAGAACAAATTAAAATTGTAGACCCAGAAGCGGCAGCAGTGCTTTTAAATGGGGCTACCATGAACGCTGCATTATGGGTGGCTTCTAGTGAATATCCTGAACAGGTACTTCCTGAAGCATTAAATGCTTTTAAAATCTTTGCATCAGGCTTTTTAAAAGATGCCTAGTGAATTTTTTTAATATTTGTCTGAAATATAAAAAACCCCTCAATTGAGGGGTTTTATAGTTTAAGTATATCTATTTATAAATTAAAGATATTCTACACTTACGATTTCATATTCCACTTCGCCTTGAGGAGTAACGATTTTTACTTCATCACCTTCACTCTTGCTCAAAAGGCCACGTGCGATTGGTGAGTTCACTGAGATTTTATTGATTTTAAAATCAGCTTCATCATCACCAACAATCTTATAAGTCTTGCGTTCTTCAGTATCAAGGTTTTCAATCGTTACCGTAACACCGAATACAACACGACCGTTTTGTTCTAAGTCCTTAACATCGATGACTTGTGAAGCACCCAATTTTCCTTCGATATCTTGGATGCGTCCTTCACAGAAACCTTGCTGTTCACGAGCAGCATGGTATTCTGCATTTTCTTTTAAGTCCCCATGTTCACGTGCTTCAGCAATTGCTTGAGTAATACGTGGACGTTCAACAGATTTCAGATGTTGTAATTCTTTCTCTAAGGCGATTTTACCTTCAGGGGTCATTGGATAACGTTGCATTTCGGTCCCTCTTAAGTTGAGAAAACACAGTTAAAAAAATGAAAAAATCCCGCCACCGATAAGGTGACGGGACTTATCGGTAAAAAAATTAACCTACAGTTAAATCTTGCAAGCGGTATACATCCATTGGCAATTTCACAGCAAAGGCTTGGCAAACAGCTTCTGCGCCATTGATAGTCGTTGTGTAATACACTTTGCCTTGTAGGGCAGCACGACGAATCATTGCAGAGTCATATTGAGCCTGTTTACCTTCAGTGGTATTGACAATAAGGTGTATTTCACCATTTTTCAAGCGGTCAACAATATGTGGACGACCTTCAGTAACTTTATTTACAGATTCGCATTCTAAACCTGCTTCTTTAAGCACTTGGTAAGTACCACCTGTTGCAACAAGCTTGAAACCATATTCAACTAATTTCTTAGCGATATCAGCGATGTATTTCTTGTCAGATTCACGTACTGATAAGAAAGCATGTTTTACTTCGCCTTCAGTTGGTAAACCAGGTAAGCGTTCATTTGAGCCTAAAACAGCTTTATAGAATGCTTCACCAAATGTTTTACCTACGCCCATCACTTCACCTGTAGATTTCATCTCAGGTCCAAGCATAGGGTCTACGCCTTGGAATTTAGCGAATGGGAAAACGGCTTCCTTCACAGCAAAGTGAGTTGGAATGATTTCTTTAGTAAATCCTTGAGACTCAAGAGATTGACCTGCCATACAACGCGCAGCAACTTTCGCTAAAGAATCACCAATACACTTAGATACGAATGGAACTGTACGTGAAGCACGTGGGTTAACTTCAAGAACGTAAATATCGTCACCTTTTACAGCGAACTGAACGTTCATCAAGCCAACAACGCCAAGTTCTTTTGCCATCGCAATCGTTTGACGACGCATTTCATCCTGAATTTCTTTTGATAAAGAATAAGGAGGAATCGAACATGCAGAGTCACCTGAGTGAATACCAGCTTGTTCAATATGCTGCATGATGCCGCCGATCACAACGTCTTTACCGTCAGATACACAGTCAACATCAACTTCAGTTGCGTCATCTAGGAAACGGTCAAGAAGAACAGGGGCTTCGTTAGACGCCTGAACTGCTTCACGAAGGTAACGTTTAAGTTCTTCTTCGTTATATACGATTTCCATTGCACGACCACCTAATACATAAGATGGGCGAACAACAAGCGGATAACCTACTTTTGCAGCTTCAGAGATACCTTCTTCAGCAGATTTTACAATGCTGTTGTTTGGTTGACGAAGCTGTAAACGTTGAATCATTTGTTGGAAACGTTCACGGTCTTCAGCACGGTCAATCGCATCTGGTGATGTACCGATAATAGGAGTACCTGCTTCTTCTAAAGCACGTGCCAATTTAAGCGGAGTTTGACCACCGTACTGTACGATTACGCCTTTAGGCTTCTCTGTACGTACGATTTCAAGTACATCTTCAAGTGTTACAGGCTCGAAGTATAGACGGTCAGATGTGTCATAGTCGGTAGAAACAGTTTCAGGGTTACAGTTTACCATGATTGTTTCGTAACCGTCTTCACGCATAGCTAATGCAGCGTGTACACAGCAGTAGTCAAATTCGATACCTTGACCAATACGGTTTGGACCACCACCAATGACCATGATTTTGTCGCGGTTTGATGGATTTGCTTCACATTCTTCATCGTAAGTTGAATACATGTATGCAGTACCAGATTCAAACTCTGCTGCACATGTATCAACGCGTTTGTAAACTGGATAAACACCCAAGTTCCAACGTTGTTTACGGAATTGCTTTTGCGAAATGCCCATGAGGTGAGCAATACGAAGGTCAGATAAACCTTTACGCTTGAACGAACGGATGTTGTCAGCGTTTAAGTCACCAAAACCTAAAGTTTTCACTTGAGCTTCAGTTTTAATGATGTCTTGAATTTGGATAAGGAACCAGCGGTCAATCTTAGTCGCTTCAAAAACTTCATCTAAAGAGAAACCATGACGGAAAGCGTCCGCTACATACCAGATACGCTCAGGACCCGGAACTTTAAGTTCTTTTAGAATAATTTCTTTTGCATTTGTTGCACCAGCTTCGATTTTTTCATCAAAACCGCTTACACCAACTTCAAGACCACGTAATGCTTTTTGTACAGATTCTTGGAAGTTACGGCCAATTGCCATGACTTCACCAACAGATTTCATCTGAGTGGTAAGAACTGGTTCAGCTTGCGGGAATTTCTCGAAGTTAAAACGAGGAATCTTCGTTACAACGTAGTCAATTGATGGTTCGAAGCTTGCAGGAGTTATGCCACCAGTGATGTCATTTTTCAATTCATCAAGGGTATAACCAACAGCAAGTTTTGCTGCGATTTTAGCAATCGGGAAACCTGTTGCTTTAGAAGCAAGCGCAGATGAACGAGATACACGTGGGTTCATCTCGATCACAACCATACGTCCGTCTTTCGGGTTAATACCGAACTGGACGTTAGAACCACCTGTTTCAACACCAATTTCACGAAGAACTGCAACTGAAGCATTACGCATCAATTGGTATTCTTTGTCAGTTAATGTTTGAGCTGGTGCTACAGTAATTGAGTCACCAGTGTGTACGCCCATTGGGTCGAAGTTTTCGATGGCACATACGATAATACAGTTGTCGTTTTTGTCACGAACAACTTCCATTTCGTATTCTTTCCAACCAATTAAAGATTCATCGATCAATAACTGGTGAGTAGGAGAGAGGTCAAAACCACGTTCACAAATCTCAAGGAATTCTTCACGGTTATATGCAATACCGCCACCCGAACCACCCATTGTGAATGATGGACGGATAATTACTGGGAAACCAAAGCGTGACTGGATTTCTAAAGCTTCTTCCATTGTTTCAGCAATGGCAGCTTTTGGACATTCCAAGCCAATTTTACGCATAGCGATATCGAAGAGTTTACGATCTTCGGCTTTCTCAATTGCGTCTTTAGTTGCACCAATTAATTCAACATTATATTTCTCAAGAACGCCGTGCTCATCAAGTGCAAGAGCACAGTTCAAAGCAGTTTGGCCACCCATAGTTGGCAATACTGCATCTGGACGTTCTTTTTCAATAATCTGTGCAACTGTTTGCCAAGTAATTGGCTCAATATAAGTTGCATCAGCCATTGAAGGGTCTGTCATAATGGTTGCTGGGTTAGAGTTAACCAAAATAACACGGTAGCCTTCTTCACGAAGTGCTTTACACGCTTGAGCACCTGAGTAGTCAAACTCACATGCCTGACCAATCACAATCGGGCCAGCACCAATAATTAAGATGCTTTTAATATCCGTACGTTTAGGCATTATTCGCTCCTTAATTACTGTTTAGATGCTTCGATAAGTTCGATAAAATGATCGAACAATGGGGCACAATCATGTGGACCTGGGCTTGCTTCAGGGTGACCCTGGAAGCTGAAAGCTGGTTTGTCTGTACGGTGAATCCCTTGTAAGGTGCCATCGAACAATGATTTATGCGTTGCTTTTAAGTTAGCCGGTAAAGTTTCAGCATCTACAGCGAAACCATGGTTTTGTGAAGTAATCATCACTGTACCATCTTCAAGATTTTGTACAGGGTGGTTAGCACCGTGGTGACCATGATTCATTTTTACAGTTTTTGCACCAGAAGCGAGTGCCAAGATTTGGTGGCCTAAGCAAATACCAAATACAGGTAATGTTGTGGTTTCAACAATAGTTTTTACAGCTTCGATTGCATAATCACAAGCAGCTGGATCGCCAGGGCCATTTGAAAGGAATACGCCATCCGGATTAAGTGCCAATACTTTTTCAGCCGGAGTTTCTGCAGGTACAACGGTTAATTTGCAACCGCGGTCTGCAAGCATACGCAAGATGTTGGTTTTGACACCGTAATCGTATGCAACTACATGATATTTGAATTCAGGTTGAGAGAAGCCTTGGCCTAGAGTCCATGAACCTTCAGACCATTCAAAACCAGTTGGATCGCAACATTCTTTTGCAAGGTCTAAACCGTTTAAGCCACCAAAAGCACGAGCTTTGGCAATTGCTTCTTCTTCAGTAATATTTTCGCCAGCAAGGATGCAACCATTTTGTGCACCTTTGTCACGCAAAATACGTGTTAATTTACGTGTATCAATATCCGCGATTGCAACAACATTGTGTTCTTGCAAATATTCACTCAAAGACTGCTCAGCACGGAAGTTACTGTGTAGTAGAGGAAGGTCACGAATAATTAAACCATTCGCCCATACTTTATGGATACGACCAGATTCAACGTCTTCTGCGTTGCAGCCAGTGTTTCCGATATGAGGGTAAGTTAATGTCACAATTTGTTGTGCATAACTTGGGTCAGTCAAAATTTCTTGATAGCCTGTCATGGCTGTGTTAAAAACGACTTCTCCAGTCGTACTTCCCGTTGCGCCGATTGACGTTCCTTTAAAGATCGTTCCATCTGCGAGGGCTAAAATGGCGGGGGTGCTCAAACCAAAGCTCCTGAATTTCGGCTGTAAAAAAGCGAGTAGACCCAAAAAAGATAGGCGATGTTGTGATAAAACATGCCCCTCCCTATCGGTCTGCTCGCTTGTAACTTAACAGCGCATTATACGCATGGAACCTCAAAAAGTCTATTTATTTTCTGCTAAAAAACATAAATCATTGCTTGATTTTTACAAAAAAATTATCCACTCATCCGAATCAGTTACTTTTGATAAATTGTCTAACAATTTGCTGGCTGAATTTTTAGAACTGGATTTATTGTATTGCTAGTTAAAAAATAAACAATATGAGGAAATAGCATGAGTAATGATCAAGTTTCAAAAGATGTGAGCGAGAAAGCTCAAGCAGTAGTTGATTCGGTAAAAGCTGAGGTGAATGAAGTGAAAGAAACCGTAGCTGCTACTACAACTAAAGCGAAAAGAACAGTAACTGCTAAAACTGCGCAAGTAAAAGAAAGTGTTGCCGAGAAAACTGAGCAGATTAAAGAAGGTGCTACAGAAGCGAAAACTCAGGTGAAAGAAGCTATCACTGAAACTCAAGAGCAGGTCAAAGAAGTTTTAAGTGAAACTCAAGAAAAAGTTGAAGCTGAAACTCATGAGTTAAACAAGAATATTCAAAATCAATTTATTCAAATTAAACAAGATATTCTACAACGTCTTGATGTGATTAAAGCTCAGTTTAGCACCTCACAAGAAGGATTATCTGAACTTAAAAATGCTTTGAAAGCAGAAATTAATGCGCTTATCGAAGATTTGACTAAAGTCAGTAAAGAACTTAAAGGGGATATTAGCCAGATTTCTTTGAAGCACAAAGATTCTTTAAGTGAAAGTATTAAGCGTACTAAAAATAATGCAGTTGAAGCCTGGAATAAAGCAAGAGATAACTAATGATCTTAGCTTTTAGCTAGCTATAAAAAAGCGAGAATTAATTTCTCGCTTTTTTACTTTTAAAACTGATGTAACCAGTCACGCTTATTATGGAAATCTGCACTTTTTCCACTATGCTGCATTGCATAGTACTGAATACCTTCTTTGGTTTTTAAAACTGCAGTTAAACCTAAATAAAGGTTTGCCCATTTCAAGCGATGCTGTTGCATAAATTGTCCCAAATCAAGACTAACATTTAAGCCATAATGAGTACGCTTGAGATGGTTCAGTTCGATATCATAAGCAGCAAGGGGAGGCATACTTTCTGGATAGCGATATTCTTCAAACTGATAAGACTGCCATGCTTGAGAAGGGGAAAGGTTAATTTCCCGATAATAATCTTCATCATGCACGCCAACAAAAATTTCGAAACAAGTTTCTTCCCACAAAAAATCCTGACGCGGATGAGCCGCGACTTCTTGGGGCCAGACAATGAGTTGATTTGGATCACGAATCCAAAAACCGACATTTAAGGTGTGCGGTGCTTGCTGTTCAATTGCGCCAACAACAGAAACAGCATGAAAACGATCAAAAGCTGAAAGTTCGTAACTTGCCATAGTTTGTCAAATCAACTTAGTTTGCTAAATGAGCGTGGCGAACAAGATTAGACAAATGCTGGTTTTGCTTAGCTGCTTTTTTGTAAAGTAAAACAATTTTACCAATCTTTTGCACAGCTTCTGCGCCAGTCGCTTCTACAATTGCATCAATTACAGCAGTACGTGCTTCACGGTCTTCACCAGCAACTTTAACTTTGATAAGTTCGTGGTCGTTTAAAGCACGAAGAGTTTCTTCGATAACAGCATCTGTTAAGCCTTGTCCACCAATCATGACAACCGGATTAAGCACATGACCAATTTGACGTAAACGTTTACGTTCATGGATAGATAAAGCGGCCATTAAAAATACCTGATTTTAAAAACGACTTAGTATAGCAAAAAACTTAAATTCAGATGTACGAAAAACTGTATAAATAATCGATCAACATTATTGGAAAAAAACTGTAAAACTTGGTGAGATTACGCTACATCCGTACTGTAATGAGAGTAATTTTCACGTACAATGAACGATCAGAAGTTTTTTTGATATTTAGTGAGTTATGGCAACACGCATTACAAACCAGAAATTGTCGAAAAGTAGTCGTGCGTGGATGAGGGAACATCTAGACGATCCTTTTGTAAAAAAAGCACAAAAGGAAGGGTATCGTGCGCGAGCAGCATATAAACTTCTTGAAATCCAAGAAAAATATAAGTTGATCAAGCCAGGCATGACGGTAGTCGATTTGGGTGCAGCTCCTGGTAGCTGGTCTCAAATTGCTGGAAAACTTGTGGGTAGCAAAGGTTTAGTGATTGCTTCCGATATTTTGCCGATGGATGCTTTGCCTGATGTCACTTTCTTACAAGGCGACTTTAGAGAAGAAGCTGTATTTGAAAAATTGTTAAATATTTTAAATGGGCGACAAGTAGACATTGTAATTTCTGATATGGCCCCCAATACATCAGGTAATAGGGCTGTTGATCAACCTAGACAGATTTACTTATGTGAACTGGCTTTAGATTTTGCTCAAAAGGTTCTTGGACCTAATGGACAGTTTGTGGTTAAAGTGTTCCAAGGCGCAGGATTCGATGAGTTTCGTAAACAAGTGGTTGATAGTTTTGATGTGTTAAAGACAGCAAAACCAGCAGCTTCTCGGGCGCGCTCTAAAGAAGTTTTTTTGGTTGGACAAGGGCGTAAGAAAGCATTGCAATAAAGTTTACTTGCCAAGCTCCTAAAAATTGTGCATTTTGTACTTTTAGGTTATCCGCAAGCAATACAGTTGCTGTTTTTATGACGATCAGCCAAGATTGGGCATGATCAAATTAGATCGATATGGGAATAAAGCTTTGAGCGATTACTTCAAGAATGCCGTATTGTGGCTAATAATACTGGGTGTTCTGATTTTAATTTTCAGTAATATCAGTGACCGCAATAAGCCTACTGCGATGAAATATTCAGATTTCGTTGCAGCGGTGAATGCTGGCCAAATTAAGCAAGTCACAATTGACGGTTTAAATATTAATGGTGAAAAAACTAACGGATCACAGTTTGAAACTGTTCGTCCGCAAGTTGAAGACACTGAGCTTATGCCGAGCTTAAATAAGCAAAATGTTGTTGTAGAGGGAACAGCTCCTCAACGTCAAGGCATTTTGATGCAACTTCTCATTGCTAGTTTCCCTGTACTGTTAATCATTCTGTTATTCATGTTCTTTATGCGTAACATGGGTGGTGGTGCAGGCGGAAAAAATGGACCGATGAGTTTTGGTAAGTCGAAAGCAAAAATGCTTTCTGAAGACCAAATCAAAGTTAATTTTTCTGACGTTGCCGGCTGTGATGAAGCAAAACAAGAAGTTGTTGAAATTGTAGATTTCTTAAAAGACCCTGCAAAATTCAAACGTTTGGGCGCTACCATTCCTCGTGGCGTACTTATGGTTGGTCCTCCGGGTACTGGTAAAACGTTATTAGCCAAAGCAATTGCTGGTGAAGCTAAAGTTCCTTTCTTCAGCATTTCAGGTTCTGACTTTGTCGAAATGTTCGTGGGTGTGGGTGCGTCCCGTGTCCGTGATATGTTCGAGCAAGCGAAGCGTCATGCGCCTTGTATTATCTTTATTGACGAGATTGATGCAGTAGGTCGTCACCGTGGTTCAGGTACAGGTGGTGGTCATGATGAACGTGAACAAACCTTGAACCAAATGCTTGTAGAAATGGATGGTTTTGAAGGTAACGAAGGTGTAATCGTAATTGCTGCGACTAACCGTGTTGATGTCTTGGATAAAGCATTATTACGTCCAGGTCGTTTTGACCGTCAAGTAATGGTAGGTTTGCCTGACATTCGTGGTCGTGAGCAGATTCTGAATGTACATTTGAAAAAATTACCTTCAGTTACGGGTGTGGATGTTAAAGTTCTATCTCGTGGTACTCCAGGTTTCTCTGGTGCACAGTTGGCAAACCTTGTTAACGAAGCTGCATTATTTGCTGCACGCCGTAATAAGAACACTGTTGACATGCATGACTTTGAAGATGCAAAAGACAAAATCTACATGGGACCAGAGCGTAAATCGATGGTTCTACGTGAAGAAGAGCGTCGTGCAACTGCTTATCATGAAGCGGGTCATGCGATTGTTGCTGAAATTTTACCGGGTACAGATCCTGTTCATAAAGTAACAATTATGCCGCGTGGTTGGGCTTTAGGTGTAACTTGGCAGTTACCTGAACAAGACCAAATTAGCCACTATAAAGACAAGATGCTAAACGAAATTGCAATTTTGTTTGGTGGTCGTATTGCTGAAGAAGTATTTATCCAACAGCAATCTACTGGTGCTTCAAATGACTTTGAGCGAGCTACTAAAATGGCACGTGCAATGGTTACGAAGTACGGTATGTCTGACAAAATGGGTGTAATGGTTTACGAAGATGAAAACCAAAATGGTTTCTTTGGTAATGTAGGAAGCCGTACGATTTCTGAAGCAACTCAACAGTTAGTTGATGAAGAAGTACGTCGTATTCTTGATGAGCAGTATAAAGTTGCACGTAATATCTTAGAAGGTAATAAAGATATTGCACATGCGATGGTAAAAGCTTTGATGGAATGGGAAACTATTGATCGTGATCAAATCCGTGACATTATGGAAGGTCGTGAGCCACAACCGCCTAAAGTATATGTTGCTGAAAACCCAGTGGCTGCATTTGAACCACCAAAAGATGGTCCATCGACACCGCCACCATTACCAGCAATGAACTAATTAGTGAATTAAAAAAGCCACAGTCATGTGGCTTTTTTTATGGGTTTGAGTTTGTTAAAAGCTGAAAACAAATCAACACTATATATAGATGATAATTGCTAAAATACAGCCTGATTTTAAACTGGAGCTTTTTATGCAACTAATGCCTTTGCCTCAACAAATTTTACAGTGTGGACAGCTTCAGTTAGATCTATCACAGCCTCATGTTATGGGTATATTAAATGTCACACCAGATTCTTTTAGCGATGGTGGAAAGCATAATCAAGTAGATCAAGCGATTGTTCATGCACTAGCCATGATAGAGCAAGGTGCCACCATTATTGATATTGGTGGGGAGTCTACCCGTCCAGGGGCATCTGAAGTAAGCATAGAAGAAGAAATACGAAGAGTTGTGCCCGTAGTTGAAGCTTTAGCTAAACATAATATTGTTCTATCAATTGATACAAGTCAGCCTGATGTTATTCGTGCAGCGAAAGAAGCTGGAGCACATATTTGGAATGATGTACGTGCGCTTACTCGTCCCAATGCTTTAAAAACGGCGGCAGCTCTGGATATACCCGTAGTGATCATGCATATGCGTGGTGAGCCGACTACAATGAATCAGTTAGACCAATATACGGACGTAACCTTAGATGTTATAGCGGAGCTCCAGCAGCGCGTGAATGAAGCTTTAAATGCGGGTGTGAAAAAACATAATATTATTATTGATCCTGGGTTTGGTTTTGCAAAAAATGCGCAGCAAAACTTAAGACTATTAAAAGAATTTTGGAAGCTTGGTGAAATGGGTTATCCGATTTTATCTGGCCTTTCTCGTAAACGTTTTATTGGTGAAGCATTAAAGGGTGCAACTGCAGATCAGCGTGCGGTAGGAAGCGTTACGGGGCATTTGCTTAGTATTCAGCAAGGAGCATCGATTGTTAGAGCGCATGATGTCAAAGCAATGACTGATGCAATTCTAGTTTGGAAGGCGATGATACAAGCTTAATAAAGTAGGCTTTATAAAAATCAGGTAGTAGCTCATTAATTTAATGAGCTAGATGATTGAGTCAGGGAAAAATATCGTTATTCTTTTGAAAATATGTTATAAGCGGCAAGTTTTTGCTGTTGTGTAAACTTTTGTATGTTCGAAGACTTACTTCTCCCGATGTTTGATGATGAATATTATCCAGATATTTTGGTCGCTGAACTCAAGCAGCTCATTGAACAATTTGCTAAAAAAGTTCAGAAGCCTGCCTTAGCTGAGCAGGATATCTATCGATATGCTCATCAGACTGTGATTGAAATTAATGAAATGAAACCTCAGTTCGAAGATCTAGATTCTTCGTTAGATGATAGTGCTGCTGACTATATTGCTGAAGCAATGATGATGGTAGCACAGGAAGCTGGATATTTAGATCTAGAAATGGAAGAGCTGGTGATGAATCGAGAGTGGTGATTACTCTCGATTTTCAATATCTTCAAATACATCTAACAAGTGGCAAGATGCCTTTAAATGTATTTCGTCTATTTCTTTAACTTTTAAAACTAAAACACCATTCTCTTGATAATCTGCGTCCGCTAACAAACTGACCCAATAAGTTTCTCGTTTTTGTTCCAGCGTTTTAAATTTATCTATTATCTGTTCGGGTGCTTTAACTAAATAATCATCTTTAGTAATAGAGCAACGTGAAAAATACCAATGGTTGTCTTTGAAAGAAAGGGTACCAGAGAAAAGATCTGTGGCGTAAACCTTTGTTATAAAAAGGGTAGTGTAAACGAGTAATAATATTCTTATCATAAAATTCATTTTGTTTAGGCATAAAAAAACCAGCATACGCTGGATTCTTTGTAGCACCAAATTCAATATTTGAAAATGGTGCCCGGGGCCGGACTCGAACCGGCACGCTTTGTGGGCGGGGGATTTTAAATCCCCTGTGTCTACCTATTTCACCACCCGGGCATGTGCGCAATAATAGAGGACAAGTGCGCGATTGGCAAGAGAAAATCAGAGAGTTTGCTTTATTTTCAATCAGTTCTTGTTGGTATTTATATAAATTAACCAATTTGTGTCATGATTTGTTCATTAAACTGAGATCAGTTGTTCATCTTATCTACCTAAATTTAAGACACTCATTGCTTAAAACTTAGGTAATTTTATGTCAGAGAAAATTTCACGCCGAGAATTAATTCAAAAAAGTCTGTTCGGTTTTGGGGCGCTATCTTTGCCTGTAGCTTTTACGGGGTGTAATGATGGTTCCGATGAGGAGGGTTCAGAAACACAAGCAGATTTTTTACATGGAGTTGCGAGCGGCGACCCTTTGCAAGATAAAGTAATTTTATGGACGCGGTTAACACCAGTAGACTTTAGTGCACCTCTTAAGGTGACTTGGGAAATTGCTACCGATGATCAGTTCAAGCAAAATTTAAAGACTGGTACGGTTCAAACGACTAAAACTGACGATTTTACCGTGAAGGTGGATGCAACAGGTCTACAAGCGGGTTCGACTTATTATTATCGCTTTCGATTTGGTACCAAAGTCTCGCCAGTAGGGCAAACAAAAACATTACCTGTAACTACTAATAAGGTCAG
This sequence comes from Acinetobacter sp. TG2027, assembly GCF_000302435.1. Lineage (NCBI taxonomy): Bacteria > Pseudomonadati > Pseudomonadota > Gammaproteobacteria > Moraxellales > Moraxellaceae > Acinetobacter > Acinetobacter sp. TG2027. The sequence continues at coordinate 253,634 of NZ_AMJN01000031.1, read as the reverse complement.
CTTCGCAGTATGTTCTTGTTCTAATTATCCTGCGGGTTATTTTTACGGTTATCGTGAAATGGTAAAACAGAATGTGGATGTAGTCATTCATTTGGGTGATTATATTTATGAATATGGGGCTGATGGCTATGCGACAGAAGATGCTGCAAAGCTGGGCCGTACTTTACCGTCCAATAATAATAAAGAAATTATTAAATTAGATGATTATCGCAAACGTTATGCGGTGTATCGTCAAGATAAAGACTTACAGGCGGTTCATCAGCGTCACCCATTTATTGTAATTTGGGATGACCATGAGTTAGCGAATGATACTTGGCGCGAAGGTGCAGAGAATCATCAAAGTAATGAAGGCCCTTTCTTGGAGCGTAAATTAGCTGCTCTACAAGCTTATTTTGAATGGATGCCGATTCGCCCAGTTTCTAGTACCGATCATTTGAATATTTATCGTCAATTTAATTTTGGCTCACTAGTTGAGCTGACGATGTTGGATACACGTATTATTGCGCGAGATAAACAGCTTGAATATAAAGATTACATTACAGCTTCAGGTTTAGATGCTCAAAAGTTTCAGGCTGATTTAACAGATCCAAAGCGTACTTTAATGGGATATACGCAAAGGGATTGGCTGGTCGATAAATTAAAGCAATCTACAGCAACATGGAATGTGATTGGTCAGCAAGTCTTAATGAGTAAAATGTGGATTCCAGCTGAGTTGTTGGCATCGCTGGGGCAAATTACTTCAGGCGGAACTTCGCCTGATACGTTAGCTAAAATGACTGCTCAAATTACAGAATTAGTCACATTAAAATTACGATTAGAGCAGGGTGATCCAACTTTAACTGTTCAAGAAAAAGCGCGAGTCACAACATTAGTTCCATATAACCTTGATGCTTGGGATGGTTATTATACTGAGCGGGAGTTTTTGTACGCTAAATTGGCTGAGTTGAATAAGAAAATTATTGTTTTGGCGGGTGATACTCATAATGCGTGGACATCTTACTTATATAGCCAAAAGGGTGAATATGTCGGGGTTGAACTGGCGACAAGTTCGGTTTCTTCACCGGGTCTTGAAAAATATTTAAGTATTCCGCTAGCTCAGTTGCAGCAATTTGAATTTGCCTTTACTACGCTTATCGATGAATTGGCATATTGTAATTTAAATCAGCGGGGTTATTTAATGGTTACACTAGATGATAAGCAGGTGCTGTCGGATTGGATTTTTGTAGATTCAATTAAAAATGCAGAATATAAAGTAGATTCTAGTAGAAGCTATCAATTGGTGTTGGATGCGAATTTAACACCTGAAAAAGATAAGCAAAAAACTGCTTAAATATATGGGGCGAGAAAGGGATGCTAATAAGTATCCTTTTTTTAGACATAAAAAAACCAGCTTTCGCTGGATTCTTTATGACACCAATTTCTGTACTAGAAAATGGTGCCCGGGGCCGGACTCGAACCGGCACGCTTTGTGGGCGGGGGATTTTAAATCCCCTGTGTCTACCTATTTCACCACCCGGGCTTTACCAAATTTGGAGGCGGAGGTCGGAATCGAACCGGCGTCCACGGAGTTGCAGTCCGCTGCATGACCACTCTGCCACCCCGCCTACATTTGGTGATGCACATATTAGCAACCTTTACAAAAAAAACAATACTGTTTTGAGATAAGATGAACATAAAAGCAACATCTAGAATAAATTTGTCCAAATAATCATGTATTATTGGCACATTAAATTCATGTCTACCTTGGAGATGTGCTGTGGCATTGGTTTTAGACGGTCGCGCATTAGCAAAGCAAATTGAAGAAAATTTGTCAGTACGTGTTGAAGCTTTAAAAGCTAAAACAGGTCGTACCCCAATTTTGGCGACTATTTTAGTTGGGGATGATGGTGCATCTGCAACTTATGTACGCATGAAAGGAAATGCTTGCCGTCGAGTAGGCATGGACTCTTTAAAAATTGAATTGCCACAAGAAACGACAACAGAACAATTATTAGCTGAAATTGAAAAACTTAATGCTAACCCAGATGTACACGGCATTCTTTTACAACATCCAGTTCCAGAGCAAATTGATGAGCGTGCATGTTTCGATGCAATCTCATTAGCTAAAGATGTTGATGGTGTAACCTGTCTTGGTTTTGGCCGTATGGCTATGGGTGAAGCTGCATATGGTTCAGCGACTCCTGCGGGCATCATGACCATTTTAAAAGAAAACAATATCGAAATTGCTGGTAAACATGCGGTTGTAGTCGGTCGTTCAGCAATTTTAGGTAAACCAATGGCAATGATGCTTTTGCAAGCCAATGCAACAGTAACGATTTGCCATTCACGCACACAAAACTTACCTGAGCTTGTGAAACAAGCCGATATTATTGTCGGTGCAGTTGGTAAAGCTGAACTTATCCAAAAAGATTGGATTAAACAAGGTGCAGTGGTTGTAGATGCTGGTTTCCATCCTCGTGATGGCGGTGGTGTAGGTGATATTCAACTTCAAGGTATTGAAGAAATTGCTTCTGCTTATACACCAGTACCAGGTGGTGTTGGTCCAATGACCATTACAACTTTGATTCGTCAAACTGTAGAAGCTGCTGAAAAAGCTTTAGGTTAATTTAATTAACGTTAGGCTGTTATTTGATACGCGTAACCGTCATCCGCAATTGTTTGAGGCAGAAATACGTTAAAAATTTAATGTTTCTGCGATGCTTTCGATTCTAGAGAGTATCTGCCGAGTTTTGCGGATGACAATGGTTTTGCCTACTTTTCCCGAAAGAAAAGTAGGTCCAACCGAAGGTTATTCTAAAAATTCAAATCATAATGGAATGACTCTGTTATGCTTGTTATAAAAATGAATTAAAAGAAATCTGATGAGCTGCACCTTTCAACTGTCTAAAGCCCCTGAACATTTACTTCAAGCCTTACATGAAGTTATTCCCAATTGTGAGTTGATGGCACAACAATTACCAGAAACGCCTATTTCTTTATGGTTGATTCCACCAGTTTTTCCAACTGATCGCTTAGATGATGAAGTTATTCGTCGTATTTGGAATGATACGCCGTATTGGATTTTCTGTTGGGCATCTGGTTTAGCAATGGCACAGTGGTTACTTGCAGAGCCGCACCATGTTAAAGATAAAGTGGTGTTAGATTTCGGAGCCGGTTCAGGTGTTGTTGCAATTGCTGCAAAAATAGCAGGAGCGAAACGAGTCATCTGCTGTGATATTGATCAAGTTAGTTTGAATGCTTGCCGCGAAAACGCTTTACTTAATAATGTTGAACTAGAATATTTAGATGATTTATATAAGGCTGAGCAAGTTGATGTTTTGCTAGCAGCTGATGTTTTATATGATCAATGTAACCGCTTTTTCTTAGATGAATTTTTAAAGTTTGCACCAGAAGTCTGGGTGGCTGATAGTCGTGTTAAGAATTTTAGTCATCCCAAATATCAAAAGATTGGTGAAAGAAGTGCTTCTACATGGCCTGATCTAGATGAAGCTAAAGAGTTTAGAAATGTAAGTTTTTATAAGACGCTGTAAAAGAACAGCGTCTTTTTTTATTTTATAAACAAGTATAACGAACAACTTTTAGTGTGCTTGGACGTGCTTCAAGCGCTTGGCGAGTCGCATAGTCTTCACCATTATTTAAGCTAGGTGTATTTGATAAGCCAAAAGAAGCACGAGTTTCGCCGAGTTGAATTCCATAATGCTCATCTTTCGCTGGATTAGGAATTTCGGTGATACTCAAAATTGATAATTTATAAACCTTCTGAGCACCTAGCACATTTTGACAAGCACGTTGCAATTTACGCTCGTCGAGTTGCTGGTTATTACGACCCGCTAAAGTGTAAGCTAAAGTCGCCGAAGTTTTTGTTTGGTTTTCAATCTGGTATCCAGTTGAACCATTATATTGTCGAGGGGTAGTCTGACAAGCAGTTAAAACAAACATACTACTTAATGCCAAGCATAAAATACTTTTATTCATCAGTATCGTCCTTATTTTCTTATAGCTAGTATCTCATAAAATACAAAGGTTGTTGGGGCTTAATCTCATGATTTGAGCTAACATCGGCGTACGATATTAGCCCTTATTAGTAAAGTATTAATGTTCTTTAATTTTTGAGTGATGCTTGGTGTCTTTCATAAAAATATAAATAATCAGAGAAATGAAGATCATGATACTTACATAAATAAAGTACCAAGATTCATGCCCAGCTTCTTTAAAACTTAAAGCAAAGAACTCTGCTGTTCCGCCAAATAATGTATTGGCAATTGCGTAAGGTAATGCAACACCTAAAGCGCGAATGTGTGCAGGGAAAAGCTCAGCTTTAACTACGGCATTAATTGAAGTATAACCAGTCACCATTACAAGACCGCCAAAACATAACCAAAAAGCTGTCCAGTAGTTATGTGTATTTGCGAGTGCATCAAATAAAACGTAAGTGAATAAAACACCTGTTATTCCGAAGAAAATCATAAGGGGTTTTCGACCAATGCGATCCGATAAAGCACCCGCTACCGGCTGTAGACACATAAAAATAAATAGCGCTAAAGTTGTAATTTGGGTAGCTTCCGGTTTAGTAAATCCAGAAGTATTTACTAAATATTTTTGCAGATAAGTCGTGTAAGTATAGAAAGCTAAAGTCCCGCCAGCTGTTAAAAACAATACTGTGAACGCTTCTTTCGGATAATGTTTAAATAAAGCAAACATGCCTGATTTAGGCTGGTCTGTTTCACTTTGAGCATTTTTAAAAGATTGAGTTTCTAATAGGCCACGTCGAATACGGAAAACTACAATAGCAAGTAAAGCCCCGATAAAGAATGGGATACGCCATCCCCAATCATGTAGTTGTTCTTCAGTTAATACCATTTGTAATATTAATAGAACACATAGGGCTGTGAGCTGGCCAGCAATCAATGTTACATATTGGAAGCTAGAGAAAAAACCACGTCGATTTCTTTCAGCCATTTCACTTAAATAGGTAGCACTAGCACCATATTCACCGCCTACACTTAAGCCTTGAATTAAACGAGCGACAACTAAAAGAAGAGGGGCAAATACACCAATAGTTTCATAACTTGGCGTCACGGCAATAAGCAGCGAACCTATACACATTAAAGTGACGGAAAGCGTAAGACCCGCCTTGCGTCCTTTACGGTCGGAATAGATTCCCATAATCCATGCACCGATCGGGCGCATTAAAAAGCCTACAGCAAAAATTGCGGCCGCTTGAAGGAGTTGAGCCGTCTGGCTACCTTTTGGGAAAAAAGCATGAGCAAAATAGAGCGTAAATGCGGCATATACATACCAGTCGTACCATTCGACAAGGTTACCGGCAGAACCGCCCAAAATTGATTTTAGACGAGTTTTTGTATCTAAATTAGAATGTGGAGTTGTTGCGGTAGAAGGTTGATCAACCATGAGTCGCTCCATGTTTCGCTTGGGTTGAATGCTAAAAAAAGAGAAGATTTATTCCGTTTTACATATTTTCTAAAGGAGTATTTCACTTTATTTTTTTTATGTCTGTAAAACAATGTTTATTATTTAAGCAAAGGAATAAGTTGAATATTTATGTGATTTCAAATTAGCCGATCAGCTCACTTTTATAATATTGTGGGGATCTTTAGCATATTATTTTTTTCCAAGTAGTAAAAATTGATAAAGAATGAGTAGAGTTTGGGCGAAGAAAACCTATACCCCTTAAAAATAATGATATATTCCAAAGAAAATTTTAAGTAAATATAGTTAGGCATGATGTCTTGGCATTGTGGACTAGATGTGTGTGAATAATGAAAGGGACATTCAGATGTCAAATTGCCCGAAAAAATATATTGTTGCTTTTGATCAGGGAACAACAAGCTCAAGAGCAATTGTTTTAGACCATGATGCTAACGTTGTCAGTATTGCTCAAAAAGAATTTACTCAGATTTATCCTCAGCCTGGCTGGGTTGAGCATGACCCTATGGAAATTTGGGCTACGCAAAGTGCTGTTTGGGTAGAAGTTTTAGCTCAAGCAGGCATTAAGAGTGAACAAGTTGCAGCAATTGGGATTACAAACCAGCGGGAAACTACAGTTGTTTGGGATAAAAAAACGGGCAAGCCTATTTACAATGCGATTGTTTGGCAAAGCCGACAGACGACTGAAATATGCAATCAATTGCATAAAGAAGGATGGCAAGAATACATTCGTAAAACAACGGGGTTAGTGATTGATCCGTATTTTTCGGCTACAAAAATTAAATGGATATTAGACCATGTTGAAGGAAGTCGTGAACGTGCTGAGCGAGGAGAATTGTTGTTCGGTACGGTGGACACTTGGTTAATCTGGAAACTAACCAATGGTGCTGTTCATGTGACTGATTTTACCAATGCTTCAAGAACTATGCTTTTTGATATCGAAAAACTTGAATGGGATGAAAAACTTTTACAAGTTTTAGATATTCCTCGAGTAATGCTACCCGAAGTGCGTAGCTCATCTGAGGTTTATGGATATACACATACCATAAGTGGGCAAGAAGTTGGTATCCCCATTGCAGGAATCGCAGGTGATCAACAAGCCGCACTGTTTGGTCAAATGTGTGTTGAGTCTGGTCAGGCAAAAAATACCTACGGCACAGGCTGTTTTCTATTAATGAACACAGGTAAGAAGATTGTCCGGTCAGAACATGGATTACTAACTACTATTGCATGTGGTGCGAGTGGTGAGGTGAACTATGCCTTAGAGGGCGCCGTGTTTAATGGTGGTTCTTGCGTGCAGTGGTTACGCGATGAATTAAAAGTCATTAAGAATGCTAAAGACTCTGAGCTTTATGCAACACGTGTGAAAGACAGTAATGGTGTATATGTTGTACCTGCTTTTACAGGGTTAGGCGCACCATATTGGGACCCAACAGCGCGTGGAGCTATTTTTGGACTTACTCGTGGGGCTAGTATTGAACATATTATTCGCGCAACTTTAGAGTCTATTGCTTTTCAAACCCGAGATGTTTTAGATGCAATGCAGCAAGATGCAGAAGAAGAGCTCCGTACACTCCGTGTTGATGGGGGAGTAACGGAAAATAATTTCTTAATGCAATTTCAGGCTGATATTTTAGCGACACCAGTAGAACGTCCAATAATGAAAGAAACTACTGCTTTGGGTGCAGCTTTCCTTGCTGGGCTGGCGACGGGTTTCTGGCAAGATCTACATGAGTTAAGAAATAAATCTGCCATAGAAAAGGTATTTGAGCCAAAAATGTCTTCTGAGCAATCTGAGATGATTTATAAGGGTTGGCTCAAGGCAGTTAAGCGTAGTCAAAGTTGGGCTGAGGATTAATTCGTTCTTTAACTGGTTGAATTCAATAGTAGGGTAATCAATTAACGGTTAAATACTTGGTTATTTAAAATTGATTATTCTACTTTTTTGATTGTTGTTTCATCAATTTGGTGTTTTAATTTTTATAAGATCAACAATAAAAAGAAAATGAGAAATGACAGTACAGCCTAATGATTATTCAAAAATATATGATATTGCCGTAATTGGTGGCGGTATTAATGGCGTCGGTATTGCTAATGATGCAGCAGGCCGTGGACTGTCCGTATTTTTATGTGAAAAAGATGATTTAGCTAGCCACACCTCATCTGCTAGTAGCAAATTAATCCATGGCGGTCTGCGCTATTTAGAACATAAAGAATTTCGACTGGTTAGAGAAGCCTTAGCAGAGCGAGAAGTGTTGTTGGCTAAAGCTCCACATATTATTAAACCAATGCGCTTTATTATGCCTCATCGACCACATTTACGTCCTGCATGGTTAATTCGTGCTGGACTGTTTTTTTATGATCATTTGGGAAAACGAGAAAAACTATTAGGATCAAATCTGATTTACTTCAAAGAAGATAGTCCTTTAAAACCAGCTATCACACGTGGCTTTGAATATTCTGACTGTACTGTAGATGATGCACGTCTTGTGGTGTTAAATGCATTACAGGCCAAAGAGAAAGGTGCCAAAGTCGTAACGCGTACGCGTTGTATTAAAGCTTATCGGGAACAAGAGTTGTGGCATCTGGAGTTACAAAGCGGAGCAGAGTTTTATCAGGTACGTGCACGAGCTTTAGTGAATGCGGCAGGCCCTTGGGTTGAAGAAATTATTAGTGAAAATCTGAAGCTAAAATCACCCTATCGAATTCGGCTGATCCAAGGAAGTCATATTGTTGTACCAAAATTATATGACTGCCATAAAGCCTTCATTATGCAAAACGAAGATCGACGCATCGTGTTTGCAATTCCGTATTTAGAAAAATATACACTGATTGGTACGACCGATCAGGAATATACAGGTGATCCACAAAAGGTAGAGATCACAGAGGTAGAAATTGATTACCTCTTAACAGTGACCAATTCACATTTTAAAAAGCAGTTAACTCGAGCTGATATTGTAAGCCAGTACTCGGGTGTACGTGCTTTATGTGATGATGAATCTGATAATCCTTCAGCGATTACACGTGACTATACTTTGGCATTACAGGCTGAACATAAAAAAGCACCTTTGTTATCTATATTTGGCGGCAAGATCACGACTTATCGGAAACTGGCAGAGGCTGCTTTAGAAGATCTATCCCCGTTTTTTAGTAATATGGCAGAGGAGTGGACTGCAGATGAGCCATTACCTGGCGCTGAAAACTGGACAACACTAGATGATTTAACGCATCAGATTCATTCACGTGTAAGTGGAGTTTCTGACTCACTTATCAACCGTTGGGCGCATGCATACGGCACAAAAGTCTGGAATATGGTTCGAGAGAGAAATGCAATAGAGCAATTAGGCCAGAATTTTGGACATGATTTATTTGAATGCGAAGTCAAATACTTATGTGAATATGAATGGGCAACTACTGCTGAGGATATATTGTGGCGTAGAACAAAACTAGGTCTGGCATTTGATGAAAAACAAATAAAAGTATTAGAAGTTTATTTATCTGAGCGTCGACAAAAAGATGATGCCGCATAATAAAAAAGGTCGCATATAGCGACCTTTTTTATATATAGCAATTAGAAGCCAGTTTTTACAGCTTCAAGTAAAGCTGCTTGACGTTCTTTTAATGCTTTCGGTAAGCGATCACCGAGTTTATTAAATAAATCAGTGTGGCTTTCAATTTCAGTAATCCACTGATCTTTATCTTGAGCTGTGATTAGGTCAAATTCTTCTTTAGAGAATTCAGTACCTTCCCAGTTCAAGTCGTCATATGTTGGAACAAGGCCAATTGGTGTTTCAACAGCGTTTGCACGACCTTCACAACGATCAATGATCCACTCAAGAACACGCATGTTTTGACCGAAACCAGGCCATACGAAGTTGCCTTCAGCATCACGACGGAACCAGTTTACATTGAAGATTTTTGGTAATTTATTACCAGCTGCTTCAGCTTTTGTGCTTACTTGTTGACCAAGGCTTAACCAGTGATCAAAGTAGTCAGCCATGTTATAGCCAGCAAATGGAAGCATCGCGAATGGGTCACGACGAACGATACCTTGTTGACCAACAGCAGCAGCAGTAGTTTCAGAACCCATAGTTGCTGCTTTATATACACCGTCAACCCAGTCGAAAGCTTCAGAAACTAAAGGAACTGTATCTGCGCGGCGACCGCCGAAGATAAATGCAGAAATTGGAACGCCTGCTGGATTTTCCCAGTCAGCATCAATAGAAGGGCATTGACCAGCTGCAACAGTGAAGCGAGCATTTGGATGCGCTGCTTTTTCACCATTTACATGAGGTTGACCTTTCCAGTTAGTTAAGTTTGTTGGAACTTCTTTAGAAAGACCTTCCCACCATACTTGACCATCTTCAGTTACCGCTACGTTTGTATAGATAACATCTTTATGAAGAGTTGCCATACAGTTCGGGTTAGTCTTGGTGTTTGTACCAGGAGCTACACCGAAGAAACCAGCTTCAGGGTTAATCGCATATAAACGACCATCTTCACCTGGTTTGATCCAAGCAATATCGTCACCTACAGTTTCGATTTTCCAACCTTCATAACCTGCTGGTGGAATTAACATTGCAAAGTTTGTTTTACCACATGCAGACGGGAATGCTGCAGCGATGTAGTGTTTTTCACCTTGAGGGTTAGTTACACCAAGAATAAGCATGTGTTCAGCTAACCAACCTTGTTCGCGTCCCATGACAGAAGCGATACGAAGAGCTAAACATTTTTTGCCAAGTAATGCGTTACCGCCGTAACCAGAACCGAAAGACCAGATTTCACGAGTTTCTGGGTAATGAACGATATATTTTTCAGGGTTACATGGCCAAGCAACATCTTGTTGACCTTCAGCAAGTGGAGCACCTACTGTATGTACACAAGGAACAAACTCGCCGTCTGTACCTAATACGTCATAAACTGCTTTACCCATACGTGCCATTTTACGCATGCTAACAGCAACGTAAGGAGAGTCAGTTAACTCAATACCGATATGAGCAATATGGCTACCTAAAGGACCCATTGAGAAAGGAACAACGTACATTGTACGGCCTTCCATTGAGCCTTCAAATAAACCATTTAATTTTTCACGCATAACAGCTGGGTTTTCCCAGTTGTTTGTCGCACCAGCATCTTCTTTATTTTGAGAGCAGATGTAAGTACGGTCTTCAACACGTGCAACGTCAGATGGGTCAGAATTTGCAAGATAAGAACCAGGATGTTTTTCTTGGTTTAATTTCTGCATGGTGCCGTTAGCGATCATCAAGTCGATTAGACGTTGATACTCTTCTTCGCTTCCGTCACACCATTCGATTTTTGCTGGTTTGGTTAAGTTTGCAATTTCTTCAACCCATGCGATAAGCTTAGGATGACGAACGAATTCTGGTGCGTTCACTGTGGTCATGGTGAGGCCTATTCAAAATATGTACAACGTACAAGTCATTCATTGAGAGGTACAATGAAAGATCAAATAAAAAAGTGGCTGTATTAAAGCACAAAATCATAAAAAAAATAAGACTAAAGACTAAGAAATAGATATTTTACTTTTTTATATTTTTCTCATTTAAATCATTAACTTGTAGTTTTTTACAATATCTTATTATCAATATTTTTATGTTGTATGTATGTTATTTATATTATTTATTTCCTTAAAAATCAATATCTTGATTCTTATTTTTTTCTTGAGAATTATTATTGATTAAACAAATGATCTTCATTCAAAATTTACATAAAGAGACTTTTATTAGGCGTTTTTATATACAATATTCAGGATGAATCCCTCTAAGATAATAAAAATGCGGACTTTAAAACCTCTCTCTATCATTTATAACCAAAAGTCGGGTTTTCATGCGTCAAAACATGAAGATATATATGAACAGTTAATGACCGTGTTCACCGAATTTGGTTTTGAAATACAAGTTTTTGAATTAGCGGAAGATGTTTCTTTTGATGATTTGATGAGTCAAGTAATTCATCGGCATAGCCAAAATACAAACTTAGGTGTTGTTGTTGCAGCGGGTGGGGATGGAACATTAAATGCGGTAGCATCAAAACTTAGACATACTCATATCCCTATGGGAATTTTACCTTTGGGAACTTTTAATTATGTCGCTAAAGTTTTAGATATTCCCTTAGATTTGTTAGAAGCTGCTGAAGTCATCGCTACAGGTACACCACGCTCTGTACATATTGCGACAATTAATGACCATGTTTATTTAAATAATGCGAGTCTAGGACTTTATCCATTATTTATAAAGAAACGTGAGCTTTATAATAAATATTTAGGACGCTTACCTTTACATGCCTATACCTCAGCGCTGGATGTTTTATTAAGAGAAAATAAATCCATGAAACTTTCCGTCACAGTTGATGGGAAGAAATATCCAGTCAAAACCCCTTTAATTTTCTTTGGTAATAACCAGTTGCAGTTGTGTGATATGAAATTAAGAATTGCCGAATGTGCAGCACAAGGTCGAGTCGCTGGAGTGGTCATTACGAAAAGTGATAGGCTTAGTTTATTAAACATGTTGTGGCAGTGGATTCAAGGTAAAGTAGAAGAGACACAAGATGTTTATAGTTTTTGTGCAGATCATGTGGTCGTAGATTGTGCAAAAAGGTCAAAACTTACAGTAGCTTTAGATGGTGAAATATTAGAGATGAAAGCACCTTTAAATTTCTCTGTAGAAAAGAATGCTTTAAATATTATGGTGCCAAATGTTGTTACATCTGTCTGATCTGCATTTTGGAACAGAAGTTGAGGCATGTTTAGATGCAATCCGACTTTTTTGCACTCAACATAAACCTGAAGTCATTGTGGTGAGTGGTGATATTACTCAACGTGCCCGATATCAACAGTTTTATAAATGCCGTCAGTTTTTAGATAGCCTTAATATTCCTTATCTTGTTGTTCCTGGTAACCACGATATTCCGTTGTACCATGTCTGGAACCGTTTTTTTTCACCATTTACTCGCTACCAATATTTTTTTGGCCAGCTTGAACCGACTTTAGAAACTGAACATTTTTATATTGTTGGGGTGAATAGTATTCGCCGTCGTTATCATACTCGTGGACATATTTCGATTGAGCAAATTCAAACTACATATGAGCGATTACAGCAAGCGCCAGCGGATAAAATCAAATTAGTTGTTTTCCATCAACCTTTTTATACTCCACCTGATGATGAGCATGGTATTAAAGATTGTCCTGTATTAGGAAAAATGGCACTCGAAAAATGGAGTACAACGGGACTATTTGGAATGTTACACGGGCATTTACATAAAACCGCTGTATATGATTTAACGCAAATTTATCAGTTAAAGATAAATCATCCTATTTATGATATTCATGCAGGAACAGCGACTTCTAGTCGTTTGCATTATCATGTTCCAAATAGTTTTAATGTCATTTCAAATGAAGGAGAAATTAATCATTATTGGTTTAATTACGATTTAAAGATTTTTCAATTAATTTAATTTATAAAAATTCTATAAGACATTTAACTTAAGAGTAGATTGATAAAATTTTATCCATTACAATGCCTAAGCTTTAAATTCTATATATGGGGAATAGGAAAACATTCTAAATGTTTTATCATTTTAAAAATAATATTAATGGATACATAAAAAATTTTTAACTATATAAAAAGCCGCGATTTAAAGTAGCTACAATAAGGGTTTAGTGTTTTATGATAGTTAATAATATTTAATTAAAATGAGTATCTATTTATCTTAATATTTTAGAATAACTTAATAATATTTAAAATTTCATGGTGGAAAAATGGTACAAGTATCATTAATGGCAAATAATGCTTCAAAAAATAATACAGTTGATATTAATGTAGGCCAGACAAAAAATATTGTAGTAAATCCTAAAGAAGTCGCAAAAATCGATATAAATCCAGAAAAAATTTCTTCAATAACAAGAGAAGGAAACAGTGCAATTGTTCATCTAAAAGATGGAACTGAAATTGTTTTAGAAAACTATTTTATTAGCGAAAACCCGCAAATTCTTTTAAATGAAGGGCAGAGTTATTGGGCTGCTAATCTGGGAGAAGATGCTAGCGGACAGACCACTGTTAATTATTTAGAATTAAAAGATACGCCAAAGCTTATTGATAGTTCATCTTCTGTACCCCTCTGGTCGTGGGTAGTCAGCGCTTTAGCAGGAGCCGGAACAATTGCTTTATTGTCTCGGAACGATTCTAAAGATACGACGCCTCCTGAGCCAGGTACTTTGAATTTCAATAATTTTTTAGATTATGGGGGGGCGACAACCGACCAGATTACTCAAGATAAAAACTTTAATTTAAAGCTTGAAGGACAGGAAAGTGGAAGCCGAGTAACATATTTGGTCTCTACCGATGAAGGAAAAACTTGGCAAGAGACAACGGTCGCTCAAAAAGATTTAACCGATGGCGTTTATCTCTACAAAGCTGTAGTAATGGACCGAGCGGGAAATGCATCGGAAACTGCTATACAAAAAGTCGTTGTAGATACTACCGCACCGCAAGCAGGCGAACTGACTTTATCTGCTTTGGCTGATACGGGTATTTCGGCAACCGACCAGATTACGCAAGATAAAAACTTCAATTTAAAGCTTGAAGGACAGGAAAGTGGCAGCCGAGTAACGTATTTAGTTTCTATCGATGATGGAAAAACTTGGCAGGAAACAACAGTTGCTCAAAAAGATTTGGCTGATGGTATTTATCAATTTAAAGCTGTAATAACCGACGTTGCGGGAAATACATCAGAAACCGCTATACAAAAAGTTGTTGTCGATACAACAGCACCGCAAGCAGGCGAACTGACTTTATCTGCTTTGGCTGATACGGGCATTTCGGCAACCGATCAGATTACGCAAGATAAAACTTTTGATTTAAAGATTAGCGGACAAGAAGTGAATAGCGAAATCACTTACTGGATATCTAAAGATGAAGGAAAGACTTGGCAGGAAACAACAGTAGCTCAAAAAGATTTGGCTGATGGTGTTTATCAATATAAAGCAGTGGTAACCGACGTTGCGGGAAATACATCAGAAACCGCTATACAAAAAGTGGTTGTGGATACCACAGCACCGCAAGCAGGTGAACTGAGTTTATCTGATTTAAGTGATACAGGTGTTTCGGCAACCGATCAGATTACGCAAGATAAAATTTTTGATTTAAAGATTAGCGGACAAGAAGTAAATAGCCAAATCACTTACTGGATATCGAAAGATGATGGAAAGACGTGGCAGGAAACAACATTAGCTCAAAAAGATTTAACCGATGGTGTTTACCAATATAAAGCTATAGTTACAGATGTTGCAGGCAATACATCAGAAACCGCTATACAAAAAGTCGTTGTGGATACAACAGCGCCGCAAGCAGGTGAATTAACTTTATCTGATTTAAGCGATACGGGTGTTTTAGCAACGGATCGGATTACGCAAGATAATAATTTTACTTTGAAGCTAGCTCAACCGATTGTAATCGGAGAGCAAGCTGCTTTATTAGACCACTATGAAGTCTCTACCGATGAAGGAAAAACTTGGCAGGAGACAACAGCTGATCAAAAAGATTTAGCTGATGGAAGTTACCTCTATAAAGCTGTAGTGACAGACCTCGCAGGCAACACATCAGAAACTAGTGTGGAAAAGGTAATTATAGATAATTCTTTAAATATTGAATCAACTACAGTAACTGTAAAGTCGATTACTGAAGACAATATAATAAGTCTAGTTGAAAAAGATCAAGTTATTTCTATAAGACTAGACGTAGATAATCTACCAACAGACTTAAATAGCTCACTGACCTCAGTAAATACGACTTTAAACGATGTTGTTTATAACTTTCATTTTGATGAAGTCACCCAAGAATGGGTTAGCGAAATTCCAGCAGAGTTTCTGTGGTCAGAAGAATCGCAAACCAATATATCAATTGATATTAGTCTTACTGATCAAGCTGGCAATACAGCCATTATTAAACAGACCCAAAATTATAATGTAGATCATACTCCAAATTCGCCAACTCTAGATTCACTAACTTTCAATAATATAGATGGAGCTATCATTTCAGGTAGCGCATATAAAGGAAGTAAAGTTGATATCTACAATAAAAATGGTGATTGGCTTGCAACTACAATAGCTAATGAGGAGGGTAAATTTACTTTACAAGACCTTTCTATTAGTACTAATCAAGAAATTTATGCGGTCGCTACTTATAATGGATACAGCAGTGAAAATTCGTCAATTAGCCTAGTTACTGAAGTTCCTGCTATTAGTATTACAAGAATTAGTCCAGAAGGTGTGATCACTGGTTATGCGACCGAAGGCAGTCATTTTATTGTAAAAGATCAGAATGGAAATATTCTACAAGAGTTTAACTCCATTGCATTTGAGGGTTCAGGTATTACGCCTTTTAGTGTAATGGCATTAGGTGAGGTCAGACCATTTACTTTGACCCTCAACCAACCTTTAGAGGAAGGTACTCAAATTATTATCTCTACAGATAAAGATAATATTTCAGGCCATCCACAATATATTACCGCAGACTATACTCCAGCAGTATTTTTAGAAACTCCACAATTTGATATTAGTGGTGAAACTTTATCAGTACATGTTAATGAGCCGAACAGCTTTATTCGTGCATTTTCTGGAGAGGGCAATTTAATTGCTACAGGTTTTACCGATGAACAAGGCTTTGCAAGTTTACAGGTATTCCAATTTTTAAAAGAAGGTGAGTCGGTTACCGTACAAGTAGTAGATAAAAATCAAAATACGAGTGAAGCCCTAATCGAAGTTCCAAACTTTGCTTATATTCCATATGTTGAACGTATTACACAAGAAGGCTTAATTTCTGGGTTTGCTGAAGATAATAGTACAGTAATCGTGCGTGATGCTGACGGTAATGAATTAGGAAAGGTTATATTAGGTGATGACAATAGTTGGAATGAATTTAGTCATTTTAGCTTGAGTGTAAACCGACCTTTAATTGATGGAGAGCAAATTTCCGTTCAAATTATTGATAATAAAGGGTTGATGAGTCCTGAGCAGAATATCATTGTAGATCTGACTCCTCCACCTGTTCCAACAGATTTAAATTTCAATGATGCTGGTGATTTAGTTTATGGCCATGCAGAACCTTTCTCTGAAATTTTAGTTAAAGATGGGCAAGGAAACATTCTTAATAAATGGTTCTGGAATAACTGGACTGATGAGAGTGGAAGTTTTTCGATAGAACTAGGTATGTTTTTAACTAATGCTGAGACGGTTTATGTCACGGCTACCGATGTGAATGGAAATGTAAGTTTAGCAGCGCAGATACAGGCGCCTAATTATGCTTTTGCCCCCCATGTAGATAGCTTTACTTCGGACGGAGTGATAAGTGGACAAGCTGAAAATAATAGTACTCTTATTGTTAAAGATGCCAAAGGTGAAGTCGTAGCTGAAATTAAAGTCGGTGAAGATAACGGTTGGAATGGATCAAGTTATTTTAAACTCCAGCTTGACCGCCCTCTTGTTGATGGTGAGCAGTTTTTCTTATCAATTAAGGATGCTCGTGGGCAAGTAAGCACCGATACTGTAATTACCGCTGATACGGTTGCTCCTACACCAGCCAGCAATTTAGTTTTCTCAGAAGATGGTTCATATCTTACAGGCGTAGCAGAACTGAATACTACGATTCAGGTTTTTGATCATAATGGTCAGCTCGTGAATATATGGAATAACACCATAAACTCGGATGGTACATTTACTATTTTCTTAGGTAGCAATAATTTACATGGTGAGGCATTCACGGTCACAGTTAAAGACCAAGCTGGAAATGTGAGTGAAGCTGTTTCAATAAATGCTCCACTTGATGATATTGCACCGGATCCAATTAAAAATATTTTACTTGATGCAAACGGTCAAAACTTTACAGCACAAGCAGAAGCAAATAGTCAGATTGAAGTTTTTGATTCATTAGGTAATCAGACGGGTTGGGGCTCTACAGATAGTGCTGGTAATGTCTCAGGCTTTTTCAATCAAATCTATTTACATAGTGAAGAGCTTACTTTTGTTGTCATAGATCGAGTTGGTAACCGTAGTATCGAATTTAAGCAAAATGCTTTAATTGATACCATTGCACCAAATCCGATTGCAAATATCATCTTCAACGAAGATGGCCAAAGCTTTACAGCTCAGGCAGAAGCTGGAAGCTCTATTGAAATAGTAGATCAGGCTGGAAATAAGATTACTACTAGTTATACCGATAGCTTAGGTAATGTATTTGGTTATTTCCCGCAAGTTTACTTACATGGTGAGGAACTTACTTTTGTTGTAGTTGACCGAGCGGGTAACCGTAGTGCAGAGGTCAAGCAGAGTGCTTTAACTGATGATATCGCACCAAATCCGATTGAAAATATTGCATTAGATATCAATGGACAGAGCTTTACAGCTCAGGCTGAAGCAAATAGTCAGATTGAAATTAAAAATACCAATGGTGACATTATTGGTTATGGATCAGCAGATAGCACAGGCAATGTTTCTGGTTACTTGTATCAGGTCTATTTACATGGCGAAGAGCTTACTTTTGTTGTCGTTGACCGAGCGGGTAACCGTAGTACAGAAGTTAAGCAGAATGCTTTGATTGATGAGATTGCACCAAATCCAATTGAAAATATTGTATTCGACTCAAACGGACAGAACTTTACGGCGCAAGCAGAAGCAAACACTCAAATTGAAGTCAAAAATGCAGCGGGTGAGGTCATAGGTTCAGGTTATGTAGATGGCGCTGGTAATGTGTCAGGTTATTTATATCAAGTCTATTTACATGGAGAAGAACTTACTTTTGTTGTCGTTGACCGAGCGGGTAACCGTAGTGCAGAGATCAAGCAAAACGCTTTAACTGATGATATTACACCAAATTCAATTGAAAATATTGTACTTGATGCGAACGGACAGAACTTTACAGCTCAGGCAGAAGCAAACACTCAAATTGAAGTCAAAAATGCTGCTGGTGAGGTCATAGGATCTGGTTCAACCGATAGCATGGGGAATGTTTCAGGTTACTTATATCAAGTCTATTTACATGGAGAGGAACTCACTTTTGTTGTAGTTGACAAAGCGGGGAACCGCAGTACAGAGGTCAAGCAGAATGCCTTGATTGATGATATTGCTCCGAACGCGATTGAAAACATCATTTTCAATGAAAATGGTCAAAACTTTACAGCGCAAGCAGAAGCAAATAGCAAAGTTGAAGTTAAAAATGCTGTGGGTGAGCTTGTAGGTACTGGTTATGTAGATAGTGCTGGTAATGTCTCGGGTTACTTGAATCAAGTTTATTTAAAAGGTGAGGAACTCACTTTTGTTGTAATTGATCAAGCCGGTAATCGTAGCGTCGAAGTAAAACAAACAGCCTTTCTTGATAATACGGCACCAGAAAATGCGACTAATTTAGTATTTAGTGAAGATGGTTCATATCTAACTGGTATGGCAGAACCCAATGCTACGATTCAAATATTTGATCAGAATGGTCAATTGGTAAATCAGTGGAATAATAATGTTAATTGGGATGGAACATTTAACATCTCTTTATACAGTAACTACTTGCATGGCGAAGAGTTTAAGGTAGTTGTAGTAGATCGGGCTGGTAATTTGAGTAGCGCGGTTACTGTAAAAGCGCCACTTGATGATACTGCTCCCGCGGCTGCGAGTAATCTCACGTTCAGTGAAGATGGTTCATCCCTTTCGGGTGTAGCAGAGCCAAATACTTTCATTCAGATTTTAGATCAAAATGGTCAGCAAGTGAATATCTGGAACTACAGCGTAAACGCTGATGGTACATTTACTATTTCTTTCGGTACCTACAATTTACATGGTGAAGAGTTCACAGTCACTGTTAAAGATCGAGCTGGAAATGTGAGTGAAGCTGTTTCGGTAAAGGCTCCACTTGATGATATTGCGCCAAATCCGATTAAAAATATTGTACTTGATGCGAACGGTCAAAACTTTACAGCACAGGCGGAAGTAAACAGTCAGATTGAAGTTTTTGACTCATTTGGTAATCAGATAGGTTGGGGCTCTACCGATAGCACTGGTAATGTGACAGGTTACTTCTATCAAGTCTATTTACATGGAGAAGAATTAACTTTCGTTGTCATAGATAGAGTGGGTAATCGCAGTGTCGAACTTAAGTTAAATGCTTTGGTGGATACCATTACGCCAGATCCAATTGAAAACATCATCTTTGACGAAAATGGGCAAAATTTTACGGCACAAGCAGAAGCCAATAGTTTTATTGGTGTTAAAAATGCTGCGGGTGAGTTTGTCGGTTATGGTTATGTCGATAGCACTGGTAATGTGACAGGCTATTTCAATCAGGTTTATTTAAAAGGTGAGGAACTCACTTTTATCGTTATAGATAAAGCAGGTAATCAAAGTGTCGAGTTTAAGCAAAATGCTTTAATTGATGATATTGCACCAAATCCGATTGAAAACATCGTCTTGCATGAAAATGGTCAAAACTTTACAGCGCAAGCGGAAGCAGATAGTCGAATCGAAGTTAAAAATGCTGTTGGTGAGGTTGTAGGATCTGGTTCAACCGATAGCATGGGTAATGTTTCTGGTTACTTGTATCAGGTCTATTTACATGGCGAAGAGCTCACTTTTGTTGTCGTTGATCGAGCGGGTAACCGCAGTACAGAGATCAAGCAGAATACTTTGATTGATGATATCGCACCAAATCCGATTGAGAATATTGTGCTCGACTCACACGGTCAAAACTTTACGGCGCAAGCAGAAGTAAATACTCGGATTGAAGTCAAAAATGCTGCGGGTGAGGTGATAGGTTCTGGTTATGTAGATGGTGCTGGTAATGTGTCAGGTTATTTTAATCAAGTCTATTTACATGGAGAGGAATTAACTTTCATCGTTGTAGATATAGCAGGTAACCGAAGTGTTGAGGTTAAACAAAATGCTTTAATTGATGATGTGGCACCGCCAGCTGCTGCAAATATTACATTAGCCTCAGACGGATTGCTTTTTGGTGAGGCTGAACCAAATACAACTGTTGAAATTATTGATCAATATGGTGCAATTATCACAACGATGTATGTTGGATATGATGGAAAATTCTATCAATGGATCAATCTGAGTCAATACCAGACACAAAATTTAAGTATTGTTGTCAAAGATCAAGCAGGTAACCGCAGTGAAGTTGTACATGAATTAGTACCACTATTTACCAACTCGCCAATTACTGCAACAGAGCTAAAACTGGATATAGATGGTCATATTCTGACAGGGAAGGCGACAGCAGGAATGTCGGTTGTAGTTACATCTACCGATGGTCAGACCATTAACGGAGGGTGGAATAATGCTGTGAATGAAGATGGTAGTTTTGCTATTGAGTTAAATGACTATTATGTACAAGGACAGACATTACAAGTTCGAGTTTATGACCAGAATACGAATCAATATAGCCTAATCACTGAAATTATTGCGCCTTTAGACAATATTGCTCCAGTAATTAATGAAGTGGTAATTAACAATGATGGTTATGGTATTACTGGGCAAACTGATTCAAAAGCAATCATTCAGGTAATGGATGCGGATGGAGATTTACGAGCAGAATTTCAAGCGGATGAGACTGGATATTTTAACGCTAGTATTTATCCACCTATATTACGTGGAGAGCAGTTATTCATCACTGCGATAGATTTAGCCAAAAATATAAGTAAGCCATTTAATATTACTTTTAATGCAGATACTAATGCACCGCCATCAGCAGAGCATATTGTGGTATCTGAAAATGGTTTTTTTATTGAGGGAACCGCTGTAGCAATTAGTACTGTGCATATTTTTGATGTGCATAGTAACCATGTTGCCACTAATGTTGCAGATGAAGCTGGAAACTTTAATATTCAGTTGTATCCACCTCTAGCGAGTGGACAAATTTTACGCATTGTTGTGGAATACAATGGGTATCAAAGTGCTTACACCGAAATTACGGCACCTATAGACACTGTCGCACCAAATGCAGCAACTCAGCTTCTCTTAGAAGATGGAAATGTACTTTCAGGACAAGCGGAAGCATATTCAATTGTTAATATTTTTGATGCTAATAATAATTTGGTTGGTCAGACTAATGTTGGAAGTGATGGTGCTTTCTTAACACACCTATGGTATGAGTATTGGCATGGCGAAACATTAACGGTAAAAGTAGTTGATGCCAATCAAAATGTGAGTGTGGGGACAACGATTGTTGCTATAAATGATACGGTAGTTCCAGATGTAGTTACGCAGCTTGCTATAGATGAATGGGGTTCGCTCACAGGGAGGGTAGAAAGTTATGCTACTGTTGAGCTTACCTATCATTTTACTGACCAACCGCTTTCTGTAACGAGCACTACAGCATTGGCAAATGGAATGTTCTTTATCTATCTGGATAGAAATGCAACTTCACTTGACCTTACTGTTATTGATCGTGCTGGAAACCGTAGTGAAACCATTAGCCAAATAATTAGTGATTTACCGACTGTTATTATTGATCACTTTAAAGGTGATGCTACAGATAATACTTATAACATTGATACTATAGATGATTTTGTTCAAGAATATATTGTTGAGCCGTATGCAATATATAAAGACGTCTGGATTGATAATAGCTATATGTATTCAGATTGGGTCATTGAAGGCCATTATGAACAGATATGGTTTGTTGATGGATATTATGAATCGCAATGGGCCACAAGTGGTTATTCAACTGTACAAAATATTTATCAAAATCAAAATGGTATAACTTATATTGATAATGGCACGGCAGATAGCGATTATAGTCGATATGAACAACAATATTATGATTTCGTGAATGGCCAATGGCAAGAAGGCTATGAATTAACTTATATACGTTCAGAAGAAGGATGGGTTGATACAAGTCATTATGAAGATGTTTATATTGATACAAGTCATTATGAAGAGGTTTGGGTAGATACTAGCCACTATCAAGATATTTGGGTAGAAAATAGTTATTGGGAGAGTCAACTTGTTGAATCTGGCCGTAGAGATGTGGATTTAGGCGGGCATGATAAAATTATCAGTTCTGTTAATTATAGTTTGGTTGGTTTATATCAAACAGTAAATGATCCAACGACTGTAGATTCGTTTTTGGAAAGCGGTCGTTATGTAGAAGACTTGGAGCTGGTTGGTTCTGCTCATCTAAATGCAACAGGCAATACTTTAGATAATCTTTTAACAGGTAACTCTGGTAATAACGTTTTGAATGGGCGTGAAGGTAATGATACCTATATGACTCATGAAGGTGCTGATACCATTCTGTTCCAATTGCTAAATAGCCAAGATGCGACTGGCGGAAATGGACATGACACGGTGTTAGATTTTACTTTAGGTGAAGTAGGAATCGATGCTCAAGCTGACAAAATTGATTTAAGTGAACTATTAATTGACTATTCTAAAGATGTGAGCACATTAGCGAAATTTATTACTGTAGAGCAAGGTGCTGGAAACACGACTATTAGTCTTGACCGAGATGGCGAAGGTACAATATTTAGTAGTGTGTCATTGATAACTTTAAATCAGGTAAATACGACATTAGATGAGTTGTTGAATAATCAGCAACTCTTTGTTTAACATTAAAATTTATCTTTATAAAAGAGGCTATGAAAATAGCCTCTTTTATTTTGTGCTTTAAATTTAATAAAAACTCTTCACAACCTGTTAAAAAATGACCAAAAAAGATAAGTTTTTTTTCATTTTCCCCTTGAAGCCTTTTTTTTCATCCCCACAAAAGTGACATCTAAATATTTTGTTATTGCTCTGGATTAAAGCAATAACGATTAATCAAAAAGACTTAGTCTGATGGAGTTAATTATGAGCAACATTCGTCCATTACATGATCGCGTTGTAATTCGTCGCGTAGAAGAAGAAACCAAAACTGCTGGTGGTATTTTACTTCCAGGTTCTGCTGCTGAAAAACCATCTCAAGGTGAAGTAATTGCAGTAGGTAATGGTCAAATCACTGAGAATGGCGTACGTGCTTTGGATGTTAAAGTTGGTGACAAAGTATTGTTTGGTACTTATGCAGGTACAACAGTGAAAGTAAGTGGTGAAGAACTCTTAATCATGAAAGAGTCAGACATTTTAGCTGTGTTGGAAGGCTAATCAATCCATAACTCAATTCATTATCAGATTCAGTATTTAAAAAGATTCGGAGTTTAATATGTCAGCTAAAGACGTAAAATTTGGTGATTCAGCTCGCTCAAAAATGATTGCAGGCGTAAACGTACTTGCAGATGCGGTTAAAGTGACTTTAGGCCCTAAAGGACGTAACGTTGTTATCGATCGTTCTTTCGGTGCTCCGCATATTACTAAAGACGGTGTAACTGTTGCTAAAGAAATTTCATTAAAAGACAAGTTTGAAAACATGGGTGCTCAACTTGTTCGTGAAGTTTCTAGCAAAACTAACGACATCGCTGGTGACGGTACGACAACTGCAACTGTACTTGCTCAAGCAATTTTAAATGAAGGGATCAAATCTGTAACTGCAGGTATGAACCCAATGGATTTAAAACGTGGTATTGATATCGCAGTAAAAACTGTAGTTGAAAATATCCGTTCAAATGCAAAACCAGCTGACGATTTCAAAGCGATCGAGCAAGTAGGTTCTATCTCTGCTAACTCTGATACTACTGTTGGTAAACTTATCGCTCAAGCGATGGAAAAAGTAGGTAAAGAAGGCGTAATTACTGTAGAAGAAGGTTCTGGCTTCGAAGACGCGTTAGACGTTGTAGAAGGTATGCAGTTTGACCGTGGTTATATCTCTCCGTACTTCGCAAACAAGCAAGATACTTTAACTGCTGAACTTGAAAACCCATTCATCCTTCTTGTTGACAAGAAAATCAGCAACATCCGTGAATTGATTTCTGTTTTAGAAGCAGTTGCAAAAACTGGTAAACCACTTCTTATCATCGCTGAAGATGTTGAAGGTGAAGCGCTTGCTACACTTGTAGTAAACAACATGCGCGGTATTATCAAAGTATGTGCTGTTAAAGCTCCTGGTTTCGGTGACCGTCGTAAAGCAATGCTTCAAGATATCGCAATCTTGACTGGTGCAACTGTTATTTCTGAAGAAGTTGGTATGTCTTTAGAGCAAGCAACTCTTCAAGATTTAGGTACTGCGCACAAAATTACTGTTTCTAAAGAAAACACTGTTATTGTTGATGGTGCTGGTGATGCTGCTGGTATTGCTGAGCGTGTTCAACAAATCCGTGCTCAAATTGAAGAATCTACTTCAGAATATGACCGTGAAAAATTACAAGAACGCGTTGCTAAATTAGCAGGCGGTGTTGCTGTAATTAAAATCGGTGCAGCGACTGAAGTTGAAATGAAAGAGAAGAAAGACCGTGTAGATGACGCGCTTCATGCAACTCGTGCAGCAGTTGAAGAAGGTGTTGTTGCTGGTGGTGGTGTTGCTCTAGTACGTGCTGTTAATGCACTAGATGGCTTAAAAGGCGCTAATGAAGATCAAACAGCAGGTATCAACATTTTACGCCGTGCGATCGAAGCTCCACTTCGCCAAATCGTTGCAAACGCTGGTGATGAGCCATCTGTAGTGATCAATGCTGTTAAAGGTGGTGAAGGTAACTTTGGTTACAACGCTGCAACTGGTGAATATGGCGATATGTTAGAAATGGGTATTCTGGACCCAGCTAAAGTAACTCGTTCTGCTCTTGAGCATGCAGCTTCTGTTGCTGGCTTAATGTTAACTACAGAATGTATGATTACTGACATTCCTGAAGATAAACCAGCTGTTCCAGATATGGGCGGTATGGGTGGTATGGGCGGCATGATGTAATAACGCATCAACGCTTTAACCAAAAAATCCCTGCTTATGCAGGGATTTTTTATTTTTCACGTAATTTTAAGAAATAATTAAGTTCCATTATTTATATTAAAAACAGGAACAGCAGCTAGAAGTTCCTCTTTTGTTACAACCATGCTTATTTACTTGTAGGCATGGTTTTTTTTTAACCTAATAAAATAATTAACCATGTAATAGCAATGATAGAGAGTGCAACAAATTGGGCAGCACTTCCCATATCTTTTGCATTTTTAGAAAGCTGATGTTTTTCAAGTGAGACTCGGTCAACCACAGCCTCAATAGCAGAGTTGAATAGCTCAACAATCATTGCAAAAAGACATACAATAATCAGTAACACATGCTCACTACGGCTCACATCAAGAAAAAAACTAACCGGAATCAAAATAATATTAATCAAAACAATTTGGCGAAAAGCTGCCTCATTTTTATAAGCTGCTTTAAATCCTGAAATAGAGTAGCCCGTTGCATTTAATATGCGCTTAAGACCGCTTTTACCCTTATAGGGAGAATAGCTATTCATATACTTATATTTCTGACACTTTTCATGCATTATATAATTTGGGTCTTAAAAAATTATTAAATCTTTTTTAAAGATTTCGACTTTATAACTCAATAGAGAAGAAAAGATGAAAAAATTATGTGTAGCGTTGGGCCTTGCAATTGGAAGTATCCATGCAAGTTATGCTGAGCCAACAGCAACCCCGCAAGTACCAGGATATTATCACCATCAATTTGGAAACTACCGCGTAACCTCTTTACTTGATGGTACGATTTATTTAAATCCTGATTTATTCAAAAATTTAAATCAGGCCCAGAAAACTAAAATCTTAACGAAATATGCTGCTGTTAATGAAAAAGGGATTCAAACCTCGGTAAATGCATTTTTAGTTGATGATGGAAAAAGCTTAACGCTTGTAGACAGTGGTGCAGCAAGTTGTTTTGGCCCGCAACTTGGCTCGATTGCAAAAAATATTGAATTGGCTGGTTATAAGCTTGCTGATGTAAAAACTGTTTTACTTACTCATCTACACCCAGACCATGTATGCGGTATTGCTCAAAATGGAAAAGCCGTATTTCCAAATGCAACTGTATATGCACATGAGCGTGAAGCTGATTACTGGTTAAATCCAGCTTCTGAAAAAACAGTACCAGCAGACAAAAAAGAAAATTATTTGGGTACTGTTAAAAACGTAAAAACTGCTCTTGCTCCATACCAAGCAAAAAAAGCATTCAAGACATTTAAAGACGGTGATGTTATTCAAGGTTTTGAAGTGATCGATACGCGTGGTCATACACCAGGCCACCATAGCTTCCGCTTAAAAAGTAATGATCAGCAAATCATTTTTGTTGGAGACATTGTCCACTCACATTCATTGCAATTTGATGCTCCAAAAACTGGGGTAGATTTTGATGTGAATTCTGAGCAGGCGATTAATACACGTTTAAAAATGTTTGCTGAAATTTCAAATAAGCAACAATGGGTTGCCGCACCACATTTACCATTTCCGGGCATTGGCCATGTTTATAAAGTAAATGCTGAGCAATATCAGTGGATCCCACTTTATTTTGATAATGTTGTAGAGAAATAAAAAAACAGGGCATTTATTGCCCTGTTTTTTGTTAGAAACTTTATTTATTTTGCAGCTTTTTCAAAATTAATAACGGCTTCACGGCCAAGTGCTGGGTCATCTGTAAATACACCATCAACACCAGCTTTAAAATAGGCTTCAAACTCTTTTAAAGCACCAGATGGACAGCGCTCCGCTGGTTTATCTTGACTGCACTTTAAATGCGTTGGTAAATAATAATTTTCTGGGCGGAAAGTATAAGGATGTACTTTTAACCCAGCTGTATGTGCATCAGTGATAAACGAAGTTGTTTGAACTGAGCCACTGTCATTAAAGTTAAGAATATAGCCTTTGCTTGGCCCTACACCGTTTGCATATTTAGCCACGTCTTTTAAGCCTTGTGCTGTGGCTAAATCGGCATAAGTTTTAGTTTCGCCAGATTCAACGAAGTCGGCTGGTTGAGAGGTTTTAGCGTCATATAATTGAATGATTTGTGCATGTTTAATCGTTTTATGAAGGTCGAGCTGATCTTTTAAATATTTTAGATTACTCACTTCAAAAGACTGTAAATAGACAGGTGCAATATCACGTGTATATTCGTATTTGGCTAAGGTTTTAAGAAGGGTATCTTCCATTGCCAGTTTCTGATTTTTAAAGTAAGTCGGATGTTTGGTTTCAATATATAAACCAATAATTTTTCCCGTTTTCTTATAATTTGCTTCAGCCAGTTCAATCACTTGCTCTAGAGTCGGGACAGGGTAGAGGTCATTATAGGCTGTGTTTGCTGGACGGAACTCTGGAATGCGTTCACGCGCTTTAAGCTGCTGTAATTCACTTAACGTGAAGTCTTCTGTAAACCAGCCTGTTAAGTCTTTACCATCAATATTTTTTGTTGTTTTACGATCTGCAAACTGGCTTAAAGTGCTTACATTGGTTGTTCCACCAATCTCATTTTCATGGCGAGTAACCAATACGCCATCTTTTGTAGAGACTAGATCAGGTTCAATGAAATCTGCGCCATCATCAATCGCTTTTTGATATGAAGCTAATGTGTGTTCAGGACGCAAAGCGCTCGCGCCGCGATGTCCTACCACTAAAATTTTAGGAAGTTGATATTCTGGTGTGGTTGGTGAGTTTTCAGTTTTATCGTCATCATTACAACCAACCAAGCTAATTAAACTTAAGCATAAAAGTGCTCTTTTAAACATAATTCTACTCATATTGTTTTAGTCGAAACGTATTTAGTCTGATGATTGAACTTGACGTGATCATGAAGAATTCATGAATTTTCAGTGACACTTGTTAAAACCTTGTTTATGGGTTTGTAGGAAATGCCAGTTCTTGCTTTGTTTTTGTTCTAATTGCATTTATTGTGTTAATTCTACTTGTCTTTTTTATATCGCTCGTTGATGATCAAGAGGGCAAATTTGGTATTGCCATCTGTTAATTGACGACCTAATTCTGAGCAGCCATGCTATCTAAATTTTTTATTCAGCGTCCCATTTTTGCCAGTGTACTCGCAATTATTGTTATGGCATTTGGTATTTTCTCGGTGCTGAATTTACCCGTAGAGCGCTATCCTGATATTGCCCCTCCTAAAATTACAGTCTCGGCAAGTTATAGTGGTGCGGATGCACAAACGGTTGAGCAAAGTGTTACTCAGATTTTAGAACAACAAATACAAGGTATTGATAATTTACTTTATTTCAGCTCTACCAGTGATTCATCAGGACGTAGCCGAATTACTATTAGTTTTGATAATGGAACAAATCCAGATACAGCACAGGTCCAAGTACAAAATAGTATTAGTGGCGTCATAAGACGCTTACCCGATGAAGTACAACGCCAAGGGGTGACCGTGAGTAAGTCACTCGGCGATACTTTTATGGTGGTAGGCTTATATGACTCAACTGGTAAATCGGGCAATATTGAGCTATCGGACTATTTAACTACGCATGTGGTAGATGACCTGAACCGTATTGAAGGGGTGGGTGAGTCTGATGTTTTCGGTTCGCAATATGCGATGCGAATCTGGCTAAATCCAGAGAAATTAAAGCAATATAATTTAATGCCAAGTGATGTAGCGAATGCAATCACTGCTCAAAATACACAAGTTGCCGCAGGTGCAATCGGTGATTTACCTGTCATTGATGGACAATATTTAAATACGAAAGTCACCGCAGGATCTCGACTAAAAACAGTCGAAGATTTTAAAAATATTGTAGTGAAAGCAAATCAAACAGCGAGCTATGTCTACTTAAAAGATATTGCTAGAGTCGAGTTGGGTGCAGAAAATTATCAGTCTTTTAACACCATTAATGGTTATCCGGCCGCTGGTTTAGGCATTTCACTATCTTCTGGTGCAAACGCGATTCAGACCTCTAAACTCATCCATCAAACTCTAGATCAGCTTACAACCAAGCTACCTGCTGGCTATAAAATTGTTTATCCACGAGATAATACGCCGTTTGTTCAAGAGTCTATTAAAGAAGTTGTAAAGACGCTTATTGAAGCCATTATTTTAGTTATTTTGGTGATGTTCCTATTCTTGCAAAGCTGGCGCGCTACACTCATTCCGAGTATTACCGTTCCTGTTGTTATTTTAGGAACTTTTGCTGTTTTATATGTGCTCGGTTTTAGTATTAACACCTTGACGCTGTTTGCATTGGTGCTCGCCATTGGTTTGCTAGTAGATGATGCGATTGTGGTCGTTGAGAATGTTGAACGGCTCATGCATGAACAGCATTTAACGCCGAAAGAAGCAGCCATTGAGTCGATGGGCGAAATTAGTGGTGCCTTAGTCGGAATTACATTGGTTTTAACGGCCGTTTTTATTCCAATGTCGTTTTTAGGTGGTTCAATTGGCGTAATTTACCGTCAGTTTTCCATTACTTTAGTTGCCGCTATGGCGTTATCACTCGTCGTGGCATTAGTCTTAACACCCGCTTTATGTGCTTTAATTTTAAAACCGAATCCAGAGCCTATGCGCTGGGCAGTTTGGTTTAATAAAAAAATTGATCAACTTAAAAATCAATATATAAAAATCGTTCAAACAAGCATTCGCTACAGTAAATCGGTTATCGTGATTTTTGTGGCTTTGATTGCTGTTTTTGCACTGTTCTATAGTGGTTTAAAAAGTGGATTTATTCCTAAAGAAGACCAAGGCATTTTAAGTGTTCAAATTAAGCTTGTTGATAGTGCGCCAATCTCGCAAAGTCAGAAAATTGGAGAACAAGTCCGCCAATATTTCTTAACTCAAGAAGATAAGAATGTAGATCTGGTTTTAATCCGCTATGGCCGAAATTATTCTGGTACAGGCCAGAACTTGGCTCAAGGATTTATTGCCTTAAAACCTTGGGATGTGCGTACTGGAAAAGAAAATTCAGCTGACGCTATACAAAAGCGTGCGATGAAATATTTCAGTCAATTCAATAATGCACAAATTAATGTGACATTACCTGCTTCAGTCAATGGTTTAGGCCAAACAGATGGTCTGGATTTATGGATTCAAGATTTAAATGGCCAAGGGCAAGATTTTCTAGATAACACCTTCCGTCAGTTGCAAACACAGAGCAAAAGCTATTCAAGTTTTGAAAACTTTGATAAGCAATCTACTAACAGTAAAGCAAACCTCAATATCAAAATTGATCAGAAACAAGCATTAGCAAATGGATTAGAGCTACCCGCGATTAACAACACTTTGTCGAGTGCGTGGGGTGGAACGTATGTAAATGACTTTATTGACCGTGGTCGTATCAAGCGTGTCATGATTCAAGGTGATGCCCAGTTCAGATCAAAACCGGAAGATTTATATAATTGGTCTGTACGTAATAACCAAAATGAAATGGTACCTTTTAGCTCATTTGCTAACTTCAGTTGGGGCGGCGCTCCTGAAATTGTAAAACGTTATATGGGTTATAGTGCCTTACAGCTTCAAGCAGATGTTGCAAGTGGTAGTAGTTCAGGTCAGGCAATGAAAGATGTTGAACAACTCGTAAATCAGCAAAAAGACGTTGGCTTGGCATGGACAGGTTTATCTTTTGAAGAGCAAAAGTCGACAAATCAGGCCGTCTGGTTATATTTAATCTCGGCAGGCTTTATCTTCTTATGTTTAGCTGCTCTATATGAAAGCTTGAGCATTCCAGCCGCTGTGATGACCTCTATTCCACTTGGTGTAGGAGGAAGTGTCATATTCTCTTATCTTTTTGGACTGCCCAATGATGTGTATTTCCAAATTGCACTGTTAACCACAATTGGATTGTCATGTAAAAATGCCATTTTAATTGTTGAGTTTGCTGCCTTGGCTCAGGAAAAAGGTCAGAATGCAATTGAAGCAGCTTTAGAAGGCGCAAGCTTACGTTTAAGACCGATTTTAATGACTTCTTTGGCCTTTGGTGCAGGTGTAATTCCTTTGGTCTTTGCACAAGGCGCAGGGGCTGTAAGCCGTCAAGAAATCGGTATTAGTATTTTAGGTGGCGTAATGTTCGGTACAGTACTGGTTCTTTTCTTTATTCCAGTCATGTACGTGTTACTGCGTTCGCTGTTTAGATCGAAAACTACTAGTTAAAAGTAAACGATTTAAAAAGAGGTATTAAATCAAGTATATTAAGATTAACTTTCTCTTCATATATTTGATTTAAATGCCTCAAGAAAAAAAATTAACAGAGCAACAGGTCATCGCACTAGAACGAGATCTGGCCAAGTTTGCAACCATGATGGATAGTGCGGTTCGCATTCCTTTTACAAAGCAGGGCATTGGTGCCGATGCTGCGCTGAGTACGATTCCAATTGCAGGTGATGTCGCTGGTTTCGCATTGACCTGTTATGCCATCTATAAAGCCAAACAAATTGGTGTGCCTCAGCATAAGTTGACTCCAGTCATCAAACTAGCAGTTGTAGATGCTGTAGTCGGATTTGTTCCTGTGGCTGGGACTATTTTTGATATTTTTATAAGACCCAGTCGAAAAGCACTAGATGTAGTTCATACGCATATACGCGAAGAATATGCGATTCAGAGTGATATTCATGTCGTTCATCCATACTTACATGAAAAGCTCGAAAAGAAGCAGCAGAACTCAGCTTTCTGGCGAAATCCTGTTGTCAGTTGGTTATGGTTGCATATTCCCGATTTAGTAGGTGTGCTTGTACTGCTTTTAATTGGATTAGCTGTTTGGTGGGGCACAAGTTACCTGTGGGGTGTCTATCAAGCCATGTAATAAAAAATAAAGCCTCCATTTGGAGGCTTTATTTTTTACATTAAACGTTTTATGGGCAATCTAATTGATGTAAAGCTGCCACACGTTGTTCAATTGTTGGGTGGGTTTGGAACAAAGCAGCTAAGCTGAAACCTTGTTCTTTACCTTCCGCAATTGCGAAGGCTTTCATTTCTTTTGGCATTTGATCTGGCATTTCAGTCTCAGCTTGGAGACGTAATAATGCAGAAATCATTGCTTGTTTACCTGCTAAACGTGCACCTGCTTCATCAGCACGGTATTCACGATAACGAGAGAACCACATCACAATGGCAGAAGCGAGAATACCAAAGACGATATCCAATACCATGGTAATAATGAAGTAACCCATACCCGGGGCTTCATCGTCTTGACGACCAAAGACATTACGGTCGATAAAGTCACCAACTACACGAGCAAAGAACATAACAAAGGCGTTCACAACACCTTGGATGAGCGCTAGGGTAACCATGTCACCATTCGCAACGTGACCAATCTCGTGCGCAAGCACTGCACGTAGCTCATCTTTGTTCATACGTTCAAGTAGACCAGATGAAACGGCAACTAAGGCATCATTTTTGTTCCAGCCTGTTGCAAAGGCATTGGATTGATATGATGGAAAAATACCAACCTCTGGCATGTTGATACCAGCACGTTGAGAAAGTTCAGCGACTGTTTGCAATAACCAGCTTTCAGCTTGGTTACGAGGAGCATTCGGGTCGATCAGTTCTGTACCGGTCGTTTTCTTAGCCATCCATTTTGACATGAATAACGAGATTAAAGATCCCACCATACCAAACACAAAACAGATCACTAAAAGGTTGCCTAGATTCAAGCCACCCGCGCCATGGTAACTACCGACACCGAAGAGTGACAAAATAATGCCAGCTACAACCAGTACCGCGAGGTTGGTAAGCAAAAACAAACCAATCCGCATCATTGAGAAAATCCTCTTATAAATAAAATGTTATCTGATTTACAAATTCGAAATCATGAAGCTAATATGCGGGGCTTGGGGGAAAAATTCAAGAAAAAAATAAGGAATTGATACATTCTTTCATTTAGCAGAATGTGCCTAAATTTAAAGAATAATTGGCTAAGTTCGTCAAAATGGTAAAGATCAGGTAATAGATCATTACAATTTAAAACATCTGAACTTACCTAAATAGAAATGCGAGCCGCCGTTCTTCTTTACTGTTTATTCAATTCGTATATGAGCAATTGCGGTGGCATTATTGGTGACATAAGTGCCTGTTGGTGCATCGGTATAGGTACCGTCAGATAAAGTCACGATTTGACGAGAAGATGAATATTTAGGTGATTGAGTCGTGATTTGAGCTGTTGTGTTTTCTGCCAAATTAGAAGGATGTGAAACGGTTTGTACTGAAGTATTTGTAAAAGATGAAAAACCTGAACCCGATGCATATAGGTTTTGGTATCGACTTGTTACACGGCGCACATAATCTTGTGTTTCACGGAAAGGGGGAATACCGCCATATTTGTCGACATTACCTTCACCGGCATTGTAAGCCGCAAGTGCCATTTGCGTGTTTCCATTAAAACGCTTGAGTAACCAGCTTAAATATTTAGCGCCTGCAAAAATATTTTGTTGCGGGTCATAGGCGTTAGAGACATTAAAACGACGGGCAGTCGCAGGCATGAGCTGCATTAACCCTTGAGCACCTACTGGCGAACGAGCTCTTACGTTAAATCCTGACTCGGTGTGCATAACGGCTTTAATTAAACCTTCCGAGACACCATGTTGTTGTGCAGCTTGTCTAATAATGTGGTCGAAAGCATTTTTATTCTTATTGTAGCTTGGCAAAACAGAAGCTTCTGATGCTCCCCAGTTTGTATAACTGTGAATATTACTATCAGGGTAATAGGTCACTTTTACTTTTTTAAGAGAGTGGTCATAGCTTTTTCGGTTGGTGAGTAATGTACTACCGTTTTTATCTTGGTAAATATACATTTGACCTGCTGAACTCGAAATTATGCCGACCGTAAAAGTGGTCATCCCCAGCAAACAAGAAACAAGAAATTGAACCGAATTTTTCATTTTATGTTATTCACAATTTTTAGGTACTCAAAACTTGGAAAAGAGTTTATCAAAAAATATTACTTAAAGAAGATTTGTGTAATTTTTTTTATTTCGACTCTTTCAAAAAATCAAGCTGATTTGTTCGAATGCTCATCAAAAAAAATTAAAAAATTTTTTTAAAATGATTCTATTGACATGGTTAACTTGTTGATTATTAATAATAAAAAACATTGGTTAAAAAATGATCAATTTAAAGAAAACCCTTAACAGAAGGCCAAAACAGTTTGTCAAGTACGAAGAAATCCACAATTTTATCCACAGGTTTTGTGGAAAACTGTGGAAAAGTCCAAAAAGTAAGCATTTTGCACAAATTTTGAACGCTTCAGTCAAAATAGAGCATGTGTTTTGCATCATGCACGAGCAATGTGACGACTTCAAGAATTGAAACTATTCTTTTGATGCGATTCTCTTCTGAATCATATAAAATTGCGCGGTATTTTTATTTATGGGTATATCTCGTCTATGTACGCGCCAGTTGAGTCCAATCAGGGATTTAATTTTAAGCCTGAACTTCCAACAAGCTCGGCCTATTACCGTTTGCTCAAGAAGCTTCGCCGTCAAGTTGGGCATGCTATTCGTGACTTCAATATGATTGAAGATGGCGATAAGGTCATGGTGTGTGTGTCTGGTGGTAAAGACAGTTATACCTTGCTCGATATTTTGTTGCAGTTTAAGCGTATCGCACCGATTAATTTTGAGGTGGTTGCGGTTAACCTCGACCAAAAACAACCAGGCTTTCCTGAAGATGTTTTGCCTCGTTATATGGAAGAGAACAACATTCCATATTACATTTTAGAAAAAGACACCTATACCATTACTAAACGCTTAACGCCGGAAGGTAAAACCTACTGTGCAGTATGTTCACGTTTACGCCGTGGTTCTTTATATGGCTTTGCACAAGAGATTGGTGCCACTAAAGTTGCTTTAGGTCACCACCGTGATGACATCATTGCAACGTTCTTCTTGAATTTGTTCCATGGCGGTAGCTTAAAGGCGATGCCTCCAAAGCTTTTATCGTCAGATAAAAAGAACATTTTGATTCGTCCTTTGGCATATGTTGAAGAAAAAGACATTATTAAATATGCCGAGATTCGTCAGTTCCCAATCATTCCATGTAATCTTTGTGGTTCGCAGGAAAACTTACAGCGCGCAATGCTTAATGAAATGCTACGTGAATGGGATAAACAATATCCGAAGCGCTTACACAGCATTTTCGGGGCATTACAAAACGTATCTCCGTCTCAGTTAGCAGACCGCGAATTGTTTGATTTCGAGGCTCTAGATTCTCAGCGCGAGTTGGATATTAAAGATCCGGAAGAACTTAAGAACCGTTTAGATGTCGTGAACTTAAGCTTCGCTGCTGAATAAACGCTAGTATAAAGAATGTTAAAGGCACTTTATAAACAAGTGCCTTTAATGTATCAAAATACTAAAAAATGAATGTTCCGTACAAAAAGTCATAGCCCAAAATTTAAATTACATGCTATAACAAGCCACAAGCAGAATTGCTTCACATGATGTTGTCTGGATAGACAACCAGAGAAATTGAACAAATAAATTTGAGGAAGAATCATGCCTGCATTTTTAACTGAAGATTGGTTTGCGACTGTCGAAAAATTAACTGCTGAAGCAGGTGATCTTAATTTGCCACCCGCTCTTGCGAATTTGGCAATTAATTTAGTAGTTACAGATGCTGCTGGAAATACCGAATTAGCTTTAGATGGGGGTAAAATCCAAAAAGGTTTGTCTTCAAATGCCAAAACAACTTTAAATATGGATGCTGAAACTTTACGTAAAGTATTCTTAGAGTTTGATATGGCTGCTGCTATGCAGGCATTCATGACTGGTAAAATTAAAGTTCAAGGCGACATGTCTCAATTAATGGCTTTACAAACAGCTAAGCCAAGCCAAGAACAAAAAGATTTGTTTAAGAAAGTATTAGAGCATACTGCTTAAACTTAAAAGAATTCATATAAAAAGCTTACCCAAAGAGGTAAGCTTTTTATTTGTACAAACAATGAATTTATCAACTTTTAAAAATAAAAATTAGATATTGATTCGTGTTTGCGCCGTTTTGATATGTTCAAGATAAGCACGGATACGAGTGACATATTGAACTGCTTGCTTATATCGACCATTTCGCGTTTTATTACTTTGCAAATAGTCATAGAGATTGACCCATTTGTTCGGATCTTTCCCTTGAGATTGCAAGCGCTTCTGAATCTGACTTACCGCACCTGGTCCCATGTTATAGGCCACAAGTGCATACCAGTTCCGATCAGGGAACGGAATATTATCAAATTCAGTTAGCATCAGATCGTAATACTTCGCGCCGCCCTGAATACTCTGAGCAGGATCGCTACGATTACTTACACCCATTGCTCTAGCAGTGCTATTAGTTAACATCATTAAGCCGCGAACACCTGTAGGAGAAACAGATTCTGGCTTTAAATATGATTCTTGATAACCAATTGCGGCAAGTAAATGCCAATCTAGATCATACTTCGCTGCGCTTTGCTTAAAGCTCGCTTTGTAAATCGGTAAACGTGTGCTTAAGTCACGTTGAATGGTTGACCATGCTTCTGGTTTCACCACATTGCGGTTATAAAAAGAGGCAAGCTGTTGGGTCACACCATTTTGCTTACTTTGGCATACAAAGCCGCTGGCGGTCTGTGTGAGTGGGTCATCAGCCTGTTTAAATACCCAACTCAACTCAGGATTTAAGCCATTTTTTTGCAAATTTGCTGTGTCACCACAACTTGCAGAAAACGACATTAAACCTTTGTTTTCGATTGTGCTTAAACCTGCTGTAGTCATCGCAAAGTTTGCTTTACCTTGCTGAACCCATCTAAGTGCAGTGGCATTGTCTGCCACGATTTTAAAGTCCAGCTTTACATTTAGGTTCTGTGCATAGTTACGTGCTAAGTCGTAACCAAAACCATGTAAAAACTGATCTTCTTTGAAAACGGTTGTCGGGCTTTCTACCGCAACAACAGTTAAAGTGTTTGTGTTAACTACAGTATTGTACTGTAGGGTTTTTCCTGCATTAAGACTATGAAATGGGAGAAATATAGTACTGAGTGCAAGCGCTTTTAACGGGAGAGAAGAAAATAAAGAGTTAAGGCAAAGCCTCG
This sequence comes from Acinetobacter sp. TG2027, assembly GCF_000302435.1. Classification (NCBI taxonomy): domain Bacteria; kingdom Pseudomonadati; phylum Pseudomonadota; class Gammaproteobacteria; order Moraxellales; family Moraxellaceae; genus Acinetobacter; species Acinetobacter sp. TG2027. Next base: position 216,293 of record NZ_AMJN01000031.1, on the reverse strand, counting down.
ACCCAGAACTTGAATTACTGTGCATGTTGTCTCCGCTACAGATAATTTATGCCCTAAAAGTCAGACAAAAAGCTGCCATAACTTCTAAAAGTTGATAAATTCAATAAGGGGTGGGCAGTCATGACGTCATTCAAAATGACATGAAATGAAAAAAACAAACTGTGTAGAAAATCTACATAGTTTTCGAGTGGGTTAAAAAATGCTCAACATTTAAACTGCGCGCATCATAATATTGAAAAAAAGTAATGTCAAATTTTGTACAATTAAAACTTCGATATATCATCATAAACACATGAATTTCTTAAGGAAGAAAATTTATACACTTCTGATGTGAGAAAATAGGGTATAAAATGCTACATCTTGTAAGCGATATGTTGTTGAACAGTGGTTTTTTATCATGAAATCTAACTTAATCACTCGGTCAGGGCATGACAAATTAGTTGCTGAATTAAAACAACTTTGGCATGAAGAACGTCCGGAAATCACCAAAAAAGTAAACTGGGCTGCAAGCTTAGGTGACCGCAGTGAAAACGCGGATTATCAATATAATAAGCAGCTCCTCAGAAAAATTGATCGACGTGTACGTTATTTAGGAAAACGCTTAGAAGAATTAAAAATCGTTGATTACTCACCTGAGCAAGATGGCAAAGTTTACTTTGGTGCTTGGGTCGAGATTGAAAACGAAGAAGGTGAGCAAAAAACTTTACGTATTGTTGGAATTGATGAAATTTATGATCATCACCCTCAACATATCTCGATTGAGTCACCCATGGCGCGCGCATTGCTCGGCAAAGAAGTCGATGATGAGATTGAAGTACACACGCCATCTGGAAAAAAGCTGTGGTATATCAATAAAATTCGCTATGAAAACACAGAAAACTCAGAAATTTAAATAGATATGTGTTTATTTTGAGCGGTTGAATTAAAAATTAAATAAAAGATTTGCCAACTTCAATTTTTATTTATATTATAGCGCTCGTTGGAAGCGTGGCAGAGCGGTTTAATGCACCGGTCTTGAAAACCGACGAGGGTGTGAGTCCTCCGTGAGTTCGAATCTCACCGCTTCCGCCAGATTCTTAAAAGGCCCTTGTTAATGACAAGGGTTTTTTTTATACCTAGTGTCTACATTACAGTAAGATTTAGCTTAAATACTGCTAATAAATCCTGAAAATTTCATATAAATCAAACAAGTATATATTTTAATCAAAATTACTATATTTATATAATATATTTTTTATTTTCAATATCTTACCAATTAAGCTTCTATATATCAGAATCGAACAAGTTATTTGTAGAATATTCATTTATTGATATATGATGAGCCAATATTTAGAAACTGTTTCAAAACATAATTCTATTGTTCAGCGAGCAAGTTCAAGGAAGGAATGATGCTGAATTCAGTTTTCTAAACCCGATATCTGGAAATTATTTCCGCCCCAAAATTGTATTTTGACCCATTGGTTGGCAATGCCTGACTCTTTTGTAAGATAGGCGTTTCCTATTTTAGGATGTATCTATGAAAAAATTATTTAGTGTTCTGTTCAGCGCATCTGTTCTAACACTGACTGCATGTAATAAAGAACCTGCAAAAACTGAAAATACAGCATCAGCTAAAGATAAAACTGAATCAGTACGAACTATTAAACTGGTTTCTACAGGTTCAGACACTGACGTATGGAAATATGTTGCAACGCTTCCTGAAACTGCTCAAGCGGGCATTAAACTCGAAGTGACTAACCTGACTGACTATGTTGTATTGAATACATCTGTAGCAAGTGGCGAACAAGACGTAAATGCGTTCCAGTCATTTAACTATTTGGCAGCTTATAACTCTTCAAATACCGCTAAAGTTGCTGCTGTTGCGACAACTTACCTAGAGCCAATGGGTATTTATGCAAATAAAGTTAAATCTGTTGAAGAGTTCCCACAAGGCGCAACTATCGCGATTCCAAACGATACTGCCAACGAAGCGCGCGCTTTAACATTATTACAGTCTGCTAAACTGATTAAACTCAAACCAGACTTTGACCCTGTAAAAGGGACGACCAATGACGTCGTTGAAAACCCGAAAAACTTACAATTAAAACCAATTCAAATGACTACAGCCATTCGTATTAAAAACGATGTAGATGCTATTGTGTTGGGTAATACATTGGCACTTGAGGGTGGCCTCAATGTAATGAAAGATTCTATCTTCCGTGAACCTATTGACCAGTCTACAAAGCTTTATGTAAATTTGTTGGGTGTTGCTGAAGCGAACAAAAACGACCCGATCTATACAAAACTTGGTGAACTTTACCACTTACCTAAAGTTCAAAAATTTGTGAGCGAAAAATTCGGTGGCACAAAAGTTGAAGTGAACAAACCTGTTTCTGAATTTGCAGACATCAAATAAGTAATTTTTTAATTTAAAAGTTATTTTTTTCAAAGCTAAGCCGCGTTAATTATGGCTTAGCTTTTTCTATTTGAATATTTATTTAACTAAACGTTCTGCTTCTTTATATTGAATCACTGTATTATTTGGACTGTTTGGTGCTTCAATTATCTCTACTGGAATAAATCTAATTTGGGCAATGGTGAATTTTTTATTTGAATCTTTCGGTAGCAATTGATTAAGTCTTTTGATATCTGATGCTGTTGGGGGAGTATCTCCTCGAACTACGATACGAACGAGAGTAAAAGTATTTCGTTTATCGAACTGAATTGTATCGACAACATTATTATTAATATTAAAAAATGCATTAACATCTGATTTTACTTTATTTTCATAAAATTGTTTATTTAGCATATGTGTAAAATTGAATGTTAAATAAATCGCTAAACCCACTAAAAAGAATAAACTAACTATATTTCTTTTTATAAATTCGAAGACATTACTTTTCACTTCAATATCAGAACCTCGTCGAAAACCGGCGATCCACAACACCAGTGAGGAACTGACTTGAATGGCAATAATATTTGTTATAGCTAAAATCAGTGCATTCGCTGCATTCCTCCATTCTAAATGAGCAACTAAGATTCCACTTGCAACTAACGGTGGAACTAAAGCAGTCGCCACCGCCACACCTACAACAGCAACAGAAAGTCTAGGTGATATAGAGGCAAATGCTCCTGCTGCTCCACCTGCAAGAGCAATCATGAGGTCCATTATAGTAGGCTGTGTTCTAGCCAAAATTTCGCCAGTAATTGGTATGTTGATATTAATTAGTCCCAAAATAATACCAATCGAATAAATCATTACTAACCCTAAAATAAGGGTTAAGAATGATGTTCTAAATAAAATCCATCTATTATCAATGAATGATAAAGCTATTCCTGAAATAGGGCCAAGCATCATTGCGACTAACATTGCACCAATAACTACAGCAGCTGAATCTGCAAGAAGCCCATATCCAGCGATGATGGCAGCCAGTGCATTCATTATAAAAAATGTTTTACTAGGTAAAGCATCGGCCTGAATATTTAAGCGGACATTCTTATGGTCAATTTTTCTTGTATTGGCTCTAAGTGCTTGTTTATACCTTAGTTTTTCTTTTAAGACTTCATATTTTTCCTGCTCTGGTTTTTCTTTTACAATAATTGTAGCATTGTCTTTTTTATCCATATTTAAGCTACTCTTTAGTTTGATTATTATAATTTATTATTAAAAAATGGGTAGAAAGCAAGTTTTTTTAAATTAGTATATTAATTATTATATGAAATTTCTCATAATTTTATTCCCCCTTTATAAACTCCCATTTAACAATAACTCACGCATTATTTACCCTTACTTTTTAATGATCTAAATTAAAACAAATGTCATTTTGTGTGCTTGACTGCAAAAAGGTTGGGCACTATTCTTTGCCTGCTGGCCACATTGCCAGCCGGTTTTAGCAGACCGTGTATTATCTCCCGCATCAGAGTTTTTCCTACTGAGGAATAGTCTTGTGTGGTGAACTACTCCTTCCTTTCCCGTTGCGGTAGGACGGGAGAGGGACACCTTCGGGTGTGCTAGTTTGAGATAATACTAGTCTGCTAACCCTTTCTCGTTCTGCCACCATAATTCTATAAATGTCTGGCAGAACTCCCAATAAAAAGGAGTTGGCTTTGCACATTCTTAATTTCTTGGCAGCCTTTGCCAAAGTCTATATCGACACAACTTAAACTTTTAAAGCAGTTTGATGGCCATTGGGCTTTTCAGGCTTTAAATCGTCACGACCAAAAAACTTAATCAACAATAAAACTTGAGATGTGCAAAACACAGTCTTAACGGCTTTGCTATGCCTTTTTTTCTCCCAAAAAAGTATCTCGTTTACATACAACAAGAATTTTTATAACGGTAAAACTATGCCACATTTAGTGATCTCCCCACGTGCCATACAAGTCGTAAATAAGTCGATTGATCTGTTTCACCATCACGGATTTCATACGGTTGGAGTCGACAGAATTGTGAAAGAGTCTCAAATTCCCAAGGCGACTTTTTATCATTACTTTCACTCTAAAGAGCGATTTATTGAAATCTGCATGATCGTGCAAAAAGAACGTTTAAAAGAAAAAGTAGTTTCAATGGTTGAGTACACCAGTCAAACAAGTGTGGTGGATAAACTTAAGAAACTTTATCTTTTGCATACCGATTTGAAGGGACTTTACTATCTATTATTTAAAGCAATTTTTGAAACAAAACTGACCTATCCAAAAGCCTATATAACCGCAATGAGATATAGAACATGGTTGCTTAATGAAATCTATAGTCAGTTAATAAAACTAAAAAAAGATGTTACCTTTCAGGACGCCAAACTATTTTTATATATGATTGAGGGAACCATTATTCAGCTTTTAAGCTCGGGTCAAGTAGGGGATAGAGAGATGATATTAGACTTTTTTTTGAAGCAGTTTAAATAGGATTTAAAGTCCGCTTTAAAACGTTTGCCAAATTAAAGGCTTCCATCTATTTATAAAAAAAGAACAAATAGTATGAAAGCCTAAAAATTTAAAACTTAGAATGTATTTTGAATAATGACATCGTCGTAAGGAAGTTTGCCTACACGTGGGTAAGGCTGAGATGCTGACTTACCAACTGCAATCATTAAACATACTACGTGATCTTCAGGTAAGTTAATGAGCTTCGCCATTGCGTCAAAGTCAAAACCATCCATAGGGCAACTGTCTAAACCATGCTCTTGAGCAAGTAACATTAAAGTTTGAGCAAAAATACCCGCACTACGCATCACTTCGTCACGTTGGGTTTGTGGACGATCACGGTAATATTGGTCAATTGCGCCAGCCATAATATTTTGAACTTCTGGAGTTGCACCATCCCACACACGCTTAGCATCAACTTCCCATGTATTTACTTTTGCACACAACACAATCAGTAATGATGACTCTGTAACTTGTGGTTGATCCCAAGCAATGGTGCGAATTTTTTGTCTTAACTCAGTATCTTCAATGATGACTGGACGCCAATGTTGTAAGTTAAAAGCGCTTGGTGCATTGGCTAAAACTTCTTGTAATAACTGCTTTTTGTTATCTTCAGAAAGTTGAAAAGCAGGGTCGAAGCGTTTAACTGCGCGGCGGTTACGGATGGCATCAATAACATTCATAAGATTTTCCTACTTAAGAGTTGGGTAGCGGTACTCGTTAGTTTTTATAACGTTGGGCTACATCAGCCGAAGAAAAGTTTGGTAGTAATGTGATACGTGATTTTTCAAAATTATTCCATTGATTTTCGTCTTTCAGCACAGGAATTGTGATTGTTTCTTTACGATCAAAACCAACCAGAGCCGCATCGATCAAATCATTGACATCCATTAATGGTGGGACTTGGCTTAAGTCGATGCCAGAACGTTCCCAAATTTCGGTTTTAGTAGCAGAAGGCAATACGGCTTGAACATGCACGCCATGATCTTTTAATTCTAAATATAAGCCTTGGCTAAAAAATTGGATGAAAGATTTACTTGCACCATAAATGGTAGAACCTAATTCAGGGGCTAATCCAAGCACAGAGCCTAAATTAATAATGGCACCTTTACCTTTATGTATAAGTGATTGCGAAATTGCATGAGACAAACGAACAACTGCAGTCATATTTAAAGTAATGAGTTTTTCAATATCTTTAATATCTTGAGTTAAAAAGGTTCCGTTTAGTGCAATGCCAGCATTATTTACCAAAATTTCAATATCAGCATCGTTTTTGAGTACATCTTCAATTTTACTAATGTCTTGATCGTTTGATAGATCGGCTTGAATGAACTCAACTTGTACGCCGTATTTTTCTTGAAGATCTTTTGAGATTTTATCTAGGCGGTTTGTGTCTCGTGCAACCAAGATTAAGTTATGGCCACGTTGAGCAAATCGGTCTGCATAGACAGAACCAATTCCTGACGAAGCTCCTGTAATAAGTACTTTTGATTGAGCTGACATGCGATGTCTCCACGCTTTAATTTTTAGATTATGACTATAATCTAAAATATGCAAGTTTTGATGTCAACCATAATCAATGTATAATTGTGACGAATAGGGTGAGTAAAAGTGGGTAGGCCAACATGAAAGTCAGTAAAACTCAGGTAAAAGAAAACCGAGATAAAATTGTCGATAAGGCGACTCAACTGTTTCGTAGCAAAGGCTACGACGGCGTCGGCATTGCTGAATTAATGTCTAGCGCAGGCTTTACTCATGGCGGCTTTTATAAACATTTCAGCTCTAAAACAGACCTTGTCTCAATTACCGTTAAACATGGACTTGAGCAGGTTTTAAAAAGAATAGAAGGTTTAAACTTAACTCAATTTATTCAGCTTTATGTGTCTCGTACTCATCGAGACAACCGAGATTTGGGCTGCACCTTAACAGCGCTATCTTGTGATGCCGCAAGACAGCCAGACGAAGTAAAAGTCGAATTTGAAGAGGGCATTGAGCAACTTATTCAGTTCATTATGAATGAACGAGCAAAACAAGTTTCTTTAGAAACAGAAGAGTTGAGAAAGCAAGCCATCAATATTCTTGCTCAATCTGTGGGGGCAATTGCCTTGTCTCGCGCATGCCCAGACCAATCTGTGCTTAGCGATGAAATATTGGAAAGTTGTAGAGAGAGCCTTTTAAAGTTAGCCGATTAAACTTTCTTATCTCTCAAACTGGTTTGGCTAAGCTGAATTAACCTCGCAATATCCACTGTGCGCTCATAAATGAGTTCTGCCGCATGTTCGCAGGCTTGTTCTAATGTGATCGGGCCATTTGCTAATGAGAAAGCAGCCGTAACGCCGTGCTCATAAAGTGCTTGATAGCCTTGGCCTAAAGTTCCTGCAATCACAATGACAGGGATGCCATGAAATTTTGCAATTTGGCTTACCCCAAAAACGGTTTTACCGCTTAAGGTTTGCTGGTCAAATTTACCTTCGCCTGTAATGACCCAATCTGCATTAGAAATTTTATGCTCAAGTTGATTCAGTTCAGCCACGACTTTAACTCCAGCTTTAAAGACTGCATCTAAATAACTTTTGGCTGCAAAGCCCAAACCGCCAGCAGCGCCAGAGCCTGCTTCATCTCTTTTGTCGAAACCTAAAAGTTGTGCCGAGACATTGGCAAAATGGGCAAGCGCTTCATCAAGTAACTTTACTTGAGTAGGGGAAGCCCCTTTTTGTGGGCCAAAAATATGAGATGCGCCGTTTGGACCGCAAAGTGGATTGGTCACATCGGCAGCTAGTAAAAACCGCGTGTGCTGAATACGTGAGTCGAAATGTGTTAAATCAATTTTTGATAGGTTGCTTAGAGCGAGACCACCTGCGGATAAAACCTTTTGGTTGGCATCGAGCAAAACAGCACCTAAAGCACTCAGTAATCCTGTGCCACCATCATTAGTAGCACTACCACCCACAGTTAAAATAATGTCTTTTGCACCTGCGTCTAAAGCATCCAGAATGAGCTGGCCTGTTCCAAACGTTGTGCTGTGGCGGGCATCACGTTCTGACGGTGGAACTAACTGTATGCCGCTCGCTTGAGCCATTTCAATGATGGCGATTTTTTGTTTTTCTAACCAGCCCCATTTTGCTTGAACAGGCTGACCTAATGGCCCAACCACAGTTTTTTCACGCCATTGTCCTTCGCAGACTTCTAAAACAGCTTCAATAGTTCCTTCACCACCATCTGCCATCGGGCATAAAATCGTTTCTGCATAAGGAAAAACTTCTTGCCATCCTTTGGCAATGGCCTGAGCTACGTTTAAAGCAGATAAGCTGTCTTTAAATGAGTCAGGAGCGATCACAACCTTCATAAGTGCTCTAATGTGGATAGATTTTTAATTGTTTTATACTGCTTAATCCAAAAAAACCATACATAAAGACATGTAAGCATCAATTTTAAAGAGTTTCTCTTCTGTTAAGAATGAAAACTAATAATGTTTTGATCTGTAAAAGGCGGAGTTTCTATCTTTTTAACTCATTGTTTTATATATTTTTCTATAAATAGCGCGGTTGGCTTGAATGATTGTAATTGTAAAAAATATGGCACATATTATAAGAACAGTTGAGCCAGCTTTTTAAAATATGGTGAATAACATACCATGCGGACTCTACCCATAAGCTAGACAGCAGCGATTCTTAATATAAGCATAATTAAATTTGTGGTTTTATTGGATCTGTTGAATGCCTAAGAAGAATTAAGAGGATGACAAAGTGGATAATTCAGAAGAACAAAAGCACATACAGGAAAATAACGGTTTTGCGCGAATTGAGCCATATACTCATCCTGCTGGCGGGTGGGGCGCACTGCTAAGTGTTGCTCGAAACTTAAAGCGACAAGATATTTTAGGTAAAGGTTCAATTACCTTACTCAACATTAACCAACCTACAGGGTTTGACTGTCCCGGCTGTGCATGGCCAGAAAAGAAAGATGCTCACGCATTTAACTTCTGTGAAAATGGTGCAAAAGCAGTTGCCTTTGAAGCAACCAGTAAAACAGTAACCCCTGAATATTTCGCAGGTCATACCGTCAGTTGGCTGTCAGAGCAAAGTGACTTTTTTCTAGAAGACTTAGGCCGTTTAACCGACCCTGTTCGCTACGATGCTGCAACCGATAAATATGTGCCTATTTCGTGGGACGATGCATTTAAACTCATTGCTCAACATTTACATGCGCTAGACAACCCAGACCAAGCGACATTTTATACTTCGGGTCGTGCCAGTAACGAAGCAGCATTTTTATATCAATTGTTTGTGAGAAGCTTTGGTACAAATAACTTTCCAGACTGCTCGAACATGTGTCATGAAACCACAAGTGTTGGCTTACTTGACTCGATTGGTTTAGGAAAAGGCACAGTCACCCTAGAAGACTTTGACGTAGCCGATGCTATTTTTAGTTTTGGGCACAACCCCGGAACCAATCACCCGCGTATGTTAGGTACTTTACGTGAAGTGTCTAAACGTGGCGGCAATATTATTGCGATTAACCCAATTAAAGAACGCGGCTTAGAGCGTTTCCAAGACCCGCAAGCACCGCTTGAAATGATGACCAACGGCAGTACGCCAATTAGTCGTTATTATTTCCAGCCGAAAATTGGCGGTGACTATGCACTCATGTTAGGGATGTTAAAGCACTTAAATGAGTGGGATAAAAAAACACTTGCCTCAGGTAAACCAAGTGTTTTTGACCGAAACTTTATCGCGGTGAATACCGTTGGTTTTGTTGAGATGATTGCTGAGATTGAAAGAACTGAATGGGCAGATATTTATAAACACTCAGGGTTATCGCCTGAACATTTAGAAAAACTGGCTAAACTCTTTTTAGAATCAGAGCGTTCAATTTTCTGTTGGGGAATGGGTATCACTCAACACCGCCACGGCACAGCTAACGTACATATGCTTGCAAATTTATTGTTGGCGCGTGGTCAAATTGGCAGACCGGGTGCAGGGCTTTGTCCGGTTCGTGGGCACAGTAACGTGCAAGGTGACCGCACCATGGGCATTAATGAACTGCCTAGCCCTAAACTACTCGACAACATTGACCGCGTATTTGGAATTAAATCACCGAGAAAAAATGGGCATGGTGTCGTTGAAACTATTAAAGCCATGGCAGAAGGTGAGGTCAAAGTCTTTATTGGTTTGGGTGGGAACTTTGCAGTTGCAACGCCTGATACACCATATACCCAAGAAGCACTTAGAAAGTGTAATTTAACCGTTCATGTCGCAACCAAGTTAAACCGTAGCCATTTGGTGTGTGGTAAAGATGCACTAATTTTGCCATGTTTAGGGCGTACCGAAATTGATGAGCAGCTTCATGGACCGCAGGCAATTTCAGTCGAAGATTCAATGAGTAATATTCATTTGTCAGCAGGGCGTAACGCTCCAATTTCTGAAAATATTTTGTCTGAACCAGACATCGTGGCAAGAATGGCTGAAGCAGTGCTTCCAGACAGTCAGATTAAATGGAAATGGTATATCGAAAGCTATGACCGTATTCGTGACTCTATTGCCGATGTATTTGATGAGTTCCATGACTTTAATTTACGCGTCTATAAACCGGGCGGTTTTCATCTAGAGCATCCAGCCAATCAGCACATCTGGAATACAAAAAGTGGCAAAGCTCAGTTTATGATTACACCGCTGAGTGAGGTTTATGCCGATAAAGAAAATCAGTACGCTGCGGCATATACCGACAGTAAGGTTTATACCTTAATGACCACGCGTTCTCATGACCAATACAACACTACTCTATATGGTCTAGATGACCGTTACCGTGGGGTATTCGGTCAGCGCCGTGTGTTGTTTATGAACCAAGCTGATATTGATGAAGCAGGTTTTGAAGCAAATCAGTGGGTGGATATTGAAAGTGTTTTTTCAGACGGTGTAAAGCGTATTGTGCATAGTTTCCGTATAGTGCCGTACAACATTCCGCGAGGCAGTTTAGCCGCTTACTATCCGGAAACTAATCCTTTGGTGGCATTAAGTAGTCATGATAAATATGCCAAGATTCCTGCTTCAAAAAGCGTTCCTGTGATTTTGCATCCCGGAAATGCGCCAGAGCATTTTAACTTGGCAACAGCAGTAGCCCCTGAAGATGCTGATAAGAAAGTAAGCAACCTTTAATCAAAGGCAATATTAAAAAATATCATCCAAACAAATGGCGCTCTAAACAAGCGCCATTTTTGAAATAAAGGAAATAATTTTGACACCACATTCTTATGGGGTTGAGACATTACTAGTACAGCGGTTTAACAAAACCGACTCTGAAAATGTTTTAGATCATATTGTGCAAGAGTACCCAATTGCCTTGGTGTATAACGGAATTTCACATGCGGTGATGATGGCGACACCGACCGATGTAGAATTATTTGCCAAAGGTTTTAGTCTCTCGGAAGGAATTTTAACTAGCTTAAAAGAGCTATATGCACTTGATGTACATCAAAATGAATTGGGCATTACGGTGGAAATGACTATTTCATCGAGAGCATTTGCTGACTTAAAAGAACACCGCCGCATGATGGTAGGCCGTACAGGATGTGGTTTGTGTGGAATTGAGAGTTTAGAACAGTTTCAGTTAGATGTTCCTAAAATTACAACGCATGCATCCAGAATATGGCTTGAGCAAATTCCGAGTGCCATTTCCCATTTAAAAGTCCAGCAAGAAATTACCGCTTTAACGGGTGGCGCACATGCCGCAGCATGGGTGTTTGACGCTCAAATCGTGGCTTTATTTGAAGATGTTGGCCGCCATAATGCTTTAGATAAATTAATAGGTTATTTAGCACAAGAAAACTACGACACCAGTTTAGGTTTTGTGGTGATGACCAGTCGTGCAAGTTATGAACTGATACGAAAATGTGCCCAGCTGAATATAAGTCTACTGGCGTCAATTTCAGCACCTACCAGCATGGCTATTCAATTAGCCAAACAATCTGGCCTGACTTTGGCGAGTTTTTGTAGAGGAGATAGATTTGTTTTATATACAGAAATTTAAAATATATTGTTCAAGATGATGAACCTAAAATAGAGCTCATCTGACATTTCTTTGGCTTTTAAGCTAAGGATAGGTTTTATGGATTATTATAAAACTCTAAAGGTTCAGAGTCTGTCCAAATGTCTTGGTTACAATCACTAAAAGAATGGGCAAAACGTCTAAAAAAACAAATTATTATGCTTTGGTTTGCATCAAAGCATCCTCAAATGCCATGGTTCCCAAAAGTTATTGCTGTGGTGGCTGTGGCTTATGCCTTTAGTCCGATCGATTTAATTCCAGATTTTATTCCTATTTTAGGCCTTTTAGATGAGGCCATTATTCTACCGATGCTGATTTGGTTAGCTGTTCGTTTTACGCCTCAACAAGTCATTTTCGATGCAGAACAACAAGCTGAAGAATGGCTGGATGAACATGAAAAACGACCAAAAAACTATTTGGTTGCCGTACTCATTATTTTAATTTGGCTCACACTCGCGGTCATGGCTTACTTTTATTTTGGTGGTGGGTTGTGACTAAACTGAGTCTTGAGACCCTGTACTAATTTATACCCTTAACATTGTGCTTTGCTACAACTCAAAGGATAATAATGTTTTTATAAGCTATGGGTTGCAGACAATGAAAATCGTCGCAGATGAAAATTTGGCATTTACCGATTACTTTTTTTCTGAGTTTGGCGATATTCAACACAAAGCAGGGCGTACTTTAACCCATGCAGATGTAAAAGATGCTCAAGCTTTACTGGTCCGCTCGGTTACTGCGGTTAACGCAAGTTTAATTGAAAACACAGCATTAAAATATGTGGGCAGTGCCACAATAGGGACCGATCATTTAGATATTGCGGCGTTAGAAAAACAAGGAATTACATGGGCAAATGCGGCTGGTTGTAATGCGCAAGCGGTTGCTGAATATGTCATTACTGCTTTACTTCATTTAGATGCAAACCTTTTAGAACAACAAGAAAAATTTACCCTAGGCATTGTCGGTCTTGGCAACGTCGGTAAGCGCTTGGCTTATATGGCCCAGTTGTTGGGCTGGAACGTAATTGGCTTTGACCCATATGTGAAACTAGACACAATTGAGAATGTAAGCTTAGAAACTCTGTTGCAACAAGCTAATGCCATTTCAATTCATGTGCCGCTGACCAAAAACGGTGAACATCCCACATATCATTTGTTTGATGAAAAAGCTTTCGCAGCGCTTCAACCTGACACAATTTTAATTAATAGTGCACGTGGTCCAGTCGTGAAAGAAGCCGCTTTAATGGAAGACATTCAACGTACCCAGCGTAAAGTGGTGCTTGATGTATTTGAGCATGAACCAGTCATATCAGAAGAACTTATAGACATGTTGGCTTTAGCAACACCGCATATTGCTGGTTATAGCCTTGAAGGAAAAGCCCGCGGTACACAAATGATTTATGAAGCTTTTTGTCAAAAGTTTGGATATGACATGAATAAGCGTTTTGAAACTCAGCTACCTGCATGCGAAGACTATTTTTCAGGACATGATTTAAAAGCTGTGTTAAAGCAAAAGTTAGCTCAGATTTATGATATTGCTCAAGATGATGCCAACATCCGTGCTTGTATTAAAGACGGCAAAGTAGAGCAAAAAGCATTTGATTTATTACGTAAAAATTATCCGCTGCGCCGTGAATGGGCAGCACATGGGGGACCACAGGCATGAGTTTAAGCTATCAACCTACTTGTTCAATTGATGCCTTAAAAGCACGTGCCAAGCTCTATACCCAAATTCGTCAGTTTTTTGCTGAACGTGATGTCATGGAAGTCGAAACACCAATCGTTTCACAGGCAGGTGTCACCGATGTACATTTAGCTTCGGTTCAGGCTTTGCGCCATATTAATGGCAAATTGCAAACTCAATATTTACAGACTTCACCAGAGTTTGCCATGAAGCGTTTATTGGCGAGCGGTAGTGGGCCGATTTATCAAATCTGTAAGGTGTTCCGAGATGATGAACACGGGCGTAAACACAACAGTGAATTTACCATGCTTGAATGGTATCGCCCCGGTCTAGACTTAAAAGCGTTAATACATGAAACAGCCGATTTATTGCAAACCTGTTTGCAGCATCGTTTTGGTGAAGTTCGTCCGTTTATTCTAAGTTATAAACATGCCTTTCAAGATCGTCTTGATATCAACCCTTTGCAGGCAACCTTGAAACAACTCAAAGATACCGCAAATCGTGTGGGATTAAATCTCGACTTGGGCGATGATCGCCTAGCTTATATGGATTTGTTATTTTCTCATTTTGTTGAACCAAGTTTGGGTTTTGATGCTCCAGTTTTTTTAACTGACTTTCCACCAGAAATGGCCTCTTTGGCAAAAGTGAAAGTAGATGAAGATGGGGAAGAGGTCGCGGCGCGTTTCGAGGTTTATATTGAAGGCTTAGAGCTAGCCAATGCCTACGATGAATTACTCGATGCAGATGTGTTACGTTCACGCTTTGAAGCAGATAATGCAGAGCGGGCTAAGCAAGGGCTTCATGTTATGCCTTTAGATGAGCATCTGTTAGCAGCATTGCCTCATATGCCGGAATGCTCAGGTATTGCTTTAGGTGTAGACCGTTTACTCATGGTTGCAATGGATCAGGTCAAAATTGAAAAAGTAGTGACCTTTCCAGCAGAAATTGCTTAAACGCTGACAAATAAAAAAGCCACTATATTGTGGCTTTTTTATTTAGGATTTATTTAGCTTAAGCTTGTTGGATACCTGCAACAACCCAGTCTTGCTGAGAGCCAGCAGGTTTAACAAAATGCCAGATTTCGGTAAACGGTTGTGGCAAGCTGTTTAGATCTTCACTTACTGTACCAGTGAAACGTACGCTTACTACGTATTGACCATTTTCAGTTGCACTGTCTACAACCATCGCATTCAAGTTACTAAATTCAGCAACGTCTTGATCTTGGTTTTCCATGATATCGTTATACATAGAACTATAAAGTTCTGGTGTCAAGTAACGGCGAATTTCTTCAATGTTACTTGCAGTATTCATCGATTGGATATGATTAAAACGTTGACGTGCAATACGTAAGAATGCAGCTGGTTCACTACCATCTGGAAGTTGATTGCCATTGCTCGTTGTTACACCGCCAAAAGGCGCTTGCGTTGCTGCACCGCCACCCACAGATTGACCAAAGATATTTGTATTATCGCCGGCATTACGTGGAGCTGCTTGTGGTGCAGCAGAACGGCCAAATGGGTTTTGACCGTTACTATTTGGTGCGTAAGGGTTGTTACCCGCTAATTTTTTTTTTGATCCCAATTTACGGAATACAAAGAAAGCAAGAGCTGCGGCAAGCAATACCCAAATCCAACCTGGGATTCCACCTTTTTTCTCTTCTTGAGCTTGCGCCTGAGTGGCTTGCTGCTCAGTTGATGTCGGTTTGTCATCAGCTAAAGCATTTGCTGCAACAGCACCTACGGCAGCACCAGCCACACCAGCTGCAACCATTGAACCAACGCCTGGACCAGATTTCTGAGGCGCTGTAGTGGTTTGTTGAACTGGAGTCACTTGACGAGGTTGTTGATAAGACTGGCTTGAAGTAGTAGAACGTGCCATACCGTGGCTTTTACCACCACCTGCACGTTTAGCTTCAGCAAGAGGAGAAATTGCTAAAGCAGCCATTAAAATACCGGTAATCAAGCCACGCTGGTGTACTTCCATAGGAAATTCCTGTTTAAAGTTAATTTGTAATAGTATTTATGCAGGCTTTTACTCTAAATTTCAACTATAAAAGTATGTTTTTTTATGTCAATTCATCACTGAGTTGCATAGCTTCTGTCAATGCTTCATGTAAGCGCGCAACAGCAATAACTTGTACGCCCGGAATTGCCTTTTGAGGGGCGTTTCCTCTTGGTAAAATGACATATTTAAAGCCATGTTTCGCTGCTTCTTTTAAGCGTTCCTGACCGTTAGGAACAGGGCGAATTTCACCAGAAAGACCAACTTCACCAAAAACTGCAAGCTGTTGGGGCAAGGCTTTGGTACGTAAACTTGAAGCACATGCAAGTAAAACAGCCAAATCAGAACCTGTTTCGGTAATTTTTAAGCCACCTACAATGTTGACGTATACATCTTGTCCAGTGGTTTGCACGCCACCATGACGATGCATTACAGCAAGCAACATGTTCAAACGGTTTTGTTCAAGACCAAGTGCAACACGTCGTGGTTGTCCTTGAGCATCATCAACTAAAGCTTGCACTTCGACCAAAAGAGGGCGAGTTCCTTCACGGCTAATCATCACAATTGAACCGGGAATCGCTTCATCATAACGACTTAGGAAAATAGCAGAAGGATTGGCCACTTCACGTAGGCCTTTATCAGTCATGCCAAATACGCCAAGCTCATTCACTGCACCAAAACGGTTTTTAACAGCACGAATCATTCGATAACGTGAGTCTGATTGACCTTCAAAGTAAAGTACGCAGTCCACCATATGCTCTAAAACACGCGGACCTGCCAGTGCACCTTCTTTGGTCACGTGACCAACAATGAATAGCGCCGTGCCACTATTTTTTGCATAACGGGTTAATAAAGCAGCAGATTCACGAATTTGTGAAACACCACCCGGAGCAGATTGGAGGGTTTCTGTATAAAGAGTTTGAATCGAATCTAGAATAGCGACTACAGGTTTTTCTTGTTCTAAAACTTCACAAATGCGTTCTACACAGGTTTCAGCCATGACTTTTAATTGGTCGGTTGGTAGATCAAGACGTTGCGCACGAAGCGCCACCTGAGATAAAGATTCTTCACCCGTAATATAAAGTGCAGAGCTTTTTGCGCTTGCCATGTGCGTTGCAGTTTGCAAAAGAATGGTTGATTTACCAATACCGGGGTCACCACCAATCAGCACCACAGAACCTGTCACCAAACCGCCGCCAAGCACTCGGTCAAATTCGCTAATGCCTGTAGGTAAGCGAGTTTCATGAGAAACGGAAACTTTATTTAGCGTTGTAATGTTAGCAACTTGACCCGCATAGCCCCCAATTTTAGGACGTGCGCGGTGAGCAGTGGTTGGCTCAAGTTTAACTTCAGTCAGAGAATTCCATTCACCACACTCTGAGCATTGACCAGCCCATTTAAGATGATCGGCACCACATTGCTCGCAACGGTAAACAGTTTTGACTTTGCTCATAAAAAATTGAAATTTTGCTCGATATTATATAAATATAGTTCTTAGGAAGTTCTTCATTCTTGTTTCCTAAAATTTTCATAAAAGATAATGAGGAAATTTGAAGGGATCTTCTAAGGAACTAATAAGGGAAAGACACCAAAAATAACACGATATTGGATTTTTACAAGTCAGATAAAGTTTGTTTTCAGTGGATATAAAAAATCTAATCTATTCCCCAAGGACGGTGTTTTTACTGGAGTATGTATCTAGCTGTTTATTATAGATATGGCATGGATATTGCTGAAGTGAAAACGAACAAAATAATATGAGTATTGTATTTTAAAAATACAAAAGGTTGATATCTATGAGTGCAGCAGAAATTGTTGATTGGATTAATGGCATTATTTGGAGTAAGGCACTTATTTACCTGTGCTTAGGCGCGGGTTTATTTTTTTCTATTTTGACAAGATTTGTTCAAGTGCGTCAAATGAAGGAAATGGCCAGACTATTAATAAAAGGTACTTCTTCAGAACAGGGGATTTCATCATTTCAAGCCTTAGCTGTTTCATTATCGGGACGAGTAGGTGTAGGTAATATTGCGGGTGTAGCGGCAGCAATTGGCTTTGGTGGGCCCGGTGCTGTCTTTTGGATGTGGTTGGTTGCATTTTTAGGAGCAAGCACGGCATATGTAGAATCAACTTTAGGTCAAATCTATAAAGTCGAATATCAAGGGCAATATCGTGGTGGTCCTGCTTTTTATTTTGACAGAGGGCTAGGACAGCGTTGGTTAGGCATCGTATTTGCTATAGCAGCAATTATTTCTTGTGGTTTGTTCTTACCTGGTATTCAAGCAAATGCGGTAGGTAAGGCATTTACACAAATTACTGGTGAAGGGGCAATTATTTTTGGTGATATTGGCCTGTTTAAAATTGTAGCACTTGTGGTGATTGTTGGTTTACTCGCTATCATTATTTTTGGTGGTATTAAACGGATTGCACGTTTTGCTGAATTCGTTGTTCCTTTTATGGCAGCTGGTTATATTCTAATGGCTGTTGTTATTGTGATTGCGAATATTCACGAGCTACCTGGTGTAATCAAATTAATTTTTGAAGATGCTTTTTCTCCTATGGCTGGTCTTGGTGCTGCAATCGGTTGGGGGGTAAAACGTGGTGTTTATTCAAATGAGGCAGGGCAAGGAACAGGGCCACATGCAGCCGCCGCAGCAGAAGTTCAACACCCAGCTCAACAAGGTTTTGTACAGGCATTCTCGATTTATGTCGATACATTATTCGTCTGCTCTGCAACAGCATTTATGATTTTAATTACAGGTATGTATAACGTACAAGGTACATTAGAAGCTGGTCAATTTATTGTACAAAATGTTGGAGCTACTGTAGAAATAGGTTCTCCTGCTTTTACCCAAATGGCAGTGAGTACAATGTTTGGTAATTTTGGCCAAATCTTCGTAGCGTTGGCTGTGTTCTTCTTCGCTTTTACAACAATCGTTGCGTATTACTATATTGCTGAAACTAACATTACTTATCTCAGCTATATTACTAAATCTCCATCGTTATTATTTGTAACCAAGTGCTTTATTATTCTCTCTGTATCTTATGGGGTTTTAAGTGCAACCGGTTATATATGGGGTATTGGTGATATTGGTGTCGGTCTAATGGCATGGATTAATATTGTCGGAATTATTGTGACTTATTTTGTATGGAAGCCAACAATTAAAGCTCTTAAAGATTATGAAGCGCAGCAAAAAGCTGGAGTAACAGAGTACACATTTGACCCTGTTAAATTAGGAATTAAAAATGCGACATTCTGGGAAGAAAGATTGAAGAATAAACAAAAGTAAATTTTTCAAAAGATAAATTTATTTCCTGATCCTTAATAGAAAAGGCTACCTCACTGGTAGCCTTTTTATATATGTGAAAGTTAAGCAAGTACGACAAAAGTTGACTTGAGAGTCCGTTGTATTGCAATAGGCTTGTGCGTATTATCGGCCATAATTGTATGTAGCTTGGAATCATCAGCAATACAGACAAAATTGGTTAGCTGAAAAGTTGTCAAAAAATATACATTTAAAAGATACCTGCAAATGGTGCGATATCGTCTTTTTGATTTGAATTTAGCTAACGGACTAAAAAAATTACTGGAGTGTATTTATAAAATGTCGAATCAAAATCTGAGCGAGCCTCATGAACAAGGTGAGCTCCATCGAAGCCTCTCCAATCGGCATTTACAGCTGATCGCGATTGGTGGTGCAATTGGTACCGGATTATTTATGGGATCAGGCAAAACAATTAGCCTTGCTGGTCCGTCGATCTTATTCATTTATTTGATTATTGGTGTGATGGTGTTTTTTGTCATGCGTGCGCTTGGCGAATTACTTCTTTCAAACCTTGCCTATAAATCATTTATTGACTTCACAACAGATTTAATCGGTCCATGGGCGGGTTACTTTGTAGGGTGGACATACTGGTTATGTTGGATCACGATTGGTATCGCTGACCTTTCTGCAATTATCTACTACTTACAATTCTTCAATAATGGTCTACCTTTCTCGCCTGTCGAAGGGGCAATGATCAGTGTTGCCGCGATTGTATTTATTATGGGTTTAAACCTGTTAACAGTTCGCTTGTTTGGTGAGTTAGAGTTCTGGTTTGCGCTCATTAAGATTCTTGCGATTATTATTTTAATCGCTGTTGGCCTATGGATGATCTTTACAGGCTTTACCTCAAGTACAGGTGAAGTTGCATCATTTACTCATCTTTGGGCTAACGGTGGTTTCTTCCCAACAGGTGTACATGGTTTCTTGGCAGGCTTCCAAATCGCAATCTTTGCTTTTGTTGGTGTGGAACTTGTGGGAACAACGGCTGCCGAAACCAAAGACCCAGCACGTAACTTACCAAAAGCAATTAACTCAATTCCAATCCGTATCATTATTTTCTATGTATTGGCATTGTTGATTGTGATGTCTGTAACACCTTGGAATAAAATTGATCCAGCGATCAGTCCATTTGTAAACTTGTTCAGCCAAGCTGGTGTGGCAGCAGCAGCGATCTTGATGAACTTGGTGGTATTGTCATCAGTGATGTCATCAATGAACAGTGGTGTCTTCTCAACAAGCCGTATGTTATTTGGTTTATCTCGTGAAGATCAGGGTCCAAAAGCTTTTGGTAAATTGAACAGACGTGCGGTACCGGCAAATGCATTGTATTTCTCTGCTGCGTGTTTATTGTTAGGTGCGGCATTACAGTATTTTGTTCCAAATACAGTTGAGGCATTTACGCTTGCAACGACGCTTTCAACGATTTTGTTCATTTGCGTGTGGTTACTCATTATCTGGAGTTATATCCGTTATTACACTACGCGCCCTGAGCTACATGCAAAATCAACATTTAAATTACCGGGCGGTCTATTTACATGTTGGATCACGATTATTTTCTTTATTGGCATGATTTATGTGCTGTCTTTAGAACCGGATACGTTCAAAGCGCTGAAAGTCAGCCCAATTTGGTTTATTATCTTGATCATTGGTTATTTCTTCTTCTATAAACCGCGTCATAAAAAGTAATTAAATTTATTTAGTTATGATCAAACGCCAGCTGAAAAGCTGGCGTTTTTTATGCATATTGTTTTTCTCTTTAAGTTTACTCTTTAGCCGCCTGCATGATCACGGTATACTGCATCGAATTGTTTAAATCAGGTGCTCAGATGCGTCGTGTCATTTGCCTCATCAGTTTATTGAGCAGCAGTATTTTGCTTAGCGCTTGTGGTCAGTCAGGAGCATTACAGCTACCTTCTGATCCGAATTATGACAAACGTGCGAAATACTTGCTCTATCGTAATAAAGAACAGAAACAAGTTGTGCAACAGGATGAACAAGCTGAACAGTCAGTTGAAGCATCAGCCCCAACCCAAACAACTTCACCTTAAGCTTTGAAATAAGGACACATTCATGAGTTTCACTCGCATTAATGGAGTATTGCACGCAGAGCAATGTTCTATGGAGCAGCTTGCGCAGCAATTTGGCACACCTTTGTATGTTTATTCAAAAGCAGCTTTTGAAAAACATTACTTAGATATGGACCGTGCTTTTGATTTTATTGATCATCAAATCTGTTTTGCGGTGAAATCTAACTCAAATATAGCTGTTCTTAATGTCTTGGCAAAACTTGGTGCTGGTTTTGATATCGTATCAGGTGGTGAACTTGCACGGGTTTTAAAAGCGGGTGGAGATGCGTCTAAAGTTGTTTTTTCTGGTTTAGGTAAAACCGAAGCCGATATCGAAACATCGTTAAATGTGGGTATTGCTTGTTTTAACGTTGAGTCTTATGCAGAACTAGACCGTCTTCAAAAGGTTGCAGCTCGTCTAGGCAAAAAAGCGCCAATTTCTTTACGTGTAAATCCAGACGTAGATGCAAAAACTCATCCTTATATTTCAACAGGTTTAAAAGAAAATAAATTTGGTATTCCTAGTGATACTGTTTATGAAACCTATCAATATGCTGCATCTTTACCAAACCTTGAAATCATAGGCATTGACTGTCACATCGGTTCGCAATTGACCGAGACTAAACCGTTTGTTGACGCTTTAGATCGTGTAATGTTGATGATCGAAGAATTGAAAAAACTTGGTATCAATCTTAAACACATTGATATCGGTGGCGGGCTAGGTGTTTGTTATAAAGATGAAACACCGCCAAGTGTTGAAGAATATGCCAACTCAATGAAACCTGCTTTAGAAAAATTAGGTCTCAAGGTTTATATGGAACCGGGTCGTAGCATTAGTGCAAATGCAGGTGTGCTTTTAACAAAAGTTGATTTGCTCAAACCAACGAGCCACCGTAACTTTGCCATTATTGATGCTGCAATGAATGATTTAATTCGCCCTGCTTTATATGAAGCTTGGATGGATATCCAACCTGTAGTGCCAAGTTCAGATACTGAAGAAAAAACTTGGGATCTCGTTGGAGCAATCTGTGAAACAGGTGACTTCATTGGTAAAGATCGTTTATTGGCTTTAAAAGAAAATGACTTGTTAGCTGTTCTTGGCGCTGGCGCTTATGGATTTGTAATGAGTTCAAATTACAACACACGTGGCCGTGCCGCAGAAGTGATGGTGTCAGGCGATAAAGCCCATTTGATTCGTGAGCGTGAAACGGTTGAATCCCTGTGGGAAAATGAACGCTTGTTGCCTGAGGAGTAAATGAAATGTTGTTAGAATTTACTAAAATGCATGGCCTAGGCAATGACTTTATGGTGGTTGATCTGATCAGCCAATGTGCCTATTTGGATACAGAAACAATCCAACGCTTAGCTGATCGCCATTTTGGCATCGGTTTTGATCAGCTTTTAATTGTTGAACCACCAGATTTACCGGAAGCAGATTTTAAATATCGTATTTTTAATGCAGATGGGTCTGAAGTTGAACAATGTGGTAATGGTGTACGCTGTTTTGCTCGTTTTGTACATGAGCGTCATTTAACAACCAAAACAAGTATTACTGTCCAAACCAAAGCAGGTATTGTAAAACCTGAATTGGGCCAAAATGGTTGGGTTCGCGTCAATATGGGCTACCCGAAGTTCTTGCCGAATGAAATTCCATTCATTGCAGAACAACCAGAAGCTTTATATACACTTGAGTTAGCTAACGACCAGAACATTAATATTGATGTGGTCAATATGGGCAATCCTCATGCTGTCACTATTGTTCCAGACGTACTAACTGCTGATGTTGCTGGCATTGGCCCACAAGTTGAATCACATAAACGTTTCCCTGAGCGTGTTAATGCTGGCTTTATGCAAGTGATTGATGAAAAACATGTTCGCTTACGTGTATTTGAACGTGGTGTTGGTGAAACATTAGCTTGTGGTACAGGGGCATGTGCTGCTGCGGTAAGTGGTATGCGCCGTGGTCTACTTGCGAACTCAGTTGAAGTTGAACTTGCTGGCGGTAAGTTACAAATTGAATGGCAAGAAGGCGATGTGGTTTGGATGACTGGTCCAACAACTCATGTATATGATGGGCGTTTGGATTTACGTTATTTTCAAGGCTAATCGCATTACCAAAATAGAAGTCTCTTTTATTATCTAAAATGATAAAAGAGACTTTCTTTTATATGTAGAATAATTTTTTAATTTTATAACTTTATAAAAATATGAATAATTTAATTTTCTTACCCGGTGCATCAGGCAGTACGACATTTTGACATCCCTTAATTGAAAAATTACCTCAGCAGTATCGTACAAAAATTATTGGTTATCCGGGTTTTGGAGATACACCAGAATCCTTAGAAGTCAAAAGTTTTGAAGACCTAACAAATTATGTGGTCAATCAAATTAATGAAGAATCTGTAATTGTTGCTCAATCAATGGGTGGGATTTTTGCTGTTGCCGCAGCGCTAAAAAAACCTCATTTGGTGAAAGGGCTGGTCTTAATTGCAACTTCTGGTGGAATTAACCTTGAATGATTTAATGTTCAAGACTGGTGTGAAACATACCGCCAAGCATTTTTAAAATATCCTGATTGGTTTATTACTACGAATGCCAACTATGAAGAATTTCTATCAGATATAAATGTTGAAACTTTACTAATCTGGGGCGATAACGATCCAGTGAGCACCGTTCAGGTGGGGCAATATTTAAATCAAAAGTTTGAAAAATCGACGTTATATGTTGTGAAAGGTGGGGGCCATCAATTAGCAGAAAAACATGCCGATGAAGTTTCAGTTCAAATAAAAAAACTACTTAGAAAAACTAAAGTAAGTTTTTAAGTCTTATTTAGCGTGCTATCTATCAGCACGCTTTTTAAAATTTATCTTTTACTCAAAGCCAATTTCAAAGCAAACAACACAAAAATACTGCCAGTAATTCGGTCCATATATTTCACAAATTTAGGTTGCTTAAGATAACGTGACAGTGGTTGCATAGCCAAAATTAATAAAGTTGACCATAACATTCCAATCACCACATGAATCATTACCAGTCCCATCACCCAAGTAACTGCCGATGCTTGTGGTGGAATAAACTGTGGAAGAAATGAAATATAAAAAATACCAACTTTGGGATTAAGTAAATTACCCAAAAAACCCTTAATAAACCAATTTTGTGAAGGAGAGGTATTTGAACTATTCTCTTGCATATCTGCAAGCTGGGTACGTGGTTTTAAAATCATATTTAAACCTAACCATGCTAGATAAGCTGCTCCCATCCATTTTAGAATATTAAAAGCGAGATCAGATGCCATGAGCAAGGCACCTAGACCACAGGCAACCACAATTCCCCATACAATACAGCCAAGACAAATACCTACTGCTGCTTGAAACGCTTTCGATTTACCTTCAAGTGTTGCTGTACGAATAATTAAAGTCGTATCTAAACCAGGGGTCAGTGTAAGTAAGGTAATCGCAATTAAATAAGGAATGAGTATGGTGGTCATGGCAGCAAGGTCCAATGAATACTTGGTTTAAATTGTAATATATAAATTAGATCAGCATTAGGTTGTGCGGTATCAAATTTTCATGATCACATAGTTTTTGGTACACTCAAAAAAATGAGTAAATAAATGGAGAGCAATTTGGATTTTGCATTACAACTGCTCTCAATGTGGTTAAAAGAAAGAAAAATACAGAATCAATCTGAGCACACGATTACTGCTTATGAACGAGATGTTAAAAGCTTTCTTGAGTTCTGCGAGCACAAACAACTAGATTTGAGAAATATTGAAGCTTCAGATTTAAGAGAGTATTTAGCGCAGCGTGTCGAACAGGACCAGTTAAGTTCAAGTAGTATGCAACGCCATCTCACCTCAATTCGTCAATTTATGAAGTGGGCTGAACAAGGTAAATATCTAGAAATTAATCCTACCGACGATTTTAAGTTAAAACGCCAACCTAGACCTTTGCCAGGTATGATCGACATAGAAACGGTTAATCAAATTTTAGATCAACCTATGCCGGAAAAACCAATTGATCAGCAATTGTGGTTACGTGATAAAGCCATGCTTGAGTTACTTTACTCAAGTGGTTTACGTTTGGCTGAATTACAGGGTTTAACAGTTAAGGATGTAGATTTTAATCGCCAACTTGTTCGTATTACAGGTAAAGGAAATAAAACCCGTATAGTACCATTTGGGAAAAAAGCAAAAGAAAGCCTATTGAATTGGTTGAAAGTTTATAGAATTTGGAAAGGACATTTCGATCAAAACGATTCTGTCTTTATTTCCTTGCGAGGAGGAGCGCTCACTCCAAGGCAAATTGAAAAACGTGTGAAGCTTCAAGCACAACGAGCAGGTGTAAATGTCGATTTACATCCGCATTTACTCAGACATTGTTTTGCTAGCCATATGCTATCGAGTAGCGGTGATTTGCGTTCAGTACAAGAAATGCTAGGCCATAGTAATTTATCTACGACACAAATTTATACGCATATTGATTTCGATCATTTGGCACAAGTGTATGATCAAGCTCATCCAAGGGCACATAAAAACTAAAATTTAAAAATAAACTCAATAAATAGATAATTAAATTGAGAAGTTTTAGGTGAATGTAGAG
The DNA here is from genome assembly GCF_000302435.1 of Acinetobacter sp. TG2027. Lineage (NCBI taxonomy): Bacteria > Pseudomonadati > Pseudomonadota > Gammaproteobacteria > Moraxellales > Moraxellaceae > Acinetobacter > Acinetobacter sp. TG2027. The sequence goes on along the minus strand of NZ_AMJN01000031.1, from coordinate 190,673 downwards.
ATCATTTGTATTTTTTTACAAATTTGTTTAAGAGAAATAGTCAAAACAGCCAAATTGACAATTTTGATCTTTGAGTATTTTGTGGACGACTGGGTCTAAAAAACGTCGGATTTATGGTTTTTAAAAGTAATCTTATGTTTCTAGCTAATATGCTAAATAAGATAAAAAGATAATAAAAATCAATGTATAAAATAGAGTTTAAAAAGAATAAAATAGGCCCTCATAGCAGTCTAAAATTTTTTTATGAACTGATGATTTCATTTTTTTTGTGCTGTTCCAGAAAATTGTGACTTGACCGAAATGCCAAACACATTGCAAGATAGGGTACCTAAAAAATTTTAATTGAAGAGTTAATATACTTTTCTCAACATTTACTTTTGCTAGAACAGCCGAGGATTACATGAAGGCTCTTGTTGCTGTAAAACGCGTGGTTGATGCCAACGTTAAAGTTCGTGTTAAGCCGGACAATAGTGGGGTTGACCTTACCAACGTAAAAATGTCAATTAACCCATTTTGTGAAATCGCAGTGGAAGAAGCGGTTCGCTTAAAAGAAAAAGGAACAGTATCAGAAATCGTTGTTGTTTCTGTAGGTCCTAAAGAAGCTCAAGAACAAATCCGTTCTGCAATGGCTCTAGGCGCAGACCGTGGTATTTTGGTTGAAACTACTGATGAAATTGGCGCTTTAGAAGTTGCTAAAATTTTAAAAGGTGTTGTTGAAGCTGAAAAACCAGAACTTATCCTTCTTGGTAAACAAGCAATTGATGATGACTCTAACCAAGTAGGTCAAATGCTTGGTGCATTATTAGGTGCTGGTCAAGGTACATTCGCTTCTGAAGTGAAAGTTGATGGCGGTAAAGTACAAGTGACTCGTGAAGTTGACGGTGGTTTACAAACTGTTGAACTTACACTTCCTGCAATCATCACGACTGACTTGCGTTTGAACGAGCCACGTTATGCAGCATTGCCTAACATCATGAAAGCTCGTAAGAAGCCACTTGATACAAAATCTCCTGCGGATTATGGCGTTACAGCTGGTACTAAGCTTAAAACTGTTAAAGTTGAAGCTCCAGCAGAACGTAAAGCTGGCGTACAAGTGAAATCTGTAGATGAGCTTGTTGAAAAATTGAAAAATGAAGCGAAAGTGATCTAATACGGAAGGATAAAATCATGAGTATTTTAGTTATCGCTGACCACAACAACCAAGTACTTAACGGTGCTACTTTAAACGTTGTTGCTGCAGCACAAAAAATCGGTGGTGATATTACTGTATTAGTTGCTGGTTCTGGTGCTCAAGCAGTTGCTGATGCTGCTGCTAAAGTTGCTGGTGTAAGCAAAGTTTTACTTGCTGACAACGCTGCTTATGCAAACCAATTAGCTGAAAACGTAGCTGGCTTAGTTGCTGACTTGGCTAAAGGTTACAAATACGTTTTAGCTGCTTCTACAACGACTGGTAAGAACATTCTTCCACGTGTTGCTGCTCTTCTTGATGTAAGCATGATCACAGATATTATTTCTGTTGAATCTGCGAACACATTCAAGCGTCCTATCTACGCTGGTAACGCGATTGCAACTGTTCAATCTGACGAAGCAATCATTGTTGGTACCGTTCGTGGTACAGCATTTGATCCAGTTGCTGCAGAAGGCGGTTCAGCTGCTGTTGAAACAGTTGGTGAAGTAAAAGATGCGGGTATTTCTCACTTCGTATCTGAAGAAATCGTTAAGCTTGATCGTCCAGAATTAACTGCGGCTCGCATCGTAGTTTCTGGTGGTCGTGGTGTAGGTTCTGGTGAGAACTACCATAAAGTACTTGATCCATTAGCTGACAAGCTCGGTGCAGCACAAGGTGCTTCACGTGCAGCAGTTGATGCGGGCTTTGTACCTAACGATTTCCAAGTTGGTCAAACTGGTAAAATCGTTGCGCCTGAGCTTTATGTTGCTGTAGGTATTTCTGGTGCGATCCAGCATTTAGCTGGTATGAAAGATTCTAAAGTTATTGTTGCAATCAACAAAGACGAAGAAGCGCCAATCAACAGTGTGGCTGACTACTGGTTAGTTGGTGATTTGAACACTGTAGTACCAGAATTGGTATCTAAACTTTAATCTTTACTGATTAAAGCTAAAAAACCCTTAGTTTTTACTAGGGGTTTTTTTATTATGGATAGTGTCCTGAAATGTATAACTGAGACTTTTATCTCATTTGAGGTTTGATTTTTATAGAATAAAAATCACATAGTTTTACGAAGATGAGAAGATGCCTGTTATAGCGATATGATAAGAATAATATGCAATTAAATTATACAAATATCACCAGATTAGCAGTGTAGATTCCGCACATTACAAAGTGCTTTTATGCTATAGTATACAGCTATATTTTTTTCGATTTTAGTTCAGTTTCCGGAACTAAATTTTTTGCAAGATCAAGACATATAAGCAGATGGAACTTTCTATCTGTAAGAAGGAGTATGCATGAGCGTATCGGAAATCCGACCGATTGCCATTGAGGACGAACTCAAGCATTCATATTTAGATTACGCGATGAGTGTAATCGTATCTCGTGCATTGCCGGATGTGAGAGACGGTCTGAAACCTGTTCACCGTCGTGTGCTTTATGCCATGCACGAATTGGGCAATGACTATAACAAAGCCTACAAGAAATCTGCGCGTGTTGTTGGGGACGTAATCGGTAAATATCACCCTCATGGTGACTCAGCTGTTTATGAAACCATTGTACGTATGGCTCAGGACTTTAGCTTACGTTATTTATTGGTAGATGGTCAGGGTAACTTCGGTTCGATTGATGGTGATAGCGCAGCTGCGATGCGTTATACCGAAGTCCGTATGACCAAGCTTGCACACGAGCTTCTTGCAGATCTAGAAAAAGACACGGTTGACTGGGAAGATAACTACGACGGATCTGAGCGTATTCCTGAAGTACTTCCGACACGTGTTCCTAACTTGTTAATTAATGGTGCTGCTGGTATTGCCGTAGGTATGGCAACCAACATGGCACCGCATAACATGACAGAAGTTGTGAATGCGTGCTTAGCCTATGCTGACAATCCGAATATCTCGATTGAAGGATTGATGGAATACATTACGGGTCCTGACTTTCCTACAGGCGGTATCATTTACGGTAAATCAGGTATTGTTGATGCCTACCGTACAGGTAAAGGCCGCTTACATATTCGTGGTAAGTACCATTTCGAAGAAGATGAAAAGACAGGCCGTACAACGATTGTCTTTACTGAAATTCCATATCAAGTAAACAAAGCAAGAGTTATTGAACGTATTGCCGAGTTAGTGAAAGAGAAAAAACTTGAAGGTATTTCAGAACTTCGTGATGAGTCTGACAAAGAAGGTATGCGTATTGCAATTGACTTAAAGCGTGGTGAAAACGCTGAAGTCGTTGTAAATAACTTATTCTTAAATACCCAACTTGAAAACTCATTCAGCATCAACATGGTTTGTCTAGACAATGGACAACCAAAATTGATGAATCTGAAAGATATTATTGCGGCATTTATCCGTCACCGCCAAGAAGTTGTGACACGCCGTACCATGTTCGAACTGCGTAAAGCACGTGAACGTGGTCATATCTTAGAAGGCTTAACAGTTGCTTTAGCCAATATCGATGAAATTATCGAGACGATTAAAACTTCTGCTAACCCTGCTGAAGCGCGTGAGCGTTTACTTGCAGGTGAGTGGGCAGGTGGTGGTGTTGTTTCATTACTTGAAAAAGCTGGCGCAATTTCTGTTCGTCCAGATGAAATTGAAGGTGAAGATCCAAATCGTCCATTTGGTCTAACCGATTCAATTTACCGTTTATCACCAACACAAGTAGGCGCAATTTTAGAATTACGTTTACATCGTTTAACTGGTCTTGAACAAGACAAATTACATGCAGAATATACTGAGATCTTAGGTCAAATCGCTGAACTTACTGCGATTTTGAATGATTTCAATTTATTGATGGCTGTAATTCGCGAAGAGTTGGCACTAGTACTACAACAGTATGGTGATGGACGTCGCACTGAAATTATTGAATCACGTATTGATTTTAGCCGTGAAGATTTAATTCCTGAAGAGCAAGTTGTATTAACGGTTTCACAAACAGGTTATGCAAAAACTCAACCACTTTCAGATTATCAGGCTCAGCGCCGTGGTGGACGTGGTAAGTCTGCAACTTCAATGAAAGATGATGACTTTATTCAACATCTCATTGTAGCTTCAAACCATGCGACTGTGCTGTGCTTTACCAACGTAGGTAAAGTATATCGCCTTCGTGTGTTTGAAGTGCCTCAAGCATCACGTGGTGCAAAAGGCCGTCCGATCGTGAACCTGTTACCTTTAGATGCGAATGAAACAGTAACAGCTATCTTGCCGTTGACTGAGTTCCCAGAAAACCATTACGTATTTATGGCGACAGCATCAGGTACGGTTAAACGTGTTGATTTAGAGCAATTCGCTAATATCCGTTCAAATGGTTTACGCGCAATTGAACTCAATGAAGAAGATACCTTAATTGGTGTTGCGATTACTGATGGTAATCAGCAAATCATGTTGTTCTCGAACGAAGGTAAGGCAATCCGTTTTGCTGAGACTGACGTACGTGCAATGGGTCGTACTGCGAAAGGTGTTCGTGGTATGCGCGTGAGCTTTGCAAGCAGTACTTTAAGTGAAGAAGATGCAGATGTTGAAAATGATGAATCAGATGACAATGACGATTCAGCAGATTCAAATTTAGTAAGCCGTATCGTATCGCTTGTAGTTGTACCTGAAACAGGTGAAGTACTATGTGCAAGTGCCAACGGTTATGGTAAGCGTACTCCAGTAAATGACTTCCCGACTAAGAAACGTGGCGGTAAGGGTGTCATTGCGATTAAGACAAGCGAACGTAATGGTGAGCTTGTTGGTGCAGTGTCTATTGATGAAACCAAAGAATTGTTACTTATTTCTGATGGCGGTACATTAGTTCGTACCCGTGCAGCAGAAGTTGCAATGACTGGTCGTAATGCACAAGGTGTACGTCTAATTCGCTTAAGCGAAGAAGAAACTCTAGTAGGCGTTGTGTCTATTGAAGCTGTCGAAGATGAAGAAGAGTTTCTCGAAGGCGAAGTAGATACTACCGAGACTGATAACGAAGAAGCTGTATCAAATAATGAAGATGCTTCTGAAGAGTAAGTAAAACTTAAATAAAAAAGGAAGCATAAGCTTCCTTTTTTATTTTATGAAGAAGATTTTTTAACAAGCCGATAATAAGATAAACTCACCAATATTAATCCAAGGGTCCCAAGAAATATCAGTTTTGGTACAACCGTGGCTAATGGAACGCCCATCTGGTTAAGTTGCACAAACATTTGTACCGCATGTGTTGAGGGTAAACACCACGCAAACCATTGTAACCATTCAGGCATTGCTTGATGAGGCCAAGCAGCTCCAGTTAGTAAGAATAAAGGTACAGAGCTAAACACAATAATATGTCCGGCACGTTCCGGCATATCCAAAAGCGAACCGATCAACATGCCTAGTCCAATAATACAACTAATAAAAATTGGAACGGCAATGAGGAGACCTATAAAATTTCCACCGTGTGGATAGTCATTGAACCACAGCGTAAAACCAAAAAGATAAAAACTACTTAAACAACCAATGGTAAATATACTTGCGAAAATTCCAGCGAAGCGAACAGTTGTAATTTTTTCATTTTGTTTACAGTAACTTGCAATTAGCATTGCCAAACCGAGCACAATCGTTTGATGGATAATTAAAGAGGCAACAGCCGGAAAAATATAACTTCCATAGCCTGAAAGCGGGTTAAATAATGGCACTTGATGAATAGAAAGCGCTGGCTGGAAATGCGTGCGTTGTCCGAATTTTTCAATATATTCTTTTAATGTAGCTTCTATCGAGGTTGCTAAACCTAAACCAATTTCTTTAGTTTTTAAAAAGTTGGTTGTGCTTAAGTATAAGCCGATTCCACCTGTTTCTCCTCTGCGTAAGCTTTGGGTTAAGTTATTTGGTAAAAGTAAAATACCATCGGCTTTTTGCTCACGGACCATTTGTTCAGCTTGTAAAAAATTGCTGGTAACGGTAACGATATGAACATGGGGGCTATTTGCACTTTGGCCAATCAATTGAGAAGTTAAGAGGCTTTGCTCTTCATCAACAATCACAATAGGAATAGATTCTGCCCGCTCAGCTTTATAGGCGGTAGGGTAAAAAAAACTATAAAGAATGACCGATAAAATCAGAGTTGTGAAAACTGAACTGTTTCCTACAATATCTTTAAAAGTTTGCAAATATGCCTTTAAAAATTCTTTCATTGCACTGTCCCCCGAATTAATTTTTTAAGCAGTAGAGAACTTAAAAAGAAATAAATAAGGCAGTAGCCAATGAGTATTAAAAAAGGAATCATTGAAATGAAAACTGGACTTCCAATCACCCATTGTTCAGTTTGCAGCTTGGCATAAGGGGTATAGGGAATAATAAGTGACCAAAACTTAGTGAAAATCGGTGCATTATTTAAAGGCAGGGTAACGCCTGCGAAACTTAAAGATGACCCACCATAGACAGCGATAAAGCCAAAAGTTTTGCTTAAATTTTTGGTTGCAAGAATGACGGTGCTACTAATCAAAGCGTAAGCAAAATAAAGTAAAAACTGTGCGCATAGCAATAAACTAAGAGAACCTGCTACGAACCAGCCACGGATTTCGACTAGCCAAAACATCCATACCCATGTCCATGCACAAAATATAAGGCTATAAAGCAGATTTTTAGCCAGTAAGCCTTGAATAAAACTTTCTCGGTTTACCCATGCTGTTAATGTGCCACGTTTAAGCTCTTGTCCAATAGCAAAGGCAACACAGCAACACAGCAATAAGTGCAATACAGCAGGAACCATGAAAGGTTCTAAATAAAACTCATAACTCATACTTGGATTATAAAGCGTTGAAATTTTGACATGAGCTGTAGGAACATCTAAATAGGGAATACTATTTACAAGATAACTTTGACCAGCATAGTCTGCTAAAGCATTGAGGGTACTGACCAACATTGCGGAAGAAATGGTATTTCCGACACTAAAAAAAGACTGGTTAAATGCAATGCTGATTTGAGCATCTTGTGCTTTAACGAAGCGTTTTTCAGCACCGTCTGGAATAAAAACGTAACCCCATATTTTAGTTTCGTTAAGTAATTGTTCAGCTTCAGTTGAGCTTGCCGTAATCGTTTTAATATTTACCGTATGATTCAACGAAAGATATTTTTCAATATTACGGCTGAGTTCACTTTGGTCCTGATCAATAATCGCAATTGGTAAATGTTCAGCTTTACCTGCATAAAACATGCTGCTAAACAAAAAAATGATAAAAGCAGGGATGAGTGTCACCATACACAAATCCCATTTATTGCTTTTTAGATAGTTTAGTTCCCGTAATATACTGGCAAACATGCTTTATTTTTCTTCTTTAATTTTAAATAGAACACTCATACCAACCTTTAAATCTTTGACAGGACTTTCAGGCACCAGATGCAATTTAAAGCTACGTATATCATAGCCCCCAGTTTGGCGAGTCGTTTTAATAGTGGCAAATTCACCTTCAGCATCAATATTCTTAATTTTAAAATTCACATCCTGATTAAGAGCAGGTATGAATCCTTCAAGGGTTTTACTTTTATAAACAGAAGCGTATTGGTTTTCACCCACGTTTAAACTTACCCATAAATCATCATCTTCTAAAATGCTGACAACAGGCACGCCCATAGCGACTAATTCAGAAGGTTTACCATAAGTTTTTGAAACCGTACCTGAAATAGGTGAGAGTAAACGTGTCTCTGCTTCCAGTGCTTTTGCTTCGCTTACCGCTGCTTTTGCAATTTCAACCTGTGCATCTGCTGTAGATTTCTGTTGGCTGGTACTGCCGCGTTTAGCACGAGCATATTGTTGATAAGAGGCCTCACTTAATTCTTGAGCAGAGGTCTGTGCAGCAAGCATTTCATCTCGTCTTTGACGTGAAATGACACCTTGTCTATATAAATTTTCACCGCGTTGGTAAGTAGTTTTGGCAAGGTTTGCTTGTGCTTTTGTGCTTTGCCAGTTGGCATAGAGAGTATCGATATTTTCTTGTTGCGAACCGCGGTCTACCGTAGATTGAAATGCTAAAGCCGATTGTAAGGTAGCCAAAGCTTGTTGCTTTTTAGCTTCTATTTCTGGACTAACCAAACGAACAAGGGGTTGGCCTTTGGAAATTTTCTGGCCTTCTTGTACATAAATTTCTTCAATACGACTCGGGACTTTTGTACTTACGTGAATAGTTTCAGCTTCAACACGGCCTTGTAGTTCAATAGGTTTCGGTTGATAGCTTTTCCACAAACCAAAAATAATTAAACCTAATAAGGCAATGATGATCAGGCCAATAATCAGTTTAATTTTAGAGTTTTTAGGTGGTTTTGGATCATCTTTATTTGTACTTGATTCTTGATGGTCACTAACTTGATCATCTTTATGAACTTGGTTGGTTTCTGCCGTATCCGCAACAGGAGAATCTTGTTCTGAATGAGCTGAGTCTTGATTCATTTTATACTCCCATTAACGAATATAGTCGGTATGTGGTTGATTAACGTAAGCTTTAAACTGGTCAATTGAGCCGTGACTTTGCAGTAAAGTTGCGAGTGACATGACATATTTATAAGCATTTAAAGCCATTTCAGTTTTTAACGCACTTAATGCATTTTGTGCATCAATCACTTGGGTTGCTGTACCCATTCCTTCGCGGAAAGAAAGTTCTTGAATACGTAGGTTTTCTTGAGCAGCATTTACGTTTCTTTGTAAAAGCTGATGACTTTGTTGAGCAGAGTTAAGCTCGTTATATGATTTATTCAAAAGTGCTTCAATCTCTTGTTTAGTTCGTTCAGTCATGAGCTCTGAAGCGTAGCGCTTCAATTCTGCAGCGTGAATATTCTTATTTTTATCTACCCCAGAAAATAGGTTGTATTTTGCCATTACACCGACAATCCAGTTTTCATTTTCATCAAGCGCATATTCACCAAATGCAAATAGACTTGGTTTTTTTGCTGCTTGTTGAGCTTGAATATTTACGTTAGCCAGTTGAGTATCCATTTGCATTTTTTGTACAAGGCTAGATTTTTGTGAATAACTGGTTAAAAGTGATTCTAGAGACTGGCTTGGAGTGTTATTTACAAATAAAGGTGTACTTAAATCTACATTATTTTGTTGATGTAAAAGGTTATTAAGGCTAAAGCGGCTGGCGTTTAAGTTAGCTTGAGTATTTTGTAAAGTACGTTCTGCATTATTACGAGCGACTTCAAACTGCATGCGTTGCCCTTTACTAATAAATCCTTGTTGTTCCAGCTTTAGGGCATTGCTGTAATGTTTTTGCATCGCATTAAAGTTAAATAAGCTACTTGCGACCAGTTGCTGCTGTAATTGCACATTAAAGTAACTTTGTACTACTTCAAATCGCTGTATATCTTGTTGTTGTTGGCTTGAAAGTTCAGAGCGCTGTGCTTGTATATTTGCTATTTTTTTAGCGCTGCTGGTTAAGCCGCCTGTATAGAGTGGCATTACGACTGAAATGGAAGGGCGTACGACCTGATCTTCTATGGTCAGATTCGCATAATCGGGAAAGCGATTTATACCATCATGTATGGTTTGGTTTGCGCCTTCTTGAACTTGTCCCAGCACATCTGATGGAATGACATTGTTCCACTGTGAAAGTTTGTCATTTAGTCCTTGGCTTAAATCATTTTCAAGTTTTTGTTTAAAAGCCCCAAGAGGTACATCTGTTTCACTATGAAAAGCGTAGGCTCTGACATTCAAATCAACTCTAGGTAATCCCAGGCCCTTTACTGCTTCAGCTTCTAATTGAGATGCTTGCTGTAATACTTGGTTGGCTTGAGTACTGTATGAACTTTTTAAAGCTTGTTGTTCTGCTTCAGCATAACTTAAGCTTCCGGCATATAAATGATTAGTGAAAAAAAAGCCTAAAGCCAAAGCAAGATGTTTTGGTTTAAATGAAAAGGGAAAAATAGAATGTCTATATCGATGTGTTGGCATTTTAAATAACAATTTTTGGCATCCCTTATAGTTTAAATTTCTTGTTATTAAATTCAATTATCATCTTGTTTATTATACATTTGTATAAAAACATAGTGGTTTTTAGCTCCTTTAATTATTGAATTTACTAAGCCAATATTTTTGTAATAGCTATCAAGGTATGTGAAATGATAATCACAAGTCAAGTTGATCTTTTTGCTTAAAAATTTTTTTAAATGATGAAACTGGTTATTAAAACTAAAGAAATAACTGCCACAATAATTGAAAAAATAAACCTAAATACAGTCCAGCATTGAAATATTTACTTGAGAAGCTGCTGCAAGCTTAAGCAATCTGTGGTTAAATGCCATTTTTATTGTGTTTGACTTTATACAAGGGAAAAATCATGCGCGCGTACAATTTCTGTGCTGGTCCTGCTGCATTACCTACTGCCGTTTTAGAAAAAGCTCAACAAGAATTGTTGGATTGGCAGGGTAAAGGTCTATCCATCATGGAAATGAGTCACCGTAGTGCTGACTATGTTGCTGTGGCTGAAAAAGCTGAAGCAGATTTACGCAAGTTAATGAACATTCCAGAAAACTATAAAGTACTGTTTTTACAAGGCGGTGCGTCATTACAATTTTCTGCTATTCCTTTAAACCTTTTAGGTAAGAACAGTAAAGCCGATTATATTCACACCGGCATCTGGTCTGAAAAAGCGTTAAAAGAAGCAAAACGTTATGGCGATATTAATGTTGTAGAAGCTGGCATTAAAGTAGATGGCAAGTTCGCAATTTCTGAACAAAGCGAATGGAATTTATCTGACAATGCAGCATACGTACATTATGCGGATAATGAAACGATTGGCGGCTTACAGTTCGCAGGAATTCCTGATGTAAAAGCGCCACTTGTTTGTGACTATTCATCAAGTATTTTATCTGCTCCATTAGATGTGACCAAGTTTGGTTTAATCTATGCTGGCGCACAGAAAAATATTGGTCCTGCTGGTTTAACAATTGTCATTATTCGTGATGACTTACTTGATCAGGCTAAACCAGAAATTCCAAGTATTTTAAAATATGGTGACCAAGCGAAAAATGGTTCTATGGTAAACACACCATCGACTTACGCTTGGTACTTGTCTGGTTTGGTATTTGAATGGTTGCTAGAGCAGGGTGGGGTAGAGGCTATTCATAAAGTGAACCTTGAAAAAGCTCAGTTGTTATATGGTTATATCGACTCAAGCGATTTCTACAATAACCCGATCGCAATTCCAAACCGTTCAATTATGAATGTACCGTTTACCTTGGCAGATGAAGCTTTAGAAAAGCAATTCTTAAAAGAAGCGGAAGCTAACCACTTGTTGAATTTAGCTGGTCATCGTTCTGTCGGAGGTATGCGTGCAAGTATTTATAATGCCGTACCATTAGAAGGCGTACAGGCTTTAATCAACTTTATGGATGATTTTGCAAAGCGTAATGGTTAAGCAAATCAAATAAATAAAGCCCTCAAATGAGGGCTTTATTTATTGAATAAGTTATAAATTAAAAAGGCACTAAACCAAACTGGTGCATGAATATGGCAGCTAAGAACATACCCAAGACAAAAAAGCAAAACGCACCAGTATCGACCTTTACGCGCAGGCTACTGGATTGAATGAGGCTGGTAGTTTGTTCGGGTATAATCTTCATTCAATAACCTAATTATTAAAATATTAGTGAAATTCAATTAGTTTCACCCTTTTTAGCACAAATAGTCGCCTGAATCCAGATATTACCGCGAATATATTCGCCAATATTAAAGTTTTTATACAAATCGTTTTTGGTCGCAATGCGCACTAATATGGCAGGAAGATCATCTTCTAAAACCAAAGTGACATCATAAAGGGTATATTCTGCCCCCATAAATGTCATAGAAGTTTTACCAACAATATTACCTTGGAACCATGCTTCATCTTCTTGACCAAGATTTTCGCCATATAAATAAGCGACCATTTTAGAAAAATCAACGGTTACAGGTTCTTGATCTTCTGGAGTTTTTGGTTGCCATTCATTAATGAGTTCCTGTAAGTTTTCAGGAGCAACACCATTATGTTCAGTTAAAATTGCATTTAATGCACGGTGATGTTTAATCGAAGCTGGGTCATCAACAATAATTTTTTCGCCTGCTGGAACAGGTTCTAATTCATAAGCCCATGCATTAAATTGGACTTGATAGTTTTGATTTTTGTCATATTGACAGTAGTTAACACTAAATAAATTATCAAATGCATAAACAGTTGTATTTTTATTTAGTCTTAAACTTAACACGGCTTGTGTTGCAGAGTCACAAGTAATGATGCGTTCAATTTTTGCATTATATTGGTACGGACTTTCAAAACTTGGGAAGGCTGTTTTAAGCGCGCGAGGTTTTTGATTTTCAACAGCAATAATTTGATTGATGGTAACTTTTTGGTCTTGTGGACCTTGAATGAGCCAAAAAGATTGGTCCATGTCTTCTTCATGTTCACACAAACCCATTGGCATTACAGGTGCATCAAGTGCCAGTCCTAACCATTTTGGTACATCTGTTTCGGGATGGGACGTCAATAGATTCCAATGTTCTCCATGACTACCAAAATTTTGGTCATTTACTTTAATAACTTCTGGACTGTTTTGATTTTTCATAAGCACGATGCTGTTGGGTTCACATTACTTGTTATATTAAATCGAGGGTGTTTGCTATTTTTCAAGTCACCATATGTAAATTCTCTTGTAAAAGCGCGTATTTAGTCATTTAAAAAGAAGCGCCGTTTCTATTTATAAGTTAAAAGTACGTTTAACTTAAAAAAACTTTAAATGTTGAAATTAAAAATCAGTTTAATCGTTATTTTTACTCACCTTAGAAAAGCATCTGTTAGACTAATATTTTTAGTGGAAATAGAGAATAACGTGCTGCCATTTAAGCTATGGGTAGATGCAGACGCCTTACCGAAAATTTTACGTGAAGTGATTTTACGTGCTTCAGATCGTTATCAATTAGAAGTCATTTTTGTTGCTAATCAGAATGTTGGGATTACGCCTTCAGTACGAATTAAATCAATACAAGTTTTAAGTGGTGCCGACCAAGCAGATAAAGAAATAGTTGATCGTATGGTTGAAAATGACATTGTCATTACGCAGGATATTCCACTGGCAGCTCAGGTGATCGAGAAAGGTGGAGTTGCTATTCATCCCCGTGGTGAAGTCTATACAACGGCGAATGTTAAAGCGCGTTTACATCTACGTGATTTCATGGATACGCTCCGTGGTGCAGGTGTGCAAACTGGTGGACCGCCTCCTATTTCCGAACGAGATAAACGTGAATTTTCAAGTTCATTAGATCAAACGATTTTAAAGCAAAAACGTAAAACAGCTAAGTGAGCATCGCATGCCATCGCAAACCAATTTGGCTCTAACCTATGCCTTGTTAGTGTTTATCTGGGCAACAACTCCGTTGGCAATTGTCTGGAGTGTGTCTGATCTACATCTGATGTGGGCATTGTTATTACGCTTTTTTATTGCATTGCCTTTGGCTGTCATCATATTACTAATTTTGAGAACACCTTTTCCGACGCATCGACAAGCAGTTCATAGCTACATTGCTGGATCTTTTAGCTTAATTGGTTCTCAAATTTTCACTTATGCCGCAACCCAATATTTAAGTTCAGGCATGATTGCGCTTATGTTTGGCTTAGCACCGATTATGGCGGGGCTTATTGGTCGGTTTGCTTTTGGCCAACAACTTTATAAGCTGCAATGGTTGGGTATGGCAATTGCGGTCTGTGGGTTAGCTATTATTTGTCTGAGCGGTGCGAATCAGCATGTACACCCGTTTGGTATTGTTCTTATGCTGATCAGTGTATTTGTTTATTCTTTTTCAATTTTTTGGGTTAAGAAAGTTAATGCACAGATCCAGCCGATGGCTCAGGCAACAGGCTCTATTTTAGTGTCTTCTATTTTTGCTAGTTGTTTTATTCCATTTATTTGGCAATATGCACCAACACATTTGCCAGAAGCCAAATCACTATTTGCCCTAATTTATACGGTACTTATGGCTTCACTCGTTGCCATGTTCTGTTATTTCAAACTTATACAAAATATTCAGGCAACGACTTTATCTTTAACGACAGTTATTACCCCTATGTTAGCGATGATGATTGGGGCTGCTTTAAATCATGAACAACTTTCAATTATGGTTTTTGTAGGTGCTTTCATTATCTTGTCTGGACTCTTTTTATATTTCTATAAAGACATTCAGGCAAACCGGAACTTTGCTCAACATATGAAGTCTAAATAGGAGAAGATTTGGGTAATTTGTTGAGCTTATTCATTAAATTGTTCTAATTCGTAGCGAAATGCACGATCAAATTGATCTCCCAACTTAACTAGTAGAAAATAGCGCAGCAATATAATATTAGGATTGTTAAGGATAAGTCAGAACTTACTGATTTTTAAACCTTAATACAGCATCTAACGGTATGGCCAAATAGTAGATGTGGGTGCAATTTGCCATCAACATCTTATATTTTCCATCAATGACCTTGGATTTAGAAGGTATGTTTAAACCAATCTCACTGTATATAGGGTTGAGATATACTCGCGCAAGACGCAGTAATCATTTTATTTCTTTTATTGCATTGGTTTCGATGGTCGGTTTGACACTAGGTGTCGCTGTGCTGATTACAGTACTTTCTGTCATGAACGGTTTCGATCGCGAATTGAAAAACCGTGTGTTAGGAATGGTGCCGCAAGCAACAGTTTCATCTACACAAATCCTCACGGATTGGCCTGAACTCGTGAAGCGAGTTGAACATCATCCACATGTAACAGGGGTTGCACCTTTTACGCAATTGCAAGGTATGTTAACTGCGCAAGGGCAAGTCGCTGGTATTATGGTGACGGGTATTGACCCAAAATATGAAAAGAATGTCTCTATTATTCAAAATCATATTGTTGCCGGGAGTTTAGATTCACTTAAAAAAGGTGAATTTGGTATTGTACTTGGTAAAGATATGGCTGATTCATTGGGCTTACGTCTAAATGATAGTGTGACATTGGTTTTACCAGAAGCAACGCCATCTCCAGCAGGTGTTGTACCTCGTTTCAAGCGTTTTAAAGTGGTTGGCATTTTTAGTGTAGGCGCTGAAGTCGACTCTATGGTGGGTTATATCGCCCTATACGATGCTTCAACCTTATTACGCTTACCAGATGGTGCCCAAGGTGTCCGTTTAAAACTAGATGATATTTTTGCAGCGCCGCAAGTTGCTGACGACTTAGTAAAAAGTTTACCAAGCAATTTCTACGCGACGAACTGGACCTATACGCATGGTAATTTATTTAATGCCATTCAAATGGAAAAAACTCTAGTCGGTTTATTGCTTGTCCTTATTATTGTGGTTGCAGCATTTAATATTGTTTCATCATTGGTCATGGTGGTGACTGATAAAAAATCTGATATCGCAATTTTGCGTACATTAGGCGCTTCGCCATCGATGATCACTAAAATATTTATGGTTCAAGGTACCGTGATTGGGGTGATTGGTACAGTTGCAGGTACGATTTTAGGTGTAATTTTAGCTTTAACCATTAGTGATATCATTTCATGGTTTAACAATGTGTTGGGCTTAAATCTATTTGATGCTTACTTTGTACATTACCTTCCTTCTTATTTAAGATGGCAAGATGTGACGATTATAGTGATTGTTTCTTTACTTTTAAGCTTCTTGGCGACTATTTATCCGGCACTTCGTGCTGCCAAAGTTCAACCTGCCGAGGCACTGCGCTATGAGTAAAATTGTTTTAGAAGCGAAAGAAATATATAAACATTTTGATGACGGAAAATCTAAAGTTGAAGTCATTAAAGGTCTTTCTTTACAAGTTGAAGCAGGGCAGTTTGTTTCGATTGTCGGTGCGAGTGGTTCAGGTAAAAGTACTTTGCTTCATGTACTAGGTGGTTTAGAGCAGCCAACTCAAGGGCAAGTATTTTTAAATGGTCAACGTTTTGATAATTTAGGTGAAGCTGAACGTGGTTTTCAGCGCAACCAATACCTCGGTTTTGTTTATCAATTTCACCATTTATTACCTGAGTTTTCTGCGCTTGAAAATGTCGCGATGCCTTTAATGCTTCGTGCAGATAGCCAATTTAAATCGGTAAAAGCGCAAGCTGAATATTTACTTGATCGAGTTGGGTTGTCTCATCGTATGGATCATAAGCCAGGGGAGCTTTCGGGTGGTGAGCGCCAACGTGTGGCTTTAGCGCGTGCTTTAGTCACTAAACCTGCGGTTGTTCTGGCTGATGAACCTACAGGTAATTTAGACCGTAAAACAGCTCTAGGTATTTTTGAATTACTGACCGATCTTAAGAAAGAACTCAACATGGCAATGTTAATTGTGACCCATGATGAGCATTTAGCTCAGGCTGCTGATTCTATTTTGCACATGCAAGATGGACTCTGGGTGAGTGGTTCTTAAAAAATTGTCATTAAATCACATTGTTAAAGCCCACTTAGTTGGGCTTTAATTTTGCCCCTAGAAAGATAATGATATGACTTTGCATGTTAAAACTTATTTTAATGGGGTGGATTGGGGGTATTGCATTTATGGGGATAGATATCCCTTTAATAATGCAATATGGGTGGTTAGATAAAGTCTTGCTTGTTATGGGCTTTATTTTTTATATTTTTAAGAGAAATTTATTCTTAAATCGCCCCAGATTAAAAACCATTTACTGTTTAGTCTGCGCTATTAGTTTTTTTACTATAGGACATCAATATGCTCAGTATGCCTTAAATGAAAGATTAGAACTGCGACAAATGCAGCCTAAATCTTTAGATATTATTGTGTATGTCGACCGTATAAGTGAAGAAAAAGAAGATAAGACACAGCAACCCGTTCAGGTATTAGGGCAGTCCTTACATCCCGTCAATTGGCTATTATATTTAAAAAATCAAAAAGTAAACTCAGCCATAGATGAGCCAAAATTAAAATTAGGTCATTATTATCGAATTTCTGGCAAAACCAAACCTGCTCATAGTTACGCAGTGGCTGGTGTTTTTGACCAAGAACAGTGGTTCATTCAACGAAATATAATGTCTGGTTTTAGTGTTCAGCATATTGAGCCTTTAAGCTCTGATGAAATTTATCAGTTGGGTTATCAACATCATTTAAAAGAGCAACAAAAATTCTTTAACAGACAAAAGTTAAATGTAGAAAAGTTGCGCCTAACATTTAGATTAATGTTAAAACAATCTCCTTTGCAAAATAAAGGTCTGTTATTAGCTTTGTTAACAGGGGACGAAAGTCTCTTAAATGATGAGATTAAAAATCAATTTAAGGAATTAGGAATCTCTCATCTGTTAGCCATTTCAGGGCCTCATGTACTCATTTTTGCTATCATGTTGTCTTGGATATTACATCAATTAATAAGACGTTATTATCCGCAGCTTTATTTGCATCAACCTAAACAAATTTGGACCATGATTCCATTATGTTTCGGTGTTTTAATTTATACGGCATTTGTTGGTTTTGAAATTCCCGCCTTAAGAACTTTACTCTCAGTATTTTTATTTGCTTTTTTGGTATTGATTAAAGTGGCTGTTAAACCATTTTCACTCTTGGTTTATAGTGCAAGTCTACTTTTACTTTTCGATCCCTTCAGTGTTTTATCCGCAGGTTTTTGGCTATCTTATGGTTCTTGCTTTATTTTATTACGGATTTATCAAACTATAGAGCAGGCTCCAAATGTTGTTTCAACTAGTCTGTTATCTAGAATCATTCTTTTCAGTAAAATTTTAATTGAATCTCAAGGCAAAATATTTATTGCCTTGTGTCCCTTAATGCTGATTTTCTTTCAACAGATTTCATGGGTTGCTCCTTTTACAAATATTATTGCAGTTCCTTTACTCGGAGGAGTGATTGTTCCTTTAAATATTTTTGCAGCTTGTGTATGGCTTATTTTTAAATCATTCGGAAATTTACTTTTTCAAATTAATGACGTCCTGATTAGTATAGTACTGTCATGTTTTAATCTTTTAGAAAAGTTATCTCTACCATTACAAGGTTTTAGCCTCACACCACTTGATTTAGTGTGCCTTAGCTTCGTTATTATTATCTTATTTTTACCGCGTGGGGTTTTACCCAAATCTTGGGGGCTAATATGCTGTTTACCCTTGATCATTCCAGATAAGTCGTCCCAGCAAATTCAATTAAATATTATAGATGTAGGACAGGGGCAATCTATATTCTTGCAGCACACGCAGCAGACATGGCTCATCGATACGGGTGGGTCTTATGATGAGAAAGCTTTTAGTATTGGTCAAAATGTGGTGATTCCATATTTACGTCAAAAGGGAATTAAACAACTGGATCACGTCGTACTGTCTCATCTTGATCAAGATCATAGCGGAGCATTTCCTTCAATCGCTCAGGCTTTTCCTATTAAACAAGTCATACCAAATGAATTATGGGCAGAGCAAATTAAAGAACCATTTACCTATTGTCATCAAGGTCAAAAATGGCAATATCCACAATTAGATATTGAAATTCTTTGGCCTAAAGAAAAAGATTTAAACTTAGTTTCTTCAAATCAAAATCAATATTCTTGTGTGGTTTATATTCATTTAAAACAGATAAATGGCTATCAAAATTATTTAATTATGGGCGATGCAGGGTGGGAAGCAGAATATCAACTCATGAAAGAATATCCTGATTTAAAGGTAGATGTTTTGGTATTAGGACATCATGGGAGTAAGCATAGTTCAGCTTACGACTTTTTAGCGACTCTAAAACCAAAGCTTGTTATTGCTTCAGCTGGCTTCAATAATCGTTATGGTCATCCAAGCAAAGAGGTTTTAGCGAGAGTACAAGCACTTAATCTTGCGTTTAAAAGCACAGTTGAACAAGGAACATTAAGCTTTGTATCTCGCAATCAAGAGATGGTTTTATATACTCGACGTTTCGAGCGTACTTGGCTTCACAGGAGTTTGTGAAGCTTCTGCTTTAAGTCTATCTACAATTTGAAGTGCTTCATTCGGATCAATATTGTAAATATTATCTAAAGCGGGATTTGCTTTAAAACGTTTATAACTCCAGTGATAGTGTTCTGGATAATGTTGGATCAGTTGTTCAATGGCTTGATGAATAACAAAGGTTCCGTCATCCGCACTACCTTCGTAAATCTTCTCATTCATAGGCTCAATATGCATTGTAAAACCGTCGTGTTCATTACGAATCGCGTAAAGAAATAATGCTTTGGCTTTTGTTTTTTGGATGAGCTTGGCACTTAAATTACTTGATGCAAGTGGTACACCAAAATAATTGATCATATCCCCACCAACATTAGGTGTATGGTCGGGTAATATTACAGTGGTGTCGCCTTGTTTGAGTGCTTTAAAAATTTGTCGAACACCAGTTTCATCGGTAGGTACCAAGTTGGCTTGTTCACGACTACGTGCTTCTCGAACAAAACGGTCTGCATCTTCATTTTTTACAGGCTTGTATAAAATAGTCATGGAAGTGAACTGGGCACACCAAGCATTCATGATTTCCCACGTACCAAAATGTGGAACAATCAATACCACACCTTTTTTTGCTGCCAGTGCTTCATGAAAGTAATGTTCACCTTCAATATAGTGAATTCTTGAAATATTCTTACTATTTGATGAGCCCCAAATACTTAAAAACTCGAAGTATGAGGTTAACTCATTACGAATAGCTTGTTGTGTAATATCTATTCGTTGCTGTGGTGTTAAGTGGGGAAGAGCAATTTGTAAGTTAAGTTCTATACTTTTTGATGTTCTAGTAATTTTTAAAGTATTGACTAACCCTGCCAACATACGGGCAATAAAACGTCCAAATTGAATGGGTTGACGGCTAAAAGTTTTGAGTAAGTAATAATTCATGCTTTTTACATCTAGTTTGGTCATCTATCGCGGTAAAAAGGAGGCAACAAGTAAAAAAAGATAAAAATATTATAAATGAAATCATATAATTTAGACAGTTTTTATCAAATCAACGTATATAATGACATCATTTTAGATTGATTTGGATTGGAATTTTATGTCCGATTGGCCACCAAAACCACAAAATGAACCTATAATCCCTAAACAAAATGGACCAGAATGGCAAATTCTTGAGAAGGCTGTACTCGCTTCAGTAGAAGAGCAACGCCGTAGTCGTCGTTGGGGTATCTTCTTTAAAACATTAACTTTTATTTATTTACTATTCATTATTGTACTCATGGGCAAAGGCTGTTCAACCAGCAAAGAAGGCTCTACTGTAAGTAGCAGTAGTGCTCATTTGGCAGTGGTGGATATTATTGGAACGATTGATGCTTCGAGTAATCAAGCGGTAAATAGTGAAGATACGAATAAAGCGCTTAAACGTGCTTTTGAAGCCTCAAATAGTAAGGCTGTTGCACTTAACATTAACTCACCTGGCGGTTCTCCAGTTCAGTCTGATGAAATCTGGCAGGAAATTCGTTATTTGAAAAAACAGCACCCTGATAAGAAAGTTTATGCCGTTATTGGTGATATGGGGGCATCGGGTGCGTACTATATCGCTTCTGCTGCGGATGAGATTATTGTCAACCCATCAAGTTTAGTGGGCTCAATTGGTGTAATCATGCCTAACTATGGCATTACTGGTTTAGCTCAGAAGCTCGGTATTGAAGACCGCACTTTAACTGCCGGAACGAATAAAGACATTTTAAGTATGACAAAACCGATTGATCCTGCTCAAAAGCAACATATTCAATCTGTTCTTGATAATGTTCATACTCACTTTATTACCGCAGTGAAAGAAGGGCGTGGAAAGCGTTTGAAATCGAATGATCCAGCTATTTTTTCTGGTTTATTCTGGACGGGTGAACAAGCAATTCAATTAGGTGTTGCTGACCGTTCAGGTAATATTACGAGCTTGATGCGTGAACTAAACCTTGATAATAAAGTTGACTACACAATTGAGCGTAACCCACTACAATCCATTTTGGGTCGTATGGGGGCACAAATCGGGCAAGGAGTAAGTGAATCTATTGCTCAAGAGGTGCAGACTAGTCAAAGCGCAAAATTACAATAAATCTGTATTTTTAGGATAACGGTATGTCAGTAAAACCGGTTATACACTTTGCGCATGCTAATGGTGTGCCATCTATGGTGTATCAAAAATTGTTTGATCAATTAAAAGATGAGTATGACGTAATTTATGTTCCACTCATTGGTCCTGACAAACGTTATCCTGTGACTAACCATTGGCCTGCTTTGGTTGATCAAGTTATTGATAGTATTGTGCGTCAGGCGAAAGGACGTAAAGTCATCGGATTAGGCCATTCTCTTGGTTCGGTTTTAACATTGATGGCATCTTTTCGACGTCCTGAACTGTTTTCTCAAGTCATTATGTTAGATCCGCCTCTTATTTTAGGGCGATATTCGTTTGCTTTTCATATGGCAAAGTTATTTCGCCCTAAATTGGTTGATGCGATGACACCTGCAGGCTTATCTGCACGTCGTCGTGAACATTGGGAATCGAGAGAGCAGGCGGCTGAGTTACTTCGTCCTAAAGGATTTTATAAAGATTTTGATGAAGATTGTTTTCAGGCTTATATTGATTATGCTTTGAAAGAAGATTCGATTCGCGGTGGAGTAACTTTAACGATTTCTCGTGAAGATGAAGTTGCAATTTTCCGTAAAAATCCTTCTTGGTGGTGGCTGCCTATGCCAAAACCTAAGATGCCTGTGCATTTAGTTGTGGGTAAAGGAAGTGATTTCTTAAAAAGAGGCTTTCCTCAAATGGCAAAGCGAAAAATGGGAATCCCATTTACGGTGGTTGAAGGGGGCCATATGTTCCCTCTAGAGCATCCTATTGATACAGTAAACTCAATAAAGAAATTAATTCATCATTAATTAAATTAATTTTTTAAAGCTTATAAAAAAGGACATGCCAGCATGTCCTTTTTTATTTTTGTTTGTAAAATACTTTACCAACTTGCAAAACGAATAGGGTCTTTTAGAACTTGATTACGGAAATAGGCTTGCCCATCTTTCCATGTAAGTTGACCGTTACACAACCACTCGGCAACTTGTGGGTAGATAAAGTGCTCAAGTGTGTGCACTCGATCTGCTAACGAAGCGACAGTATCATGTTCTTTAACTGATATAGCTGATTGGGCAATAGATTGACCAGAATCCAGTTCAGCAGTTACAAAGTGTACGGTACAACCATGTAAACGATCACCTGTGTTTAAAACACGTTGATGAGTATTCACACCTTTGTAAGCTGGAAGAAGCGAGGGATGTATATTCAACATTTTCCCTTGCCATTTGTTGACAAAGGTTGGTGTTAAGATACGCATGAAGCCAGCTAAAATAACTACATCTACTTCCCAAGCTAAGAGTTGCTGATGCATTACCTCATCAAACACTTCGCGCGTTGGAAAGTCTTTATGGGAGATAACAGCGGTAGCAATATTGGCTTTTTGAGCACGCTCTAGGGCATAAGCATCTGCTTTATTAGACAGTACACCTACAATTTGCCCTGATAGATTTGCATCTATCAAGGCTTGTAAATTACTGCCATTCCCAGAGACTAGAACAGCAATTTTTATCATGCAAAGATCACACGAATTTTTTCGTCTGCACCTTCCACTGACTCAGCATTTTCTTGGATATGTCCGATTTTCCAAGCTTTTTCGCCTTGAGCATTAAGTACTTCAATTGTTTTTTCAGCATCATTTGCATCAACAGCAATAACCATACCTACACCACAGTTAAAAGTACGGTACATTTCAAAGCGTTCTACATTGCCTTCGCGTTGTAGAAGTTGGAACAATTCAGGCCATTCCCAAGAAGATTCATCAATAACCGCTTGAGCACCATTTGGCAATACACGAGGTAAGTTACCTGGTAAACCACCACCAGTAATGTGCGCCATAGCATGAACATCAACTTGTTTGCAGAGTTCAAGAACCGGTTTTACATAAATACGAGTTGGTTCCATTGCTACATCAGCAAGAGGACGACCATCAATCGTTTGAGTTAAATCAACGTTTTTAACGTCTAAAATTTTACGTAGTAATGAGTAACCATTCGAGTGAGCACCACTTGATGCAACACCAATAAGTACGTCGCCAGACTTTACTTTAGAGCCATCAATAATTTTGCTTTGCTCAACAACACCAACGGCAAAACCAGCAAGGTCGTAATCTTCGCCTTCGTACATGCCTGGCATTTCTGCGGTTTCACCACCTACAAGTGCACAACCTGCAAGCTCACAACCTTTACCAATACCGGTAACAACATTTGCAGCAACGTCAACATTTAAGTGACCAGTCGCGTAATAATCAAGGAAGAATAATGGTTCTGCGCCACAAACTAAAAGGTCATTTACACACATAGCCACAAGATCTTGGCCGATTGTGTCATGACGATTGAGATTAAGGGCCAAACGTAATTTAGTTCCTACACCATCGGTTCCAGAAACTAAAACAGGCTCTTCATAACCTTTAGGAATTTTGCATAGTGCACCAAAGCCACCAAGCCCGCCCATTACTTCAGGACGACTTGTACGTTTAGCGACTGACTTGATACGATCGACCAGTGCGTCGCCCGCTTCAATGTCGACACCCGCATCTTTGTAGCTTAAACCGGTATTTGGGGTAGAAGTTGAGTTGCTCATAAATGAAGTCTCCGCATTGGCGGCAGATTATAACCTGAATATACGAAACTCTTATGTTATTTATGCTCGAAAATGCTATCTTTAATAAAAATATTTTTTCATTTATAACGATTAAATCAAAAAAGGCTAGATTTTATGCAAGATCGTATACTGCGCCGTATTTTTTTACTCGCAGGTATTGTATTGCTGGTATGGGTGTTGTACTTACTCAAGCCTGTAGTCATTCCTTTTATCGGTGCTTTTTTCCTGGCTTATTTATTCAGTCCACTTGTTGATGTGCTGGTAAAAATGAAATTGCCTCGCTGGTTAGCAATTAGCGTGGTATTTGTTGGAATAGGTATAACCTTAACTATTGCACTCTGGTATTTAGTTCCACTGATTTGGAAACAATTAGTTTATGCCCGAGATAGTATTCCAGCAGGTATTCACTGGATTAACGCTACCTTTTTACCTTGGGTGTCTTCGACATTTAATGTCCAGCAAATGGAAATTGACACAGAGCAGTTGTCTAAAGCTGTCATGGAATATGTCCAAACAAACTACAGCGCAGACAGCATTCAGGCAGTGTTATTAAAACTGGCTCAATCTGGTTTGAATTTTATTCAGATTGGTGGAACAGTTGTTTTAATTCCAATTATTGCTTTCTATTTCTTGCTTGATTGGGAACGTATGTTACAAAACTTACGTCGTCTCATTCCGCGTCCATATGAAGCAACTACTTTACAGATCGTTGGTGAATGCCATAGCGTTTTAGGGGCATTTGTTAAAGGTCAGTTTCTTGTCATGCTATTGCTTGGCGTAGTGTATGCAGTTGGTTTACAGCTCATCGGTTTGGAAGTTGGCCTGATTATTGGTATGGTGGCAGGGCTTGCTAGTATTATTCCTTATTTAGGTTTTGCCGTAGGTATTATTGCCGCTGTTATTGCTAGCCTGTTCCAGTTTGGCTTGGATTGGATGCATCTATTACTGGTTGGTATTGTCTTCATGATTGGTCAAGCGGTAGAAGGCTATATCCTACAGCCATTCCTACTGGGTGATAAAATTGGTTTATCTCCTGTAGCAGTTGTTTTTGCAGTATTGGCAGGTGCACAGCTTGCAGGCTTCTTGGGAATGTTAATTGCATTGCCTGTTGCTGCGGTTATTGTAGTGTTGTTGAAGCATTTAAGAGAGAATTACGAAAGAAGCTCACTTTATGCTCCACCATCTACATTAGTGATCCAACATGGCGATATTGAGCAAATTCATGTACAAACTGAAAGTACTAAGCTTGATCTTGAAGTTAAAACACAGCAAGATACAGATGAACTAAAATCTCCTAACCAGAAATAATTTCAAGGTTAATTCAATATATGCGTCAACTCCAACTGGATATAGAACCTCAACTTGATGCCCGAATCA
The DNA here is from genome assembly GCF_000302435.1 of Acinetobacter sp. TG2027. NCBI lineage: Bacteria > Pseudomonadati > Pseudomonadota > Gammaproteobacteria > Moraxellales > Moraxellaceae > Acinetobacter > Acinetobacter sp. TG2027. Next base: position 165,533 of record NZ_AMJN01000031.1, on the reverse strand, counting down.
GTGATTTTTCGGGACCGGGTTGGGGGCATGTAGTCGATGCCGTGCGTCAACTACATGCTGGTCTGGTGAGTAGGTTCTATATTTACGGTGGAGCGGGGACGGGGAAGAGTCATTTACTTTCTGCAATTTGTGATTCTTATTTAGAAATAGGCAAATCTGCTATTAAAGTATCTTTGCTCGAACTGCTTGATGCACCTATTGAGGCAATTACGTCTTTAGAACATTATGATCTTGTTGCTTTGGATGATATTGAATCGATTAGTGGTGTACCTCACTGGCAAAAAGCTGTTTTTCATTTAATGAATAATCACGAAGGACAACTGGTATTCTCTTCGCGTGTAGCACCGATCGAATTAAAGCTTGAATTGCCAGACTTACAGTCACGACTTACACAGGCCGTTAGTGTAAAAGTGCCGAGTGGAAGTTTATATGCAGACCGCTATGCCTTGGTGACATCTGTAATGGCTAGACGTGGTATCCACTTTGATCAACAAATTGTTGATTACTTATTATTACATGGTCCTCACCAAGCATCTCTTTTACTGCAAACTGTTGCTCAGTTAGAAAAACTACTCAAAGGTGAAAAAACAAAACTTTCTAATGCGACTTTAAGACAAATTTATGCTTTGATTGATGAGTATCAACAGTAGAGTTTCTAGCTTAAATTTGCTGTTTTGCTTAAATTAAACTCATACAATTTAAAAAATGGCTTTCCCTACATAAGTTTTTTCATTTCTGAAAAGCTATATTTATAACTTATAAATTCTCTTTTAATTTTTTAATACGCCAATTTTTTGTATTTAAAAAACTTTTTTAGGTCTACGAAGCTTTTTGTAATCTAGCTCAAAAATGACTCTACAGACCGACCAAAATGTCTTGAGAAATTCTACTTCCTGTGACAAAGTACGCACAAAGGATGCGATTGCAAAAGCGGAAATTTTGCAATATTGACAAAGAAAAATGAAAAAAGATGTAAGGAGATGGGTATGCTCAAACGGAGCATTGCTTTTGCTTTATTGGCTGCTGCTGGACACGCTTATTCTGCCGATATTCAAGTCACAACTACAACTGATGAAGACGTCGATAACACAGTCTGTTCATTACGTGAAGCAATACAATTTCTAAAATATCGTGCATCTTCTAATGATGCGGAAGTTGAAAAATATGCAAACGGTTATAACGGTTGCGGAAATAAAGATGCTTCTTCAAATATTATTTTGCAGCGTGATAAAGAATATACTCTAAGTAAAAGTATAGTAATTACCGTTCCTGTAGTTATTAGTACAGCAAAAAATGACTCTACTCTGATTGAGGAAGGTGCACCCAATTCACATAATGCAACGATTAAAATGATAGGTACAGATCAATTATTCCGTATAGATGATGGTAGTGTTGAAAAAGCCTCTTTTACAGTTTCATTTATTGATGTCAATTTAAAGGGTGCTGGCCTAAAGAGCGTAATACCTCAAGGTAACGGTGGATTGATTTATAACCATGAACAATTGGTTATTCAAAATTCTCGTTTAATGGATGGATATGCAACAAATGGTGGAGCAATTTATAACGCTGGTAATTTATCAAATACTACAAAAACAGCGGGTTCGGTAACGATCACTAATAGCTTGATTCAGAATAATAAAGCGAGTCAGGGAGGCGTTTTATATAGTGATATGCCACTTTACTATATTACTCGCTCTGTAGTGCGTGATAATGAAGTAACTGCTGCAGATGGTGCATTATTTCATGCTGAAACTAAATTTGCAGATGAAAGTACGGGTGGATATTTAACCTCTCGTATTATTGGTTTAAGTAATAGTACGATTTTTCATAATAAGGGTAATTTTATTGCCAATGTCCGTGATGGAATGGTGATCAATAATATTACTATGATTAAAAATGTGGGAGGCTTGTATTTTGATGCTCCACAAGGAAAAGCATCTGTTTCTAATAGTATTTTAGTAGGTAATACGACAAACTGTAAGGTATCTACAACAGATAAAACGATTGTGCAGAGTAATTTAGTAACAACGGAATGTAACCGTAATGCTTCTGCAGAGTTACCAAATATTCTATACCCTGCAAGTGAAGAACTAATTGCTGGAAATGCAGATGAAGGAACCTGTGATGTACCACCAGCAGATGGTTTGTTATGTCCGTATTCAACACCGAGTGATAGTTTTTTAGGATTCTTTAAACCTCGAGTTTTAGATAAATATACTAGTCTTTCGCAATCATTGTTAATTAACAAAGGTCGTTTATATAGCGATGGAACTTCTGTCGGTTTGGCGAGTTGTGAAAAGCAAGATCAACGTGGAAAGAATCGAAGTGGTTATGACGAGTTATGTGATTTAGGTGCAATTGAATTAATTATCAACCGCGATGATATCAGTACACATGGTCAAGATATTAAGTATGGGGAAATTGCCAAATTTAATATTGCCGATGTTGTAGGTGATGGAGAGTTAGTTTCTCCACAAACATGTGAAAAAATGTTTGGAAAAAGAACAGATGGTCAAGCCTGGCAGTCTGGGTGTATGAAGATTGTTCAAACCAGTACACCATCTAAAGGGACTTTATCCATTGATGCTCAGGGAAATTTAACTTATGTTCCAAATGGGAACTGGCATGGAGCAGATGTATTTAATCTATTAGTCGTTACTACTACCACACGTTTTAATGATGCTGCGGATGTTTATCTAACTGTTCCAGTTCAAATCGTGCAAGATCCACCATCAGGTATTGAAGATAAATCTGTAAGCACGGGTGGCGGGGGAAGTGTAGGTGGTGGTTTAGTTTTAGGTCTATTTGGCTTAATTGCTTTAAGACGTTTAAAGTCATAATCAAGGATGATAAAGGCTATGAAAAATTATAAAAAGGCTTTATTAGCATTAGCTGTGATTGCTGCGATGCCATTATTTGCAGATACAACGACTGGAAGAATTGATGTTACAACTTTTGACGATGAAGATGGTGAAAATACTAATGCCTGCTCATTGCGTGAAGCGATAAAAACAGCTGAGTTGCGTAAATCGTATGGTGGATGTACTGTTATTGATACACGTGAAACTACTCAAAAATCGATTCAGCTTAAAGCAGGAATTTACACTCTAAATAAGGAATTAGTTCCAAATGCTAATATTGCTATTTTTGGTGCTGATCCCGTAGATTGGCAGAAAAAAAGTGTATTAACTAATGATTATCCTGCACAACTTGACTTACAAACACGTATTAATGCTCAAGGTAAATCACGCATTTTCAATACGACTACCTATAAACAGCCCTTGACCTTAAATAATGTAATTCTTGAAAATGGCGTTACAACTGGCCAGGGTGGTGCGATTTATGCTGGTGCTGATATCGCTTTGCAAAATAGCCAGATTTTATCATCTCAAGCAACAAACGGTGGAGCAATTTATTTAGCTTCGCCTAATATTACTTTGTCAGTAAATCATTCATTACTTAAAGGTAATAACGCAACACAAGGTAGTGTTTTATCAATGGGGTGTTTTAGCGACACTGTCTATGCACCACGTACTATTACTCTTACATCAAATAGTATTGTGAATAATGGTAATACAGCTTCAACAAGTACATTTGAGTTCTGTGGTAAACCTACTGCGACATTATCGGTTAATACCATTGCAAAAAATATAGCGAATAGTACTAGCGGCAGTATTATTAAGTTTACTGGTGGTAGCAATAATCCAGCCAATACATCAAGTATTTTAAGTTCAAGCAGTAGTTTAGTACTTTTAAATAATACAATTGTTGAAAACAACGCGAATAGTACTTTCCTCTACGATAAATTGGGCGCAAAAAAGCTAAGTTTTAACGTATTGGCTTATAATACCGGAAGTTATGCCTGTAAATATCTTTTAGGTGCGGCAGCAGAGCAAAAGAGTGTAGGTCTAACGCTAGATTTCAATGCACTTGACTGGACATCAGCAACAGCAAAATGTGATATACCAAAAGAGTCTTTACCAGATGGCCATACGAATATTGATATAAGTACACAATCTTTTAGTAATCTGCTAAGTCCTTTAGTAGAACCAGCAACAGCTTATACAGGCTTTTTACCTATTTACTATCCAAAAAATATTTCTTCTAGCACAGATTTAATTGACGTTGATCAAGATAGTAAAGGAAGTTGTGCCACAATTGACCAACGTGGTTTAAATCGTTTGGCAGACATTACCTCATATTATCAGCCAGAAAGTCGTAATAGTTGTGATATTGGCTCTGTTGAGTTAATGAAGCTCACTGCAGGTGATTTAGAGGATGTTAGTAATATTTCATTAACGACTTTAATTGATACTTATCAACAAAATTATGATTTATTTGATAATTATATTAAAGACCCTAAGACACCTTCTAACTTTATTACTTACTATAAAGTACGTTTAGCGGAGTTTAAGAATCTAATTGATACAACTAAGGCAAATCTTAAATATCGCGCAATCTATCTTGATTTAAAGAACTATGATTTACCTTTACCGACTGAAGACGCTAATCATGTGCTGAAGTTCTTCAACACCACAGATTATCGTATTGCAACTGAGCCATTAGGTATTGGATCTCTTGATGATAAATATGATGCTCAACAAGTTAAAGATCTATCTGATCAGGACAAGGTATTCTGTGAGTGGAATAGTGCTTTACAGCAAATTGTTTTTTATCGCAAAGACGATACGGTGACTCAAGCTGGTACCTATGCTTATTGTAAATATACAATTACAACAGCTGATAATAAATTAAGCTCAAGCGGTCTGATAAAAGCTCGTTTTAATAATATAGAACCAGTTTCTGGTGATGGGACAATTACCTTTAAATATCTTGCAAATGAAATTATTCCATTGAATTTACTTAAATATGCTAACGATGATGGTGACGGCCCTATAAATACGCTTTTAAAGCCTAAATCACAATTTTGGGTAAATGAAGACGGTGTAGAGTTACCTATTTATTTACCAAGCAAAACTTCGAAAGATGGTATTTTTAAAGTAATTAAGGCTGATCGAGAAGGGCCATGCCCGAAAGATGACAAGGATAAAATTTGTTATGGCGGAAATATCTATATTCAGGCAAATAACGTATTTAATACTTTTAATGACTCATTAAGTTATAACGTTTATGATGCTGATGGGAAAATCTCACCTAAAGCTGGCACAATTAACCTTGTAAGTACCGCTACTACTACAGATGATACGCGTGGTGGAGGCGGTGGTGGTAGCCTCGGAATTTTATCTTTAACCTCTTTACTTGGTTTAGCAGCTTATAGACGCTACCGTAAATAAACCTAAAGAATAAAAAGGCCTCCAATTGGAGGCTTTTTATAAGAAATAAAATCAAAATAATTAAGTGATTAGATGTCTTATCTTTGATAGCCAGATAAGAACTTAGTGTTCTAAATACTTGTTCATGTATTCTTCACGAATTGCTGTTCTTTCTTCACCACTCGCTTTAAGCATCCGCTCACGTAAGTCTTTACGCTCTTGCGTACTCATTTTTTGCCATGCTTCACGCATTTTTTGTTTTTCAGCTTCAGGAAGTTGAGTAAACCAGTCCATACGTTGCTGTAAGTTGGTGCTTTGATTCGCTGGTAGCTCTTTTAAACTCTGGTAACGTTTAATGACTGCACGTTGCTCTTCTTCGGAAAGGGCATCCCATGTGTCATCGACTTGTGCATTGGCATCTTTAGAAAAAATCCAAAAGCGTTCAAAACCTGCAAAACTTGTCTGCAAGAAACTTAATGAACACAGGATAAGCGCTAATTTTTTAGCTGCCATGTTGTACTTTATCCTCACCCAACACCATTAACATCTCTAAATCTTCCACCATTTGTGGAGATAATTTAGGATTTACGATCACTTGATTTTGTGGCTTATCCACAATTTCGACTGAGTTAGGCAGAATCACAAAACCTGTAATTGCTGCGGCAAGTGCGAAACCAGTCATTTTCCAGACACTATAATAAGAGGCTGGTTTTTGTTGAATATGGTCAAGCACATGATTCATGACCACTGTTTTATTTTTATGGTGATCTGCCAAACTATCAAGTTTGGATGTCACCTTTTTAGTGAAATCATCATGATTCATCAGAACCTCCCAAGGGATTTAAATGTGCCAAGTATTCTCTAAGTCCCTGAATTGCTCGGTGATAATGGGTTTTCACACTACCTTCGGTACAGTTCATGATCTGAGCTGTTGTATGGGTGTCAAACCCTTCCCACGCACGTAACATAAATGCCTGTTGTTGACGAACAGGTAGTTTTTCAATTGCTTCCCGAATCTCCTCTATCGTTACCGCTTGATCGAGAAAATCTGCAGGATTAATAGCTTTTTCATCAACTACATCGATAACTTCGTCGTCGTCATTATCCAGACTAACTTTTTTGAAGAATGAAAATGGGTTTGCTCTACGAGCTTCTTTGCGGCGCCAATCCTGAAGTTTGTTATTCAAAATAGTGTAAAACAGGGGATACCATTCTTCAGTACTTTTATCGGCGTAAGATTTGTGCAAAGCAATAAATGCTTCTTGTACCAAATCCATCGCAATACCTTGTTGACCTTGGGTAGCACTCTCCATCATCACCAAAGCACGACCAGTAACATCTTGCATAAAAACTTTCAGGCGTTGCTCAGCCGTGCTGGCATGAGCACTAGATGTTTCCGATCGAGACTTTTTCGGTGCTAAATCCATGGAGATGGAAAATCCTGTCATTGGACATACCCACCTTATCTTCAATATATCTCTTATATAACGTTGAAAAGAGGTGGGAGGTTGACAACAATCGGTTATTTTTTACTAGTGTAATTGATTTTTTTCACAAATATGTGCGATGTAAAATAAATTAACGTTTTATTGGCGCTGGCGAACCATCTCAAAAAAACAAATAGATCCTGCAATTGCCACGTTTAATGACTCTTGTCCACCTGGTTGAGGAATAGTCACTGATTGTGCGTGATCTAATGCATAATCACTAGCACCTTGTCCTTCATTTCCTAAAATCCACACACACGGTTTAGAAAGGTCTTTTGAGTAAAGACTAGTTGAGCGATGAGAGCTAGTAACAAAAACTGGAATTTGGAATTTTGGAAGGATATCTGTCAGCTGAAAGTTTTCAAAACAATGTAAGCTAAAATGAGCGCCCATGCCTGCTCTTAAAACTCGTGGTGACCAAAGTGATGCAGAGCCTTGTGTGCAAATGATTTGTTTAATATTTGCTGCTGCTGCTGAACGTAGCAAAGTACCTACATTACCCGGATCTTGAATATTTTCTAGAATTAAGGTGTCTACATTGTAGTCGATAGTTGATGCAGTTTTAGGTAAATCAATAATCGCTAAACAAGGTAAGCTTGTACCTAATGTGCTCAAATCTCTATATAAAACTTCACTAATAACAAAAATATGGCCTTGATGTAGCTCTGTTATTTTCTTTAAATCTTCGTGTTCTAATGCTTGTTCTGTCGTGAATAAAGAAAAAATCTTCTTTTGCTGTTGTAACCACGCCAAACAAAGATGTGTGCCTTCAAGAACGGTTTGTTGGTGCTTTTTTCGGGCGTTACTGAGTTCGATTAATCCACGCAAATGTTTAATTTTTGCATTGTCTTTTGATTCTAAAAAAATAACCGCCATAAGAAAATATCCAACAAAAGGGCACCATCATACTATGATGCCCTAAGTAATTAAAATTATTAGTGGTAGCTTGTTACGCGTTCAACTTCATTTTTAGAACCGATAATCACAGGTACACGTTGGTGAAGTTCTGTAGGTTCAATCTCTAGAATGCGTACACGGCCAGTAGTTGATGCACCACCTGCTTGTTCAATGAGCATACTCATTGGGTTCGCTTCATACATTAAACGTAAACGACCTGCTTTTTTCGGATCTTTTAAGTCGTATGGGTAAAGGAAAATACCACTACGACATAAAATACGGTGAATATCACCCACCATACATGCTACCCAGCGCATATTGAAATCTTTTTCACGAACAGATGTCTTGCCTGCGAGTAATTCATCAATATATTGTTTTACTGGTTGTTCCCAATGACGCTGGTTAGATGCATTAATAGCGAATTCTTGAGTGTCTGCTGGAACTTGTACATTCTCATTAGTAAGCAAGAAGGTTTGAGTTTCTGGATCTAAAGTAAAGAATGCTACGCCATTTCCTACAGTTAAAGCCATCATAGTTGATGGGCCATAAAGTACATAACCAGCAGCAACTTGCTGTGTACCAGCTTGCATGAAATCGTTTGCTTGTGTTACTGCATTTTTTGCAGGCAAAATAGAGAAAATCGTACCTACACACATATTGATATCAATATTGCTTGAGCCGTCTAATGGATCAAATAAAACGAGGTATTTACCATTTTCTTGTGCAGGTGTGAACTCATCAAGCTCTTCAGAAGCGAGACCGCCTACGTGCGGGTGTACTTTTAAAGCATCAATTAAGTAGTCATTCGAAATCACATCAAGTTTTTTCTGTGTTTCACCCTGAACATTTTCATTGCCAGCACTACCTAAAATACCAGCCAGAGCACCTTTTTGTAATGCTTGGTCGATTGTTTTACAGGTCGTGGCAATAGTATCGATGACTTGAGCCAACTCAGGTGTTAGATTCCCTTTTTGTTGTTGTAAAAATTGGGACAAAGTGAGGTTGGACATAAAAAAACGCTCCTGTGCTTCAAGCATCAAAATGAGTCAGATAAATACGTGGCATATTCTAGATGAGAATGTCACAAAATAAAAATTATCTTACTTTATTTGTGTTGGATTTATGCTTACAAGCCCCAATTAAAATGGTATGTTGATTGCATTACAAAGGATTGTATATTTTTAGGAGAATCGAAATGACAACAAAGAAGTTTGATGCGACCCCCACGGCAGGTGAACCAATCAATCTAGATGAAATTTCGAAAGAAAATGTTCAGGAAGCTTGGAAAGATTATGAGGCAAAACCTGAATATAAAGATTTTAATAAGCATGATTTGATTGAGTCCATGCAACATCCTGAAGAAGAAAAGAAATCTTCTTAAGTAATAAAAAAACGCTCATATTATTATGAGCGTTTTTTTATGCATATCCCTTATTTTAATAAAGGAGGGACTGCTTCGTAATTAATCTCAACGCGGCGATTTTCTTTCCACGCTGATTCATCATGTCCCGCATTGACAGGAGCTTCTTTACCATAACTTACAGCTTCAAGTTGCTGCGGGTTTACACCATTGGTAATTAAATAGCTTTGTACAGCTTTAGCACGACGCTCACCTAAAGCCATGTTGTATTCACGTGTACCACGTTCATCTGTATGGCCTGTTAATGCAACTTTTGAATTTGCATTTGCGATAAGGAACTGAGCATGAGCTTGAAGTGTTTGGTAGTCTTCAGTAGATAAATCGCTGCTGTCATAATCAAAGTGAACAACGCGTTTAGCCAAAGCCGCTTTATTTGCTTCAGTTACACCTTTAGATGAAGCACCTGCCAAATTTTGAGCATTTAATGCAGCATCTTCACTTAAACCAGAAGTGTTTACCGTGCTTGGATTTGTACCAGTCGTGGTCGTCGCTGCAGGTTTACGGCTAGCACAGCCTGTCATTACGAGTGCTACGCTAAGAAAGGGTAGAGCTAAATACTTGATTGATTTCATGATCATCTCCGTCAATGGAATTAAAAGTTATTTTGGTGCCCAGGCTGGTTCACGTACTTCACCTTGTTCGCTTGGCAAATTCATACGAAAACGTCCATCAGTAGACATAATAGACAACAAGCCACGGTTGCCTTCACGAGTTGCGTAGACCACCATTTGCCCATTTGGTGAGAAACTTGGTGATTCATCTAAACTAGTTGGGGTAAGAATATTGGTGATGCCAGTATTAATGTCTTGAATTGCAACTTTATAACTGCTGCCACTTGGGCGATGAACAAGTGCAATCTTTTTGCCATCTGCACTCAGAGTTCCACGTGCATTAAATGACCCTTTAAATGTTAAACGCTTTACTGAGCCATCAGCAAAGGTGTAACGATAAATTTGGGCAGAGCCACCACGGTCAGAAGTGAAAATAAAGGATTTTCCATCTGGTGTATAACGTGCTTCGGTATCAATTGCCGAGTCATTTGTCATGCGTTTGACTTGGCGAGTTGATAAATCCATTTGATAAATTTCAGGGTTGCCATTCATAGATGCTGTAAACAGCATTGATTGGCCATCTGGTGAGAAACTTGGTGCGCCGTTTAGGCCTCTGAAACTAGTAAGAACTTCACGTGTTCCAGTTGATAAATCCTGTAAATAAATTGCTGGACGTTTAGTTTCAAAAGAAACATAAGCAATTTTTTTAGCATCTGGTGTCCATGCCGGAGAAAGAATTGGATCACGAGACGATAAAACAGTCTTTGGTTGTTCACCATCCGTATCTGCAATTTGTAATGTATAACGCTCAGCAGGTGTTGCAGGGTTTCTTAGTACATATGCAATACGGCCACTAAAGTCACCTGGAATACCAGTAAGTGCTTGATAAATAGCATCACTTACCATATGACCAGCCTGACGTATGCGAGCAGCTGGTACATTTAAAAGTTCATTTAAAATGTATTGTTGCTTTTGTACATCATAAAGTTGGTAGTGAACTTCAAAACCTGTCGCTGTTTGTTTAATTTGACCCGTAACTACATATGGAATACCCGCGGCTTGCCAGTCAGAAGCTTGAATCTGATTAATTGCAGCATTGGCAGGTAAATTTTTAGATGAGCTTGTAAAGCGCCCAGAACGGTTTAAGTCTGTTTCAACAATAGGATAGAGCCCATTGTCGTTGGTAAACGGGACAATAGCAATTTTGGGTGCCTGATCTGGTGCTTTGGCAATTTCCAGATATAACTGGGCAAAAGCAGTGGTAGAAGCAATAGGGCTTAAGGCAGTGATCAGTGCTAAAGATAGCAGGTGTTTGCGGCTCGTATTCATAAGTTTAAAGTCATAGCAGGTATTTTTGTGACTGTTGATTTTGTAGCATAGTTACATGCCTTAAACTATTTAAAGCATGTAACTCTTTCAAAATTATTGCGCTCTAAATGTAGAGCTAACACTTCTTGCTTCACGTCTTGCATCTGGATCTGATGGCATAGGATAGGGCGCTGCGGCTTGAATTGCAGCTTTAATACTTGCGTCTAAGGCATCATCACCACTTGAACGTGTGATCACAATAGAGTTAACGCTTCCCGAATCGGAGAGAGTGAAGCGAACACCAACTGTTTTACCACTACTGCCAGTTGGAACGTCCCAAGAGCGTCGAATTTTTTGTTCAAAATCGCGTCTAGCTGAAGAAGCAACTTTTTTAGCTTCAGCTTTCTTTTGAGCTGCTTCTTCTTGTGCTTTTTGAGCAGATGCAGCTTTGGCTTCGGCCTCTGCTTCAGCTTTACGCTTAGCATCGTCAGCAGCTTTTTGCTTGGCTTTAGCGTCAGCCTCAGCTTTGCGTTTAGCATCGTCAGCAGCCTTTTGCTGTTTGGCTTTCGCATCGGCCTCAGCTTTACGTTTAGCTTCGTCAGCAGCTTTTTGTTGCTTAGCTTCAGCTTTGCGTTTAGCGTCGTCTGCAGCTTTTTGCTGCTTGGCTTTAGCATCTGCTTCAGCTTTACGTTTAGCCTCATCTGCAGCTTTTTGCTGTTTGGCTTTAGCAGCAGCTTCAGCTTTGCGTTTAGCGTCATCGGCAGCTTTTTGTTGCTTGGCTTTAGCATCTGCTTCAGCTTTTCGCTTAGCTTCTTGTTGTGCTTGAAGCTTAGCATTTTCGGCCTTTTGAGCTTCACGTTTTAATTTTGCATCAGCCTCAGCTTTACGTTTAGCGTCTTCAGCAGCTTTACGAGCTTCACTTTGCTCTTGCTTAGCTTTGGCATCTGCTTGAGCTTTTGCCGTTTGTTCGGCCTTGCGCTTTTGTTCGGCTTCTGATTTTGCTTTAGCTTCAGCCTGCTGTTTTTGTATTTCCTCTTTACGTTGCTGTTCCGCTGCTTGTTTCATTTTTGCAGCTTCTTCAGCTTTACGTTTTTGCTCAGCTAACTTAGCTTGTTGTGCCTGTTCGGCCTTTTGCTGTTGGGCAGCAAGTTGTTGAGCTGTTGGAGGAGGAGGCGTAGTCGGAAGATTTTGAGGAAGCGTTTCATCCACAACAGGGGCTAATACCTCTTTTGCTTCATTGGTAGCTGTAGTCTCTTGTTCAACTTCTTTTGCTAAAGGAGGAGGCAAATCTTCTGGCTTAACTAAAATAGTTGTTAGCTTTTTTGGCTGTTCAGGTGGTTTACTCAAGCCTAAAAAAAGCAAGCCAACAATGGCAATTGCATGAACTCCGAGTGTAAAGCTCAATGCAATCGCATTTTGTTTAAAGGGCGGCTTTTGATTTTTGTTCATAGCTTATTTTAAAGGCTCTGTCAGAAGGCCAACTTGAGTTAAACCTGCTTCTTGTAAACTCGCCATCAATGATACGACTTCACCATAAGGACGAGACTTATCACCATTGACTAAAACTGTGAGTTGTTTGTTTTCTTGTTCAGCTTGTTTTTGAGCATCGCTTAAAACTTCTTCAAGTTTTTCACGAGATAATGGTTCATTATCTTTGTAATTTTCATACTGGAGATAAATATTGCCATCTTTGCCAATTGTTACCATGGCTGGCATATCTTTTGATTCGATTGGATGGTTATTTGCTTGAGGTAAATCGACCTTGATACCACTGGTAATCATAGGGGCAGTTACCATAAAAATAACCAAAAGCACGAGCATAACGTCAATATAAGGTACGACGTTCATATCACTTTTTAATGGTTTTTTTATGCGCTCAAAGCGCCCTGAACGCTGAATTGCCATTATGCATCTTCCTGTGATGAACCCACAGATTGACGTTGCAATAAAGCAATCATCTCTTCAGCAAATAAAGCGCGATCAGAATAAACACTTTCACTTTTAGCAGTGAAATGGTTAAAAGCTAATACAGCAGGAATTGCGGCAAACAAACCAATTGCAGTTGCAATAAGTGCTTCGGCAATACCTGGTGCAACAGTTGCTAGAGTTACCTGATCAACCGCAGCTAAACCGATAAAGGCATTCATAATACCCCAAACAGTACCGAATAGACCGATGTACGGTGCTACAGAACCGATACTTGCTAAAGTACCTAAGCCGTATTCTAAATGGCTCTGATCACGACTCAAACCTACACGCAAAATACGTTCAGTGCCTTCAATTGTTTGTGAAACAGGAGCCTGACGCTTTTTAAGTTTAAAAAATTCGCTCAACCCTTGATAAAAAATATCTTCAAGCCCAGAGCGCTTTGAGTTGAGTTGAGCATTGTTATAAAGCGTATTGAGTTCGGCACCAGACCAGAACATTTTTTGGAAATGTTCATCGTCTTGATGTGCTTTTTTATAACTCATATGTAACTTGGCAATCAGATACCAACTAAAGATTGATGCTAACAATAAAATTAGCATGACCAACTGAACGACTGGACTTGCTTGTAAAATAAGGTCAGAAATATGCAGGGTTGATTCAATGTTTGTTGCCATAGGTTACATATGCCGGTTGTTTTTTTAGTCTTGTTCCAATTCTTTACGAATAAGATCACGTATTTCTTCTGGAAGACGACGAGCTACAAGTTCTTTACTTAAACATGCCAACTCAACCTCGCCAGAAGCAAGCAAGATTTCACCACGATAAATATTTTGTTGCAACACAAATGACGCAGCTTTACATGAAACTACACGTGCTGTAACAGTAATTAAATCATCCATTAAAATAGGACGCATGTATTTTACGTCAATTTTGTGTACGACAAAGTTGTAGTCTTTTTGATGCCAGTAATGATCAACGCCAGAAGCACGGAGCCATTCAGTACGGGTACGTTCCATATAGCGAATATGGTTGGCATGGTAAACAATACCACCTGCGTCCGTATCTTCAATATAAACACGAATGTTGAATTCAAAATGATTCGCCATGAGAGTATTCCGTTTTAGTTCACTATAGAGCTTTATATTTAAAATATGGCTTTGAATAAAACATCAGCTCTATTCAACAGCCATACATCTGCTTTTAAATACGGGGCAGTTTAGCAGATTGCATACTAAGTCCTATGGCACAACCTTTCAATTGCGGTTGCTGTATTTCTAATCTAAAAACGCTATATCTTATGGCTAGCAAGCTTTTTAAGTTAAGAAGGCTTCCATGAAGTTTGAACTTGTTTTGATATATTCGGATAATCTAATACGAATCTTACATGTAGCTCGGTCCCAGTTTTTAAAGCCTTGTTATCTACAATAAAATAAGGGCTATGATTTGGTGCCGCCTGAGTTAAGTCTTGATTTTCTGGTGTTGCACCCAAGAAAACAAAGAATGACGGCATTAACTTGCCATAATAGGCAAAATCTTCACTTGCGCTTGCATTATGATCTAAAACATGGAGTTTTGAATCGCCAACAACTTTGGCCAGGGTTGGCTGAATAAATTGAGTGAGCGCTTTGTCGTTCATGGTTACTGGAGCGTAAGGAGCAATTTCAACTTTGGCGGTCACGTCATTGGCTTGAGCGTTATGCTCTATCATGGCAGGTAAACTTTTTAAGATATTTGCCCGTATCTGTTCGTTATTAGAACGAATAGTACCGATCATATTGACCTGTTCAGGAATCACATTTCCTGCCGTACCCCCTTGAATGTTACCGATGCTGACAACGCCCATGCCTTGGGTGAGATCAGTTCTTCGACTAATAAGGCTCTGTAAATTATTAATCATTTGTGCCGATGCATAAATCGGATCTCTACCTAACCAAGGGGTTGAGCCGTGAACCTGCTTGCCGTTGACCTGAATACGCAAGTGATCTGCACTATTTAAAATGGCACCATCTTTATAATAAAGGTGCCCACTTTGCATACCAGATATGACATGCATTCCAAAAATAGCCTCGGGTTTATAATCTCTAAATGCGCCATCTGTGATCATTTTTCTTGAACCTATTTGATCACCCTGCGTAAAGTTGTCTATATCTGCTCCACCTTCTTCAGCGGGTTGAAAAACAAAGACAACCGTACCCGATATTTTATCTTTATTCGCAGCCAGAATTTTTGCTGCACCTAATAACATTGCTGTGTGTGCATCATGTCCACAGGCATGCATCACATAAGTTTCTTTACCTTGATAAATTGCTTTTTGTTTACTCGCAAAGGGAACACCACTTTTTTCTTCCATAGGTAGTGCATCCATATCGGCTCTAAGTGCAATAATAGGGCCGGGTTTATTCCCTTTTAAAATGCCAATAACACCTGTTTTCGCATAACCTGTTTTGACTTGAATGCCATAGGACTTTAATTCTTTTTGAACTAGTGCAGATGTTTTAAATTCCATATTGCCAAGTTCAGGATGCTCATGAATATGTTGTCTTAATTGAATTACCTGATTTTCATTTTGTTGTGCAGCATCTTTTACCCAATCTGCTAGGCTCAGCTGGCTCATTAAAGCGAGTGGAAAAATCAAAGCGGCTTTTTTGTACATATCCTTATCCTAAAAATATTATTGTTCATAAGATTTGCATCTAGATTTCTTATAATTCAGTTTTTTAAAATATTAAAAAATCAATAAGGTATAAAGAAAGACTTAAAAGGTATAGAGTGGCTAATTTATTGATAAGACAATTATTATTTTAATTGGATAGAGAGATTAAATTAAAAAAGGAAGAGAAAATTCTCTTCCTTTGATTAGTTTTTAGGCTCAGGCGGTGTCATTCCAAACTGTAAATAAGATTGGTTAGTTGCAATCCGACCTCTTGCAGTACGCATGACATAACCTTGTTGAATTAAATAAGGTTCAATCACGTCTTCAAGCGTACCGCTGTCTTCAGCCATCGCTGCTGCAAGCGCTTCAACTCCAGCAGGGCCACCATCAAAACGTTCGAGTAGCATGCTCAAATAACGTCGGTCTAGGGTATCTAGGCCAGCTTTATCAACATTGAGCATATCAAGCGCACGCTGTGCCATTTCATGGGTCACTTCGCCTGTGCCTTTCACTTGGGCATAGTCACGAACACGTCGTAATAAACGGTTGGCGATACGAGGTGTTCCGCGTGATCGGCGTGCTACTTCTTCTGCGCCTTCAACTGTAATGGGTACATCCATTAGGTTTGCAGAGCGTGACACAATGTGAGTCAAGTCTTCTACAGAGTAAAACTCAAGACGTTGCACAATACCGAAGCGGTCACGTAGTGGTGAGGTCAGTAAGCCCGCACGTGTGGTGGCAGCGACGAGTGTAAAAGGGGGTAAATCGAGTTTAATTGAACGAGCAGCAGGGCCTTCACCAATCATGATGTCGAGTTGGTAATCTTCCATTGCTGGATAGAGGATTTCTTCAATCACTGGTGAAAGACGATGAATCTCATCAATAAATAAAACATCGCCTTCTTCAAGATTAGTCAGCATTGCCGCTAAATCGCCTGCACGTTCCAAGACAGGCCCTGAAGTCGATTTGAGGTTGCCACCCATTTCACGTGCAATAATATTAGCTAGTGTGGTTTTACCTAAGCCGGGCGGACCAAAAATCAGTGTGTGGTCGAGAGCTTCACCACGACCACGAGCAGCGCCAATGAAAATTTCCATTTGCTCGCGTACGACTGGTTGCCCAATATAGTCGGCAAGAGAAGTTGGTCGAATAGCCCGATCAAAATGATCTTCAGGTTTTTCTGTTCCACTGATTAGACGGTCTTGCATAAGTGTTTTACTTCATCATGGATTTGAGAGCAGCGCGAATAATATCGGCTGATTCTGTGTAATCGGCTTTAACCGCAGCAACAGCTTTTTGTGCTTCAAGTGGCTTATAACCTAAAGATTGCAAAGCAGCTTCTGCTTCTGCAACAGGAGAGTTTGCAGCAAATTGAATTTGAGGCATGGTCGCCACAGTTGAAGTGCCTTGAGCCAATGTTTTGAAACGGTCACGGAGTTCAATCATTAAACGTTCAGCTGTTTTTTTGCCAACCCCTGGAACTTTGACCAGCGTATTAATATCATCATGTTCAATGGTGTGAACCAATAACTCAACACTTAGCGTCGATAAAATACCCAATGCCATTTTCGGACCGACACCGTTTACTTTTAATAAGGTGCGGAAAATTGTTTTCTCTTGAGCATCACTAAAACCGTAGAGTTGTTGAGCATCTTCACGAACAACCAAATGCGTCCATAACGTAACTTTCTGGCCTTTTTGTAATTGGCAAAATGTTGAAAGTGGCGTATCAATTTCATAACCCACACCGTTTACATTTAGTAAGACAGTAGGGGCTTCTAGGGCAAACACTTCGCCAATTAAACATCCGATCATAGCGTAATTTCACTTATTCATAACTGTAAATCTGGTCGTTCTAAAATGAATTGAAAACGACACTAGTTTTATTTCTTTCTATATCAAGCCAGCTTAAAACAAACCTATTTTATTGCCTTGTAGCTCTTGCGCCAAGCTATAAGCCTGATGATCTGAGAACTTACTGATAATATCGAGGACTTGCATGATATTGCTGTAGTGATTATTGCTAAAGTTAGCACCATATAGATTAAGGATAGACATTAAACGTTGTTCTTTAAAGCTTAAAGATTTATGCGGTGTTGTGAGCGGTACAAATGCATCCAAAATCGTTTGCAAACTTTGATGAGCAATAATTTCTAAACCCGACTTTTGTGGGTGCTCAAAAATTTTATCACGTGCCAGATTCTTGGCAGTTTCGATACCAATTGCAATATCTGGCGAACAATATTGCAAAAGATTTCCTTTAAGCTGACCTGTAATGATTTCGTAGTGATTTTTGGCAAAAGCCGTAGTGACTTCATCAACAAGACGTTTCATAACGCGGCCGCGTAATGCTGAGATTTTTTGTTGCCATGTACTGTTTGGATGAGACAACTCTTCAGGTTGACCATAGTCGGCAATAAGATTTAAGAAAATAGGTTCAACTTCTTGGTAACTCAGCATATTCAAGACAATGCCATCTTCTAAATCAATTAATGCATAACAAATGTCATCAGCAGCTTCTAGCAGGTAGGTGAGTGGATGACGGCAATAATGATATTCACCGAGTTGAATCAGCCCGAGCTGTTCAGCAATCTGTTTTAAAATTTCTTTTTCAGACTGATAACAACCAAACTTTGCTCTTTGATGGGAAGGGCGGTCACCCTGCGAAGCAATTGTTTTTGAAAGCCATGGATATTTTAGATAAGCACCTAAAGTTGCATAAGTTAAGCGCATACCGCCATCATTTGGATGATAGTCAATGCGACTTAATAAACGTAATCCTTGAGCATTACCTTCAAACTGACGTACATCGGCTTCTTCTTCGGGACTTAGCTTTTTTAAAAAATCATCATGTGAGGCATCATCGAACCATTCACGAATTGCATATTCACCCGCATGCCCGAAAGGGGGATTACCTATATCGTGGGCCAGACAAGCTGCCTGAATAATTGCCCCGACATCGGCAGGTGAAATCCAAACGGGTAATTCATCTTTTATTTTTTCTGCGGCAAGCATACCCATTGAGCGACCAATACAGGAAACTTCAAGGGAGTGTGTTAAGCGGGTATGAATGCCATCATGCTGTGCTAAAGGGTGAACCTGTGTCTTACGGTTTAACTGACGAAAACTTTGAGAAAATATAATGCGGTCATAATCTTTATGGAATGGGCTACGAGCCAGTTCTGTACTACTTTTTTTGCTACCTAAACGAACTGCAGACAGCAGCTCTAACCAACGCATTTGTTCCATTTATCATTATTCAAAACTATAAAACCTGATCATGCCAAAAAAAACTTAAAAGCACTAGCTTGGTGCGACATAGTTTGTCTTAGTTCGGGTTTTATTATGTTATTGAATAAACATGCAACAATTTATTTTTAGCAAGAATGACTAAAAAAATGATTTTGAACAAAAAACAAATCACTTCTTGCAGAATTAGGTTACAGAATACTGATTCTACATCTAGCTGATTTTAGCAAGAAGCAGTAGAATATGCGCTCTCTCTAAAGTCACATTGCGGTAAGGTTCACAAGACCTGCCCGTGGAGCCAAAATCAACATGTTTATCGTGGCCGGTGCAGCAGCACATTCTTCTTTTAAGAAAGCTCAACTATTAACACGTTTATCGTCAATTAGTTCTGTTCAATCTTTTGACAGCCAATGGGTCTATTTGTTTGATCAAGCGCTCAACGAGCAGCAACATCAATCTGCTTTGCAATTATTGAATGACGGTGAGTCTTTTGAACTTCGTCAATCTGCAAGTGATGAGATTCAGATTTTAGTTACACCACGTGTGGGTACTATTTCACCCTGGTCTTCTAAAGCAACTGATATTTTCAAAAACTGTAATACGCCAGTACACCGTTTAGAACGTGGTCTTTTATTCACGTTAAAAGGCGTTACTGAAATTACGAATGAAGTTAAACAAGTACTTCACGACCGTATGACAGAAACAGTTTTTGCTCAAATTGAAGATGCAAAAGCATTATTTTCAGAAACAGCTCCAAAACTATTAAATTCAATTGATATCTTGGGCCAAGGCAAAGAAGCTTTGGTTAAAGCGAACAATGAGTTCGGTTTTGCGCTTTCTGAACAAGAAATTGATTATTTAACAGAAGCATTCGGTAAGCTTGGTCGTAATCCAAATGATATCGAATTGATGATGTTTGCACAGGCGAACTCTGAACACTGTCGTCATAAAATCTTCGGTTCTGAATGGACAATTGATGGTGAAAAACAACCATTATCATTGTTCCAGATGATTAAAAACACTTACAAAGAATCACCAACTGACGTTTTATCTGCATACAAAGATAATGCTTCTGTAATTGTGGGTTATGACACGATGCGTTTTTATCCAAAAGCGGATGAAAATGGTCACTTTGTTTATAAATATAAGAGCCAAGCAGCTCATATTTTAATGAAGGTTGAAACTCATAACCACCCAACAGCAATTTCTCCATTTGCTGGTGCTGCTACTGGTTCAGGCGGTGAAATCCGTGATGAAGGTGCAACTGGTCGTGGTGGTAAACCAAAAGCTGGTTTAACGGGCTTTACAGTTTCTAACTTAAATATTCCTGGTTTTGAACAACCGTGGGAAGAAAACTACGGTAAACCTTCACGTATGGCATCGCCATTACAAATCATGATTGAAGGTCCATTAGGTGGTGCGGCATTTAACAACGAATTCGGCCGTCCTGCATTAAATGGTTATTTCCGTACTTTCGAACAAAATGTAAATGGTGAAGTGAAGGGCTTCCATAAACCAATCATGATCGCTGGTGGTTACGGTAACATTCGTCCTGACCATGTAGAAAAAGATGCGATTCAACCTGGTGACTTGCTCATTGTATTGGGTGGCCCTGCAATGTTAATCGGTCTTGGTGGTGGTGCAGCATCTTCTGTAGACAGCGGTACAATGGGTGAAAGCCTTGATTTCGCATCTGTACAACGTGAAAACCCAGAAATGGAACGCCGTTGTCAAGAAGTGATCGATACATGCTGGCGCTTAGAAGACTTCAACCCAATCGTTTCTGTACACGACGTTGGTGCGGGTGGTCTATCAAATGCTATGCCTGAACTTGTGAATGACCATGAGTTAGGTGCAGTTCTTAACCTTCGTAAGATTCCTTCATTAGAACCGGGCATGAGCCCAATGGAAATCTGGTCAAACGAAGCACAAGAGCGTTATGTTCTTGCAATTCGTCCAGAGTCTTTAGAACAGTTCGAATCAATCTGTGCTCGTGAACGTTGTCCATTTGCCGTGTTAGGTGAAGCAACTGAAGCTCGTCATTTAACTGTTGAAGATCCATTGTTCCAGAACAATGCAGTTGATATCCCAATGCAAGTAATGCTTGGTGGTACACCGCGTATGCAACGTTCTTATGAAACAATTGAGCGTAAAGGTAACGAGTTTGACGCTTCAAAAGTTGATTTGAAAAATGCGATTTTCCGTGTATTGAAAAATCCTACAGTTGCTTCTAAATCATTCTTGATCACCATTGGTGACC
Source organism: Acinetobacter sp. TG2027 (assembly GCF_000302435.1). NCBI lineage: Bacteria > Pseudomonadati > Pseudomonadota > Gammaproteobacteria > Moraxellales > Moraxellaceae > Acinetobacter > Acinetobacter sp. TG2027. The sequence continues at coordinate 144,506 of NZ_AMJN01000031.1, read as the reverse complement.
GCTCAATTACAGGTATGGTTGCACGTGATCAAATGGTTGGTCGTTGGCAGATTCCTGTTGCGGATGCAGCAGTAACGACGACAAGCTTACAAGGCTTCACTGGTGAAGCAATGGCGATGGGTGAACGTCCGCCAGTAGCATTGTTAAATCCAGCAGCATCTGCTCGTTTGGCAGTTGCTGAAGCAATTACTAATATTGCATGTGCAAACATTGAACAGATTAGCGATATCAAACTTTCTGCAAACTGGATGGCTGCTGCTGGTCAAAAAGGTGAAGACCAAGCATTGTTTGAAGGTGTGAAAGCGATTGGTATGGAAATGTGTCCTGCTTTAGGAATTGCGATTCCTGTAGGTAAAGACTCGCTTTCAATGCGTACTACTTGGAACGAAAACGGTGAAGACAAAGCTGTAACATCTCCAATGACAGGTGTAATTACTGCATTTGCTCCAGTAACAGATGTTCGTAAAACTTTAACACCTGAACTTAAGAATTTAGAAGATTCAGTACTTGTACGTATTGATTTATCTAAAGGCCAGTTCCGTTTAGGTGGTTCGATTCTTGCGCAAGTATATAAAGCAATCGGTTCAATCACTCCAGACGTTGATAGTTTTGATGATTTCAAAGCGTTCTTTGCTTTAATTCAAGATTGGAACAACCGTGGCTTGATTCAAGCTTACCATGACATCGGTGATGGTGGTTTACTCGCAACTGTTGCTGAAATGATGTTCGCTGCACGTTTAGGTGTTGCATTAGAAGACCAAACTCCAGCAAGTTTATTTGCTGAAGAAATTGGTGCAGTTCTTCAAATTAAGGCAACTGATTGGGACGCTTTACAAGCAGAAGTTGCTGCATCTAGCTTGAAAGATGCAATTGCTGTAGTTGGTCGTGTAAACAACACCGATCAATTATCTGTAAACGGTTTGACTTTAGAGCGTGCAGAATTGCAACAAGCTTGGTCTGAGGTATCTCATCAGATCCAACGTTTACGTGATAACGTAGAAACTGCTGACCAAGAATTTGCTTTAATTGCAGATAAATCACATCAAGGCTTAATTGCTAAACCAACATTTGACTTGAATGAACCTATTGAAGCACCGTTCATTAACACACGTCGTCCTAATATGGCGATCTTGCGTGAGCAAGGTGTAAACGGTCATATTGAGATGGCAGCAGCCTTTGATAAGGTTGGTTTCAATACCGTTGACGTGCACATGAGTGATTTACTTGCTGGTCGCGTTAGCCTAAGTGATTTTGAAGGTTTAGTGACTTGTGGCGGTTTCTCTTACGGTGACGTAATGGGTGCTGGCGGAGGCTGGGCAAAATCTGTATTGTTCAATGCGAAATTACGTGATCAGTTTGAACAGTTCTTCCATCGTGAAGACACGTTTAGCTTAGGTATCTGTAATGGTTGCCAAATGTTGTCACAATTAGCGCCACTTATTCCAGGTGCTGAACACTGGCCACGTTTCCACCGCAATATGTCAGAAGTCTTTGAAGCACGTAGCGTAAACGTTCGTGTTGAAAAATCTGTTTCTGTATTGCTTAATGGAATGGAAGGTTCGATTTTACCGATTGCTGTAGCACACGGTGAAGGTCGTGCAGTTGCGAGTGAAGCTGATATTGCAGGCTTGAATGCAGCTAACCAAGTTGCTTTGCGTTATGTTGACAGCCACGGCAACCCGACTCAACATTATCCATTGAACCCAAATGGTTCACCTGAAGCGATTACTGGTGTAACGTCTAAAGATGGTCGTGCAACAATTATGATGCCGCACCCAGAGCGTACATTCCGTGCAATTCAACACTCTTGGAGTCCAGAAGAGTGGACTGAAGATGGTGCATGGTTACGTATGTTCCGTAATGCACGTAAGTTTATTGGTTAATATAAAAATTGAAATAAGCCACCGCAAGGTGGCTTATTTGTATGTAGTACGATATTAATAAATAGCAGAGAAGAAAAATGAAATCAAAAATCCATTTCCATGAATTTGCACTTCTGATGGCATTGCTCATGTCTATTGTTTCTTTTTCAATAGATGCAGTCCTACCTGCTTTGGGCGAAATCGGACGAGTTTTTGACTTAAAAAATAATAATCAGACACAGTGGGTCATTATTGGTATTTTTTCCGGTATGACGATTGGTCAATTGATTGCTGGCCCTCTATCCGATGCGATTGGCCGTAAACGTATTTTATTCACAGGAATTTTTATTTACTTTCTAGGAAGTTTGTTGTGCTTTACCACACAAAGTTATGAATGGTTTCTAGTTGGACGTTTCATTCAAGGGGTTGGCGTATCAGGTCCTTACGTAGCTTCTATTTCAATTGTTAGAGATAAATACAGTGGGGCTCAAATGGCCCGCATCATGTCTTTAATTATGATGGTGTTTATGGTTGCCCCAGCAATTGCACCAAGTTTAGGACAGCTCATTATCCATTTCTTTGGTTGGCGTGAGATCTTTGTTTTATATATGGTCTATGCCACAGTTGTGGGGGCATGGGTTGCTTTACGTTTGGAAGAGACGTTGCTTCCCGAAAATCGGTTACCTATGCGCCTACAAGCATTTCAGGAAGGTTTTAAAGAAGTGGTGAGTAACAAAACCACTATGAGCTATTTGCTATGTGCAGGTTTTTGCTTTGGTGGATTCATTGGTTACTTAGGTACTTCTCAGCAAATTTTTATGCAGCAGTTTGGGAAAACAGGGCAAGAGTTTAGTGCTTATTTTGCTGTGCTTGCAGGTGTAATGGGAGTCGCTTCATTTACAAACTCTAAAATTGTTATGAAGTTTGGTATGCGTCCAATCTGTATTTACGGCTTTCTAGGTTTGTGCTTAATTTCTTTAGTTTTCTTAGGAGTTCAACTTTTAGGTGTGGCTGTTTCATTCTGGATGTTTATGCTTTATGCCTGCATTTTATTTTTATTATTTGGAACTTTATTTGGTAATTTAAACGCGATTGCAATGGAACCAATGGGGCATGTCGCTGGAATGGCATCGGCTATTATTGGTGCAGCTTCCTCTGTCTTGTCACTTATTCTTGCCTCTATTATTGGGCAGTTATATAACGGTACATTAATTCCAATGACTTGTGGTTTTGTCATTTTGTGTGGTTTGGCTTTCGCTATGACAATATATGAGAAAAAGTCATTAAGATTCACATAAAATATTGAATATAGAGGGTGCAAAATCTCTGTGTTTTCTAGTCCAATTACTAATGGCTGACTAATTTAGCCAGTTGTTTACTAATTATAATTAATATAGATATTCGATCCTTTAGGAATGGGCATATTAAACTTTATTCCTAGTTCATATTCATGACTGGTAATTTTCATTTCATTAATACTAATATTATTATCATGTAATGACTCAATTGTGGCTAGAAAACAATTATTGTTAGTTGAAACTAAAACTTTGGAATCTATATTGATAAAACAATCCTTATTACAACTTATAATATATGCCTCATGTTTCTTAAAGTATTCGGTAATAACTCCTAAAGGGGTAATTAAAGAAAGATCTTCTTTTAATAGAATTACCGATTTCCTAAAATAAGATGAAATAACTTGGATAATTGCAATAATTAAATCTAAATATCCATCTAATGAAGTATCTCCAGGTAGATTTTCGAGTGATCTATGAGAGGCTTCATTTCTTAAATCAATAAAATTTTTCAAATCACTTTCTAATGAAGCAAATTTGTTTTGAGGTGATGGAAAAATTTTTTCTAAAACTGGATGATGTGATACCCAAGAATGAAAATTTTTTAAATCAACTTTTATAAATGCAAGATTTATAGTTTGGAGTCTATAATTCTCTTCTTGTCTTGTTAGTGCTTCAGTTACAAAACGGTAATTCTTATTATTATGTATAGCATCATAATACCATTTTACGACATCTTCATGAGTTAAATGCTGATATCTTTTATGTTCCAGTTTGCTCAAAATGTGTGAAATACCAATCCGATATTCTTTATGGAATTCTGAAGATAATTTAGAAAATTCTTGTATTTCACTTAATATATCAAGATAGTCTGCGATAATTGTATTAATAAAATTTTCAAAAATCGCATAGGTCTTAGTAATTGTGGAAGAAAGATAAAACTCTTTAGTAATTAATCTTTCAAGTGATGGTAAAGTATCTGTAATTCCTTGATGAGTAGAAATCAGATTTTTTATAACTTCTATTTTTTGTATTGAGTTATTTTCTAAAGCATCAAACATCTTCGGTGCAAACCTTTTCAAAAATTTTTTTAAAGTAATCAATTCTATTTATTAAATCTTGTTTTGTACTTGCACGACCAGTTAAAGCAGAGATTCCTTCTTCATTAAATAGTTTTATAGTTAGTTCATTTATACGATCTTTCTTACTTATTAAAATTTCAAATTTATCAGAAAAATATGATAATGCGACCATTACACCATCATACACACCTTTAACGGGATTTTTTGAATATCGTCCTTCCTCATATGTTTTAAATATATTGATATTATAAATAGCATAAGCTGTATCTATTGTTTTATAATATAATTCTTTTAAAAATATACAATCTTCAGCAGTAAAATCCTTACTTCTAATCATATATAAGTCTAGAAAATCTTGTATTCCATAACGAAATTTATCCATATGCCTTAATGCAAAAAATCTTAAAACTACTTCAATATCTTCCATTTTTTTAAAAAAAGATTTTTCGTAAATTGGAAGCTTATGATTTTCAAGTTCTTCCTCAATAAATTCATCTAAGCCCCATATTTCTCTAAATAAATTATATCTTGCAATTTCAAAAAGAGTATCATTGAATAAACCAGAACCTAATGAATTCCTTAATTCTTGTCTTTCTAATTTAACACCGCCAGTATTCAATCTTTCAAAAACGAGTTGACGTAAGAATATTGCATCCTCATCATGAGGAGCTGATTCTTTTAATAGAACTATTGATGATATTGACCTTCTATCTAATCCAGCGCGAATTTTATTAGGTAAGTCAGAATATCTCATGCCATTTAATTCTGGCCATAGGTCTAGTTCTTGGAGAGCAAATTTATTAGCATAAAAGTCAGCTATAGCTGTGATACGTTGTTGTCCGTCCATTACCTCATATGAATTGTATGATTTTTCATATAGAAAAATAGGTGGTACAGGTATATTAATAATAAATGATTCGATCAATTTTGATTGTCTAGCTTCATCCCATCTTGATCGTCTTTGATAAAATGGGCGTACTTCCATATAATCATCTCGACGTAATGCATCTATGAAATTAGGTAGTTTTTCACGATTTGTCTCAGTGACAATGCGGTGCTCTCCCTTTTCATATTTTTCATTTATTTCAGAAGTTGACATTTTTTCTTTTCTATCACTAGAAGGAGTATCCCACATCTTTTTTTCTGAAGAAGATAAAATTTTTTCCATAAGAATTAAATATATATAATTTGCATAATATTATAGTAAAAATTACTTCAAATTTAAACGTTAAAAAGTAATTTTCATTTCACTATAATAATGAATAACTATGAAACGGATAGGAAATTAAATAAAGGATTATTTAATAGATGGCTTATTTTTTGCTTTATATTTTTAATGATAAAAAATCGGAGATCAAAATGATGAAGAATGAAAATCACATAAAAACGTTTTATAAAAAAGATATGGGCTGGCGTTTATTTGGCTTAGCGCTTGCGATTCAAATACTCTTTATTGGAGCAAATTATTTGGTAATGATGAGCTGACTTTGATTTAGAAGCTTTTTTAAAGGTATGATTTAAAGTAAGTTCACTAGTTTTGAGTCATTCTACCTATGTTAAAGCTGATTTATTACGTGCCTGATTCACATCTTGAGTCGACTAAACAAGCTATTTTTTCTGCTGGTGCGGGTGGTATCGGTAATTATGAACACTGCGCATGGCAAGTGAAAGGAATAGGGCAATTTAAACCAGTCAAAGGTGCAGATCCTTATATCGGAGAGCTGGGTGAACTTGAACAAGTTGATGAGTGGCGCGTTGAAACAATTGTAATTGAAGCAAATGCAAAGGCTGTAGCAAAAGCATTAAAGGCAAGCCATCCTTATGAAGAGCCTGCCTTTGAGTTTATTCAAATCATAGAAGTTGATTTTTAATTAAACTGCGAGAAATCTGGTTTACGTTTCTGCATAAATGCTTGTACAGCTTCTAGCATTTCTGGAGATTGAACGCGTTGCATAAAGATTTCAGCTTCATGGTCAATACATTCAATAATTTGATCTAAATCATGTTTCATCAATGCTTTGGTTTGTTTTAATGAGGCAAGTGGTAAAGCTGCTAAATGTTGAGCGGTTGCCTGAGCAGATGCATAAGCATCTTCAACGACTTCATTCACTAAACTTGCTTGTACCGCGGTTTCTGCATTAAATTTTTTCGTAGTAAATAGCAGTTCAGCTGCTTTGTGATAACCCGCTTGTTTAACCAATAGTTGGCTTGCACCGCCTTCTGGAGAAAGGCCAAGGCTTACAAATGGAATTTGGAAAAGGGCGGTATTGTCAGCAAAAACTAAATCTGCATGTAATAAAATCGTAACACCAATACCAATAGCCACACCTTTTACTGCAATAATAAGCGGCTTCGATAATCTAGCAGCAGATTTAAGGAGTACAAACGGAGGAACTTGACCTGCTGGGCCTAGATTAGGATTTTGTACAAAACCCATAAAATCTTTCATGTCATTACCAGCGGTAAAATCTTGCTCTACACCACGTAGAACGATTACTCGTACATCTTTGTCTTGGTCAGCTTCATCAAGTGCTTTGGCAATCCATAAGTAAAGTTCGCCATACAGTGCATTTTTTGCTTCTGGACGATTTATGGCTAAGGTGAGTACGCCACCTTCTAAATTTGCGTGTAAATGTTGATGAGGTTGTTGAATACAGCTAAGTGTCATCGTACTATCCTTGCTTTAAACCACGTTGTTAATTTTTAGGTTCTCATTATGGCGCATATTTTTTGTAATGCGGTTAACTGGTGAGTTCATAAAAAGTGAAAATCTAATTATGTATAAATTTGACTATCTCGTTTTTATAGGGCGTTTTCAACCATTTCATTTAGCTCATATGCAGACAATTGAAATTGCCTTACAACAAAGCCACTATGTCGTTTTGGCATTAGGTTCTGCTCAAATGGAACGTAATATTAAAAATCCGTTCTTAGCAGTAGAGCGCGAGCAAATGATCTTGTCAAATTTCTCGTTAGAAGAGCAAAAACGCATTCGTTTTGTACATGTAGTAGATGTTTATAATGACGAAAAATGGGTAAAACAAGTTAAATCTTTAGTGAATGGCGTAATTGAACCGAACTCAAAAGTTGGTTTGATTGGACACTTTAAGGATGAGTCTTCATATTATTTACGACTATTTCCTGAGTGGATTATGGTTGAACTTAATAGTTTAAAAGACTCTATCTCGGCAACGCCAATGCGTGAAGCTTATTATCGTGGTGAAATCCAAACGGAATTTTTCCCTGTAGGAACTATTCAATTTTTGGATGAATTTAAAAAAACACGCACTTATCAACAGTTGCAACAACGTTTTGAAGAAGATGATCGTTCTAATCTCGATGATTGTGAATAAATGTATATCGATTAAGCATCTGCCCAAAAGATAATTCGGTTTGAAAAAGGATCGGTGATACTGAGTTCAAGTGTCTCCCAATCTGTTTTTTCAACTTGAGGCTTAGAAAATTTATAATTTTTTTGGCTTAGTTCACTGTGCAACTCATAAATATGTTCCCAATAAATACGGATCGCACTATGTGGACTTACATCACCAAAATGCTCGGATAAATGAATTACGCAATCATCTTTAGAAATTTGTAAATATAATGGAAAGTTGTCTTCAAATTGGTGTTGCCAATCAAGCTGAAAACCTAAGAACTCAAGATAAAATGATTGAGCTAACTCGACATCAAAAATTCTTAAAATAGGGGTGATCGAACCTGATTGCATCTTTTTTCCTTTTAACGTGTACCAAATTGTTGAGTCCAATAGCTCTTTTGTTTTACAGATTGATCAGAAGCACAAGCAATTGCGTAAGTTGTAAATTTAGGGTTCATTAGGTTACTACAATGTAGGGGACTCGACAGCCATCTAGACATCACTTCATCTAATGTTTTCTGTACACTCGCGACATTTTCACCATTGGCTTTACCGAGTGTATTATAAATTTTCAAACGTGATTTTAAATCTAGTCCCGTGGAGCCAACATGTCCGAGAAAGTTGTGTGTTGCCATATCTTTACTATGAGAAAGTGCACCTTTATATAAATTATTACTCCAACTTAATGGTCTGGTTGCAGCGAAATGTTGTTGTCCACATTGGCGTGATTGCTGGCGAATCTGATTGATTATTTTAAGTACAGCTTGTTGATAGGCCGGGTTTTGTAAATCTTGGCAACTTATTTTTATAGGTGGAGTTTCAACTTGTGCGGTAGATGGTGTAATTGAGGGCGGCATACCGGATGAACTAACGGAGCAAGCAGAGATAACAAGACCACTAGACAGTAAATTACAAACTTTGAGCAGACTCATGTAAATACCTTAGCGTGAATTATTCTAATGTCTTTATCATACGCCAAAGTAAAGGAGTAAGTAATTTGTTCATATACAAAAAACGAGCATTATGCTCGCTTTTTGTTTCTTAAGTTTATTAAGCTGTTTGTAGAGCTTTTAAGTCTTCTAGAACTTGCTCTGCATGCCCAGCTGCTTTAACTTTGCGATAGCTTTTAACTAAAGTTTTGTTATGGAAAATAAAAGTAGAACGTTCAATGCCCATTACTTTCTTTCCATACATATTCTTTTCTTTAATCACATCAAAGTGATTACAAAGAATTTCTTCTTTATCACTGATCAGATCAATAGTAAGTGCTTGCTTCTCTGTAAAATTTTGATGGGCTTTTACCGAGTCACGTGAAATACCGAAAATACGGGCACCTAAAGCATCAAACTGATCTTTCAAACAAGAAAAACCCACTGCTTGTGTTGTACATCCTGGTGTTGAATCTTTAGGATAGAAGTAAATGATTAGCCATTCATTTTCGACTTCGGTCAAGTTCACTTCGCCGTGTGTAGTAGGGAACACCTGATTTGGCAATTGAATATTCTCAGACATTTCTTATCCTTTAAAAGTTAAATTTGATCTAATTCAAGTGGTAAAAAAGCGTATTCCTCATGATAAACAATATTGAGTTTTCTTACAGGGATTGCTTTGTTAAAAATTGGTCCATCAATCACAGTTGTATGAAATTCACCGCCCTCACCACATAGATCAATGCCACGGTTCTCAAGCTCTTGGATATATTCTAAAGTTAAGGTTTTACCTAAATCTTCTATCTTCATCCCAAGTTTAAGGTTTACGGTCACCACTACACTCTGGAATCCAAGTTGAATAAATTCTTCAACAACTTCACGATGCGGACGTAGCCAAAGAGGCATTCCTAATTGAAGACCTACTTGTTGCGTTACTCGATCATGCCAACAGCCGTGTTCAGGCAGATCAAGGTCACCTGTAACCAGTACCTCGGCTCCTTGTTGTTTTGCTTGATTGAGTAATTCAATAAACTTTACTTCATAGTCATTCCAACTTGATGAAGCCATAAACACGGGCAAGCCGATTGCTTTAGCTTGCGCTTGAATAATATCAAGAGGCATGGCATGTGAGCGAGAACGTTGGCCTTGTTCTTCTAGCATTACGATCAACCCAATCACTTCGCCTGTCTGCATTGCATGGTAGAGTGCTAGAGAACTATCTTTGCCTCCACTAAATGAGACAATAGACCTTTTATGGTTAGCATTAGTTTTCCATTGTTCTTGCATAGCTTACATCAAATGAATTGGTCAAAAGTGCTGTCATTTTAACAGAGCTATAAAAAAGCCTGCAAAAATGCAGGCTTAATTTGGAACATTAAAATCTTATTTTTTAGGAGCTTGTTGTTGAGCTGCCTTCATTGCATCTTCAGTTAACTTTTCAAGCTTAGTTGTTAACTGAGGACCAAAACATGCTTTAAGATCACGGTTTTGTTGTTGTACAAATCCTAGAGAACTTGGGCTTTTCTTCGCATTGATTGCGCTTTGGATTTCCCATTTTTGTGCTTCAGTCACTTTACCTTGTGCTTCAACTTGGCAGCTACAGAATTTGCTAACTTCAGATGAACTTAACTTGCCGCCTTTAGCAGTTTGTTCTTTACAAACGTTAACTAATGCACCTTTAACATTAGTGCTTTTATATGCCGCTTGAACTGGGTTTTCAGCTGCTTGAGCTGAACCCGCCATAAGTGCAGCTGCTGAGAATAAAGATGAAAGAATAAGATTTGATTTTAACAACTTCATAAATTTTACCTACTTATTACGGTATATAGCGTGTTGGATCGGTAACACCAGCATCGATAAAGCCTTCTTTACGCAAACGGCAACTGTCACATTTACCACACGCACGTCCTTGAGCATCTGCTTGGTAGCAAGATACCGTTTGACTATAGTCTACGCCATGTTCAATCCCTAAACGTATGATATTCGCTTTGGATAAATGTAACAGGGGTGTTTCAAATTTAAGTGGTTTTCCTTCTACGCCAGCTTTAGTTGCTAAACGGGCCATATTCGCAAAAGCATCAATAAATTCAGGACGACAATCAGGATATCCTGAATAATCAACAGCATTGATACCAATAATAATAGCTTCAGCATTAAATACTTCGGCTGCTGCTAGAGCATAAGAGAGGAAAATAGTGTTACGCGCTGGTACATAAGTTACAGGAATACCTTCTTGTAACTGTTCTGGTACTGCAATGTTGTGATCTGTAAGTGCTGATCCACCTAAATTAGCGAGATCAATATTAATTACACGATGTTCAACACCTGAACGCTGAGCTAATGCTTTTGCAGCATCAAGTTCAGTGGTTGAGCGTTGACCATACATAAAACTAATAGCAATACATTCATAGCGCGCTTGTGCCCAAGCTAGGCAAGTGGTTGAGTCTAAGCCGCCTGAAAGTAAAACAATGGCACGAGAGCGCATATTTTTCTCCATATTCGGAATGATTTATTTTATTGAGTGATTAACGACCTGATTCATCGTTCCAAAGCAGTTTATGTAACTGAAGTTGGAAACGAACAGGTAATTTATCATCAAGTATCCACTGTGCCAGATCACGTGCTAGACGTGGCAGGCCTACAGCACCTTTTTCAACCGCAAAGGCAGGGGAGAACCAAACGGTACTGACTTTGGTTTGCAGTTGATATTTTTCAACTTGTTGTTTTGACCATTCATAGTCTTCACGATTACAAATCACAAATTTGATTTGATCACGTGGTGTTAAATGGTCAAGATTACTGATGAGATTGCGATGTTCTTCACCAGAAGTTGGAGTCTTTAAATCTAGGACTTTTGAAACACGGGGATCCACTCTTGATACATCAAGAGCGCCACTGGTTTCTAAAGAGACGTCAAAATCTGCCTCACATAAACGTTGTAATAAAATCAAACAGTTTGGCTGAGCAAGAGGTTCACCACCTGTTACACAAATATAAGGTGTTTGAAATTGTGTAGCTGTTTCAATGATATGTTCAAGTGAAAAACGTTCGCCACCTTCAAAGGAATAGGTGGTATCGCAATAGCTACAACGTAATGGACAGCCTGTTAGACGGATAAATACAGTCGGTAGGCCAGAGGCATTTGCTTCACCCTGCAACGAGTAAAAAATCTCGGTAATGCGTAAACCGGACGCAGGGTCTGAGACAGGAATTGCAGAGGAACGTAAGGAAGCCATTCTAGAAATACCACACTATATAAAAAATAAAATCTCTACGATCAGTTTGATCGTAGAGATGAGGAGCGATTAAAGCTCCGCAAGAGAGTTATAACAAATTAGTCAGCGCGTAACAAATCGTTCAAGCTTGTTTTTGAGCGTGTTTGCGCATCAACTTTTTTCACGATAATTGCAGCATATAAGCTGTAAGTACCACATTTAGATGGCAAGCTGCCTGAAACTACAACTGAACCTGCTGGTACACGACCATAATGGATTTCGCCAGTTTCACGGTCATAAATTTTAGTTGATTGACCAATGAAAACGCCCATTGAAATGACTGAGCCTTCTTCAACGATAACGCCTTCAACGATTTCTGAACGTGCACCGATAAAGCAGTTGTCTTCAATAATAGTTGGGTTAGCTTGTAATGGTTCTAAAACACCACCAATACCTACACCACCAGACAAGTGAACATTTTTACCGATTTGAGCACATGAACCTACAGTTGCCCATGTATCAACCATTGTGCCTTCATCTACATAAGCACCAATGTTGACATAAGATGGCATTAACACCACGTTTTTAGCTTGGAAGCTACCACGACGTGCTACAGCAGGAGGAACAACACGAACACCTGCAGCTTTAAATTGCTCTTCAGTCCAACCAGAGAATTTAGTTTCAACTTTGTCATAGAAACGAAGATCACATGACTCGATTGGTTTATTGTCATTCAGTTTAAATGATAATAAAACAGCTTTTTTTAACCATTGATGAACAACCCATTCACCATTGATTTTTTCAGCAACTCGAAGTGTACCGTTATCTAAACCAGCAATTGCTTCTTCAACAGCTTGGCGAATTTCGCTTGAACAATCTGCTGCAGTAAAATTTGCGCGGTCTTCAAATGCTTGCTCAATGATCGTAGAAAGCTGAGACATGATCTTCCTTCCATAAAAAATTTTAAAGATTTTACACTAATTTGTGACAAGAATCTTTCAAAAAACGTGTTACGTTTAATTGATGATATAAATGAGGTAAATCGAAATAAGCTTATTAGATAATCAAGTGTTTTTTACACAAAAATGATTTGAAAATAAAAATTTAACTCAATTTGTATCAAAAAATAACAGAAATCTAGCATTTTTTGTATAAAAAAGAATCTAAGCTGTCATTATCATGATTTCAGTCACAAGATGAATAAATTAAAAACAAAGCCTTTTTGAGGAGAAAACTATGAAAGCATTACGTGTGTTAGTTACAACAACAGCTTTATTCGCTGCTGGTGCTGCAATGGCAGATGAAGCTGTTGTTCATGACAGCTATGCATTTGACCAAAAACAATTACTTCCTGTAGGGGTGCGTGCTGAGGTAGGTACAACTGGTTACGGTGGTGCTTTATTATGGCAAGCCAACCCATATGTAGGTTTGGCTCTGGGTTATAACGGTGGTGACATTTCGTGGACAGATGACGTCTCTGTAAATGGTACTAAATATGACCTAGATATGGATAACAATAATATTTATCTAAATGCTGAAATACGTCCTTGGGGCGCTAGTTCTAATCCATGGGCTCAAGGCTTATATGTAGCTGCGGGTGCTGCTTATTTAGATAATGATTATGACTTAGCTAAACGTATTGGTAATGGCGAAACATTATCAATTGATGGTAAAAACTATCAACAAGCAGTTGCTGGCCAAGAAGGTGGTGTAAGAGGTAAGATGAATTATGAAAATAATATCGCCCCTTATGTAGGTTTTGGTTTTGCACCGAAATTTAATAAAAATTGGGGTGTATTTGGTGAGGTAGGTGCTTACTATACAGGTAATCCAAAAGTTCAGTTAACTCAATATAATCTTGCTCCTGTGAATGGTAACCCAACGTCTGCTCAAGATGCAGTAGATAAGGAAGAAAATGAAATTCGTAATGACGATAAATACAAATGGTTACCAGTTGGTAAAGTTGGTGTGAACTTCTACTGGTAAGATCAAAAAGAAAAAACGAGCTACGGCTCGTTTTTTTGTACTTAATAAAAATAAATAAAAGAGCAAAAAAGCTCTTTTATTTATTTTAATTTTTATTCATCTGGATAAGCGATTTTCTTAAGCGCTTTAATATCTGCATCAGGTGAGCATAAAGAAATAAATTCGTAACCATAACCGCGTAATAGATGGCCTTTTCGAACCGCAATCCATGTGGTATTAACACCAAAAATATCAGTTTTGGTTTGCTTTAAACGATAATCACGTTCTGTGTCATAAGCCACGTCATTGACAATCCCGACACCCATGCCAAGTTCCACATAGGTTTTGATAACATCGGCATCAAGAGCTGACATTACGATATCTGCATCTAGATGAGCCTCTTCAAACGCTTTATCAATTTTAGATCGACCTGTAAAACCACCATGATAAGTAATGAGTGGATATTCTGCTAAAAGTTCTAGAGTGATCTTATCCGCTTGCACCAGAGGATGATTTTGCGGGGTAATAATACTGTGCTGCCATTGATAGTAAGGAATGCTAGCCAGATTTTCTTCAGTCGTTAAAGACTCGGTTGCAATTCCAATATCCGCTTCACCTTGTAAAAGCATTTCTGAAATTTCGACAGGGCTAGCTTGTTGTAAAATCAAATGAACTTTTGGAAATAATTTCTTAAATTGATTAACGATTGGAGGCAATACATAACGCGCTTGTGTATGCGTAGTTGCGATCGTTAGTGTTCCTTCATCAACCTTATTAAAATCTTCAGCAAGTCGTTTAATATTTTCAGCATCCACTAACATGCGTTCAACAATGCTAAGAAGTGACTGTCCTGGTTCAGTTAAACCTAAAAGGCGTTTACCTTTACGAACGAAAAGTTGAACACCTAATTCATCTTCTAAATCTTTGATGTGTTTACTTACACCCGATTGAGATGTGTAGAGTGCAGCCGATGCTTCCGTCAAGTTAAAGTTTTGGCGTACTGTTTCTCGGATAATTCTTAATTGTTGAAAGTTCATTTACACTTTTCCTCAAAAGAGGTGAGGAGCGTCTAAAGATCCGCAAGATATTTCCTCACCAAATATATTTCTTAAGCAACTTGGTCTGCAAATAAGTGCAATTGAGATGCGCTCACCCAAACAGTTTGATTAGGTTTAAATGCATGTAATTTTGCAGCTTCACTGCTCAGAGCAATTTCAATTAAACGTCCATTACGGTCTTGTAATTCGGCCACTACTTTTCCAGCAATCCAGATTTCACGTACAAAAGTCGCTTCAATGGTATTCGCTTGCGGTTGCGAGTGAATATGTAACTCATCTGGACGGGCAAAAGCAATCACTTTTCCTTGAGGCGCCTCAACTGCTGTTGGTAGTTGAATACGGTCATTACCGATACGGATGATACCTTCCGTATGTTCACCTTCAAATCGATTTGCCTGACCCAAGAAATCAAATACAAATGGCGTTGTAGGTTTTTCATAAACTTCACGAGGTGAGCCGATTTGCTCAACATTACCTTTATTCATGACAATAATTTGGTCTGCAACCTCAAGTGCTTCTTCTTGATCGTGAGTCACGAAAATTGAAGTGATATGCAATTCATCATGTAAGTTGCGTAACCAGCGACGTAATTCTTTGCGTACTTTGGCATCTAGAGCGCCAAATGGTTCATCGAGTAATAACACGCGAGGTTCTACTGCCAAAGCACGGGCTAAAGCAATACGCTGACGTTGTCCGCCAGAAAGCTGAGCAGGGTAGCGGTCTGCTAAAAAGCCTAGTTGAACTAGATCAAGTAAACGAGTGACACGTTTTTTAATTTCAGCTTCCGAAGGACGGGTTGCACGAGGTCGAACACGTAAACCAAAGGCAATATTGTCAAATACAGTCATATGGCGGAATAAAGCATAATGCTGGAATACAAAACCAACTTGACGCTCACGCACATGTACATTAGTCGCATCTTCACCTTCAAGTAAAACCTGACCGCCATCGGCTGACTCTAGACCTGCAATGATACGAAGCAGTGTCGTCTTACCACAACCAGATGGTCCAAGTAGCGCAACCAGTTCACCCTCTGGAAAGTCTAGGGAAATATTTTTAAGCGCATGGAATGCACCAAAGTGTTTTTCAATATTTTTAACTTGAATACTCATGATTTCATTCCTTACGAATCAGTTGAATGCGGTTCTGGTTTATCTTGATGTAGCTCTAACCAAGTTTTTAAGATCAGTGTTAAAAGAGCTAAGAAGGCAAGCAGTGAGGACACGGCAAAGGCTGCGCTAAAGGTGTACTCGTTATATAAAATTTCAACATGCAGTGGCAGAGTATTGGTTTCACCACGGATATGACCAGAAACCACTGATACTGCGCCAAACTCACCCATTGCACGGGCATTACACAAAATCACGCCGTAAATCAGACCCCATTTAATGTTAGGGAGGGTGACCTTCCAAAAAGTTTGCCAACCTGAAGCACCGAGTACAATTGCTGCTTCTTCTTCCTCTGTTCCCTGAGCTTCCATGAGTGGAATTAACTCACGCGCCACAAAAGGAACTGTAATAAAAATGGTTGCTAAAACAATTCCAGGTACGGCATATAAAATCTTGATGTCATGATCCATTAACCAGCCGCCGAACCAACCTTGCGCACCAAAAATAAGTACAATCATTAAACCTGCAATAACAGGTGAAACCGAAAAAGGCATATCAATGATAGTGGTTAAAATTGCCTTGCCTTTAAACTGGAACTTAGAGACAGCCCAAGCTGCAGCAATACCAAATATCACATTAATTGGAACTGCAATTGCTGCGGTGAGTAATGTTAATTTCACTGCTGATAAGGTATCTGGATCAATCAAAGCCTGAACATAGACTTCAAGTCCCTGTTTAAATGCTTCTACGAAAACCAAAATAAGTGGCAGCATGAGGCAACTGAGGAAAAAAATCAGTGCAATTGTAATAAGGGTATAACGTACCCAAGTTGGCTCACGTGTTGCATCACGAGACTGTAACTTCAAGGCAAGTGCATTGCTGTCGGTATGTAAATTCATGTGATGTTTCTCCCTGTACGACGGTTTGCCCATGCTTGAAGTAAGTTAATGACAAATAGAATGATAAAAGAGAGAACTAACATGACCGCTGCAATGGTCGTTGCACCTGCATAATCATATTCTTCAAGACGAGAAATAATCATCAGCGGTGCGATTTCTGTTTTAAACGGCTGGTTACCTGCAATAAAAATAACAGAGCCATACTCACCCACGCCGCGAGCAAATGCTAAAGCAAAGCCTGTAAATAGAGCAGGTAGTAAGATGGGTAAAATAATTTTAGTAATGGTCTGCCAACGATTTGCACCAAGTGCTGAAGCTGCTTCCTCAAGTTCGGTTTCAATATCGCTGAGTACCGGTTGAACGGTCCGAACAATAAAAGGAATACCAATAAATACCAATGCCAGCGTAATTCCGATAGGCGTATAGGCAACCTGAATACCAAGTGGTTCCAGATATTGACCTAACCAACCAGTAGGTGCATAGAGTGAAGTCAGTGCAATACCTGCAACTGCCGTCGGAAGAGCAAATGGTAAATCGACCAAAGCATCAACTAGACGCTTTCCGGGAAAGTTATAGCGAACAAGACACCAAGCCAAAAGCAGACCAAACACAACATTAATAGATGCTGCGATTAAAGCTGAACTAAAGCTGAGTTGAAGCGATTTTAAAATACGCTCAGAGGTTAAAATTTCCCATAATCCGTCCCATCCGATTCCAAATGATTTGATAAAGACTGCGGCTAATGGAATAAGCACAATAAAAGAAACGTAGGCGAGGGTGAAGCCCAAAGATAGACCAAACCCAGGCAGCACTCGGGATCGCTGCGACATGATATTTCCTCAAAGAGAAAAGCCTGCTGAAACCAGTAAGCGAATAAAAAAAGATAAACAGGGCGGTATAAAGATTGGTATTAAGCAAATTTCAGAGAGAAATGTGTTTTTACCGGGTCGATAGATGAGTGACTACACATCGAATCTTCTGGGATCAAATAGTTCAGCAAATCCGGGAATGGCCCAAAACCTGAGGCAACATTAATATGGCCCACTTCACCAAGATTAACGGGATTTAACTTCCATGATTTTGCAAGTTGTAACGCATCAAAAAAGCCGAGCCATGGATCATTTTCACTAATGAGTAGCGTTGCAGGCACATCAATTTTTAATTGATGAAAATAATCTTTGTAGTCGGTCAAGCTATGGCGAGCAAACCCTGCTTCCCCAAAGCGTGCCGGATTCGCTGGAGCGACTAAAATTAGTTTCTTAACTTGGCTTCTTAATTCTGGATGCTCAGCCAAAGCAGCTACACTCGTTAAGCATCCAAAACTATGTGCAACAATTTGAACAGGAGCTTGAGCTGCTTGAACTGTTTTAACGAATTGCTCAACCCATTCGCTTAATACAGGTCTATCCCAGTTTTTTTGCTCAACACGAGAACTAGACACGAGTTGACGCTGCAACCAAGATTGCCAATGCTGATGTTCACTGCCACCTACACCCGGAACAATTACAGTGTGAATCATGTCTGTTCTCCTTACCTTTAGTGCAAAGAATTACTTCTCTGCACTATTGATTTTCACGATTTGATCGAAAACACCACCATTATCAAAGTGTTGTTTTTGTACTTTTGTCCAACCACCAAATTCTTTATCGATTGTTACAAGCTTCAATGGCTTAAATACATTGCTGTATTTTTTAAGAACAGCTGCGTTACGAGGACGGTAGAAGTTACGTGCTGCAATTTCTTGACCAGCTGGCGAGTACAAATAGTTGAGATAACCTTTAGCAATGGTTAAGTTGCCTTTTTTAGCTGCATTCTTCTCCACAATTGCAACTGGAGGCTCAGCTAAGATCGAAAGAGACGGAGTAATAATTTCAAATTTGCCCGGCTGTTCACGAATAGCTAAATGAGCTTCATTTTCCCAAGCCAGTAATACATCACCAATACCGCGCTCAGCAAAAGTAGTCGTTGCACCGCGTGCACCCGAATCTAGAACTTTAGTGTGTTTATAAATTTGACGAACGTACTCTTGTGCTTTTGCATCATTGCCACCCGGTTGATGTTTTGCCCAAGCCCAAGCTGCAAGATAGTTCCAACGAGCACCACCAGAGGTTTTCGGGTTTGGTGTAATGATTTCTACACCTGGTTTGATTAAATCAGCCCAGTCTTTAATTTGCTTTGGATTGCCTTTACGCACCAAAAACACAATGGTTGATGTATATGGCGTTGAGTTTTGTGGCAGTTTTTTCTGCCAGTTAGTTGGAAGTAATTTTGCTTTTTCAGCAATTTCATCAATATCTGCGGCAAGTGCTAATGTCACCACATCTGCATTTAAGCCATCGATAACCGCACGAGCCTGTTTACCAGAGCCGCCGTGTGATTGCTTAAACTCAATATCTTGACCAGTACGTTGTTTCCAGTAAGTACCGAACTGTTTGTTGAAATCTGTATATAGCTCACGAGTAGGATCGTAAGAAACGTTTAAAAATTCTTGGGCTGCAAATGACGAAACAGAAAGAAGTGCAGCGATAACCCCGACTTTTAATTGAGAAAAACGCATGAGATAAGTCCTCAAAAAATATGAAATGTTCAAAACATGAACGCAGAATAGCGCTAGTCTTTATTCTAAAAAAATAATAAAAAACGAATTTAATATGAAAAAAATAGAAATAATAAAAAGAGATAAACTATTCTTAAATCTTGATATATAACAAGTTTCAAAAGCAGATACGAAATCGGTATAATTTTTTAAAATCAATCATTTATTATTTAAATGAAAGGTGTTGTATTGTTGTGTGGCTTTTAGCAAAGGATGGAACAAATATGTGGTGTTTTAAAAATGGGCAACCCGTTGAGACTATTCCTTTATTAGATCGAGCCTTTCATTATGGAGATGGATGTTTTACCACAATTCGTGTTTTTCAAAACCAAATTGAGCTTAAAGAAAGGCACTGGCAACGTCTAAGACTTGCATGTCAAAAACTGTCTTTAACTGTAAATTTTGAATTAATCGAACTGAGTTTACAGCAACTGCAAAAGCAGAACCTCGTACTCAATGGCACTTTAAAAATTGTGATTAGTCGTGGGGAAGGCGACCGCGGTTATAGTTTGCCGAAACATGAAGCTGATATTTATATCTGGTTTTATCCAAAAGCTTTAGAGCCGTTTGTGCCTGACTCTATCCAGTGTGGTGTTTTAAATCAGGCCCTAGGTTTAACCATGCCGAGCTTAGTGGGGCTTAAATCTTTAAACCGCCTTGAACAAGTATTGCTAAAAAAAGAAGCAGATCAACTCGGGTGGGCTGAAGCATTAGTTACTGATGTACAAGGTTATATTGTTGAAGGGATCAGTAGTAATTGTTTTATTCGTATAAATGATAGATGGATTACTCCTGAACTTCGCTATAATGGCGTCCACGGTGTAATGCGGGCAGAAATTCTGGCACGTATGCAGCACCATGGTATTGCCTGTGAAGTACGTGTGATTGAATTAGATGAAGTATCTGATATACAAAGTCTATTCTTCTGTAATGCTTTAAACCCTATGCGAGTGGTAACTCATTTAGGCGAAAAAACGCTAGATACACAGGCATGCATAGATTTATTTCATATCCTTAACTTAAATCAGATTCATTAATATGCCGAAGCCACCTGTGAATGCGAAAGCAAAAAACGCTAAGAAAAATAACAAAAAACAAGCTCCAAAATTTTCTAAGCGATTGGTTCTAATTGGCCTTTTTATTGTTTTAATCTTTACGTTTGCCATTTTATGGTCAAGTTTGTTTAAGGCTTATCCTATCGAAGGCAAAAAACAGATGTTATCTATTACATCCGGGGAAACCTATTCTGGTTTTATTGATCGTTTGGCAAAAGAAGATAAAGTTAGCTTTCCTATCGTATTAAAGCTTTATCAAAAGTTTATGATTCATGACAGCATGAAAGCTGGTGTGTATGAAATTGAACAAGGGATGAGCGTAAGACAAGTATTAGAGATGTTATCTGACGCTGATAATGCTCAGATGAATCGTGTTTTGGTGATTGAAGGTACAACTTTTAAGCAGCTTATTACTGCACTCAAAAATGATAAAAATGTAAAAAATACAATATTGGATTTACCTAATGATCAGCTTATGAAAGCGCTTGGGATTCCTTACGATCATCCAGAAGGCTTATTCGCGCCGAATACTTATTTCTTTGCCAAAGGCGAGACTGATAAGAAAATTCTTACCGATTTATATCATCGTCAAATAAAAGCTTTAGATACAGCTTGGGCAAATCGCGCGCCGAATTTACCTTATAAAGATAAATATGAAGCATTAATTATGGCTTCTATTGTTGAGAAAGAAACAAGTTTAGATAGTGAACTTACACAAGTTTCTGGAGTTTTTGTCCGCCGTTTAAAACTCGGTATGCGTTTACAAACGGATCCAACTGTTATTTACGGAATGGGTAATAACTATAAAGGCAACATTACCCGAGAAGACCTCCGTACTCCAACACCATATAATACTTATACCATTAATGGTTTACCGCCTACTCCAATTGCTTTGCCAAGCCAAAAAGCAATTGAAGCAGCATTACATCCAGATGATTCAAATAACATCTATTTCGTAGCGACTGGTAATGGTGGACATAAATTTACGGCAGACTTGCAAGCACATAATCAAGCTGTGCAAGAATATTTATCCGTGTTGAGATCGAAGAAATAAGGAAAAGAGATGTTTATCAGCTTTGAAGGCACGGAAGGGGTAGGTAAAACTACACTCATTCGAAAAATTCATCAGCATTTTGAAGAGCAAGGCAAACAAGTTATTTTAACTCGAGAGCCGGGGGGCACACCGTTAGCTGAGCAAATTCGTTCGATGCTTTTGGCGGTGAATCATGATGAAAATATGAGTCATGATACCGAGTTATTACTCATTTATGCAGCACGTGCTCAACACTTACAACAAGTTATTTTGCCTGCTTTAGAAGCTAACAAAATTGTATTAAGTGATCGCTTTACCGATGCGAGTTTTGCTTATCAATGTTCTGGCCGTGGTTTAAGCCAAGATAAATTACAACTTTTAAATCAGAACTTCGTTTCACGCATGCCGGAGGTGACTTTCTGGTTAGATGCACCGATTGAACTTGGTATGAACCGTGCACGTGAACGTGGAGCTTTAGACCGTTTTGAACAAGAAAAGTTAAGCTTCTTTACTAAAGTTCGTGAAGGATATGAAACCTTATCGAAAGCTGAGCCTGAGCGTATTAAACGTTTAGATGCTACACAAAGTCCAGATCAGGTGTTTGAGCAAGCTCTGCAATATTTACGGTAAGCAAATTGGATGAGCCACTCTTATAAAAATATGGGAGTGGTGAAAAATGATGCTAATTCTGATTTAAAAAGTCATAGAAAAGATCTGTTATTTTCTTATGCTATCTTAAATATGATTTATAGATTGAAGAATAACAAGGATGAAAAGCTCAAAAGAAGAAATCGTGGCATTTCTTGAAAAGGAATTTCCACCAAGTCTTGAACACTGCACGATTGAATCAGTCACCCCCAAAGCAGCGGTTGTTTATTATCGTGTCGATCAAAGACATCAACGTCCTGGTGGCACCATATCTGGTCCAACCATGATGACTTTGGCAGACTTTGCTTTATATATTGCGATATTAGGTGAGATCGGTATTGTTGGTTTAGCCGTAACCACCAACTTTAATATTAATTTTTTAAGAAAACCTGCGGGTGATCAAGACTTACGTAGTGAATGTAAACTCATGAAAGTAGGAAAGAGTTTAGTGGTGGGTGAGGTTTGGATTTATTCGGTCGGTTTGGATGAACCTGTTGCGCATGTGACCGCGACTTATTCAATCCCACCTAGAGCATAAATATCAAAGCAAATAAAAAAGCACAGCTAAAGCTGTGCTTTTTTATAGAAGAACAACTTAAATGTCAGTATTAACCAATGGCTGTTCTACTGCAAAATTTGGAGGAGTCAAAACAGTTTTACGAATCTCGCTGGAAGTTTCCGGATAGTCGAGTGTGTAATGTAAACCACGTGATTCTTTACGTTGCATAGCACAGCGAACAATCATTTCCGATACTAAAACAAGGTTACGCAGCTCAATCAGGTTCTTGCTAACACGGTAGTCTTGATAATATTCGGTGATTTCACGTTTTAACATTTCAATACGGTGTAAAGCACGTTCTAAACGTTTAGTAGTCCTTACAATACCAACGTAGTTCCACATGGTCGAACGTAACTCATCCCAGTTTTGTAAAATCACAACATCTTCATCAGGGTTGGTTACTTGTGAGTCATCCCAAGTTGGTACTTCAGGTAATTTGAAGTTTTCATCAAATTTATTTTCGATATCTTTTGCTGCACTCATACCGTAAACGAAGCACTCAAGTAATGAGTTACTTGCCATACGGTTTGCACCATGTAAGCCCGTATATGACGTTTCACCAATCGCATAGAGACCTTCAATATCCGTCTGGCTATTTGAGTCAACCACAACACCACCACATGTATAGTGAGCTGCTGGTACCACTGGAATCATGTCTTTCGTAATGTCGATACCTAACTCAAGCAATCTTGCATAAAGTGTAGGGAAGTGCTCTTTAATAAACTCGGGTGATTTGTGCGTAATGTCTAACCACACGTGACGAATACCGAGACGCTTGATTTCATGGTCAATGGTACGTGCCACAATATCGCGAGGAGCCAGTTCTGCACGATCATCAAAACGCAACATAAAACGTTCGCCATCAGGTAAGCGCAAATAAGCCCCTTCACCACGCATAGCTTCAGTAATTAAGAAAGAGCGGGCTTGAGGATGATAGAGACATGTTGGATGAAACTGATTAAATTCCATATTCGCTACACGGCAACCTGCACGGAAGGCCATTGCAATACCATCACCCGTGGCAATATCTGGATTAGATGTATACAGATAAGCTTTCATCGCACCGCCGCAAGCCAGCGCAGTGAATGGTGCTAGGAAGGTATGAACCTTTTCAGTATTTTCATCTAATGCATATAAACCAATAGCACGATTCGCTTGGTCGGTATGGCCTAATTTATGCGAGGTGATTAAATCAATCGCAATATAATTTTCAAAAATAGTAATATTTTTACGTTCTTTGGCACGTTCAACCAAAGTAGTTGAAATGGCTTTGCCTGTTGCATCAGCAGAATGGATAATGCGACGCTGCGAGTGACCACCTTCGCGAGTCAAATGAAGCTGTTCATCTTCATCTAAGGTAAATTGCACGCCTTGTTTTAAAAGAAAATCAACAGAAGGGCGGCCGCCTTCTACGGTATGTTGTACCGCGTCCATTTCACATAAATAAGCGCCTGCAATCATAGTGTCATTAATATGCTGTTGAATAGAGTCAGTCTCATCAAGAACAGCAGCAACGCCACCTTGAGCATAAAAGGTACTTGCTTCGGTTAGAGCAGCTTTGGCTAAAACTGCAATATTAAAATGATTTGGTAACGATAAAGCCAGACTTAAACCAGCGCCGCCGCTGCCCACAATAATCACGTCAAAGTGGTGAATTGTCTGTAAATTAGGCATGTCCATTCGCATCAATTTAAAACGTCCGCTAATGACACCCCTTTTTATCTAAAAAGGCAAGAGCTTAAGCGCTCTAACTCAGAGAAAAATTGCAATTGGCTTAAAAAGTTGCAATGCGTAAAATAATCCTTGTGATGACGTATTACAAATAAACATATTGTTACGCACAACCTCAAAGCGTTGTGATACAACAGTTTTATCCTTATTCTCGTAGACCAATTGTGGGTGAGCACCGAATGAAATCTCGCTATTTACAACAAGGAATGTATGCAGCGGTATTTACAGTTGCTGCTGTTCAAGCAAATGCTGCTGTTGATTTTTCAAATCTTGTTGAACAAGTTAGTCCAGCAGTCGTGAGTGTAAATGTCGTAAAAAAAATGACTCAGGATGAACTGTTGCAGCAGCAAGTTCCTGAAATTTTAAAACGTTTCTTTGGCAATCAGGTCATCATTCCACAGCAACAAGGTCCACAAGAAAAGACAGCTTACGGAAGCGCATTCTTCATTAGTAAAGATGGTTACTTACTCACAAACCACCATGTGATTGAAAATGCCTCGCGTATCAGCATCACTCTAAATGACCGTCGTGAAATTGATGCAACCGTAGTGGGTAGCGATGAGCGTACAGACGTTGCTTTGTTAAAAGTAAACGGAACTAACTATCCAGCTTTACGAGTAGGAAATGTTGACCGTTTACGTGTCGGCGAACCTGTTTTAGCAATTGGTTCGCCGTTTGGTTTTGACTACTCAGCTTCGGCCGGCATTGTCAGTGCAAAATCACGGAACATGAGCGGTGAAACTTCGGTGCCATTTATTCAAACTGATGTGGCTTTAAACCCAGGTAACTCTGGTGGTCCATTATTTAATCAAAATGGTGAAGTGGTCGGAGTAAATTCTCGAATATTTAGCGGTACCGGCGGTTATATGGGCTTGTCTTTCTCTATTCCGATTGACGTAGCTATGGATGTTGCAGACCAGCTTAAAACAAAAGGTAAAGTCACACGCTCTTATCTAGGGGTGATGATGCAAGATATTGACCGAAACCTTGCTGATGCGTACAAATTACCAAAACCTGAAGGTGCTTTAATTACTCAAATTTCTCCGAACTCACCTGCACAAAAAGCAGGGCTAAGAGCGGGCGACGTGATTTTAAAATTAAATGGTGCGCCTGTACTTCGTACGAGTGATTTACTGTACGCATTAAACAAAGTACAGCCAAATCAAACTGTTCAGTTTGAAGTGTTACGTGATGATAAAACACGCAATATTTCAGCGACTTTAACGACTGCACCAGATGAAACACCTGCTACTGGTTTACAAGGTGCTGCATCTAAGGGACCAGTTTTAGGCATGAGTATTCGTGATCTAGCTGAACCGGAAAAAAATGCGTTGAGCGTAAAAGGTGGTATTTATGTACAAGATGTTCGCCGTGGTGGTTTAGCATCATTGTCGAATATCATTCCGGGCGATGTGATTACTCAAGTCAATAATAATCAAATTTTAAATAGTCAGGATTTTGCAAAAGTTGTTTCTAACTTACCGAAAAATACCGTAGCACGTGTTGCTATTATTCGTCAGGGACAGCGCGCAATGCTTGGTTTACGTATTCAATAATCCTCAACAGAATCAATAAGCCACCCTGAAAATGGGTGGTTTTTGTTATTTATCTTGAGCGTTTAGCGATATCTACCTACACTTATTTTAGTTTTAAGGTTAATAAATAAGAGTGTTCATTTGTGAGTAGTATTTTTGATTTACATATTCAGGTGCAGCCACATCACATTGATGCGTTAGGGCATGTAAATAACGTAATGTATGTTCAATGGATGCAGGATGTAGCTGCTGCTCATGTTGAAACTTTGGGAGTAGGGGTAACTAAATATCTTGAGTTAAAACACGCCATGGTCGCGGTTGAGCATCATGTGCAATATCGTAAAGCTGCATTTGAAGGCGAACAAATTGTATTACGTACATGGTTAGATGACATTAATGCACTTTATTCATTCCGCCAGTATGTGTTTTTTCGTCCATCAGATCAGGCCGTATTATTTGTTGGAAATACCAAATGGGCATGTATTGAAATTGCTACAGGACGTCCAAAACGAATGTCACCAACTTTTACCCATGCATATAAGCCGCTTGACTCAAGCATAAATCCTTGTGATTTTACCGTTTCATATGCTCAATAGTTGGACGTAATACGCTTACTTTGACTGTCCTTTTTTAAAACATAAGTACAAAGCTCATGATTATTTTGGATACTTTAAAATATGCATCTGTTATAATCTCACGCAATTTATTTAACCGCTTTGGCTGTGTATTAAAACAAGCTACATAGCACTCTATATTTTCTCAAGGTAACCCATGGCGCAAGCTAAAAAATCCGTCGATATCAAAAATATACGAAATTTCTCGATTATTGCCCACATTGACCATGGTAAGTCTACATTGGCTGACCGTTTTATTCAGATGTGTGGTGGTCTACAAGATCGTGAAATGCAAGCTCAAGTCTTAGACTCAATGGAGCTTGAGCGTGAACGTGGGATTACCATTAAAGCCGCTTCTGTCACGCTGTATTACACCCATCCAAATGGTCAGGAATACCAACTTAACTTTATTGATACGCCAGGGCACGTTGACTTCTCCTATGAAGTTTCTCGTTCATTAGCTGCATGTGAAGGTGCGCTACTGGTTGTAGATGCTGCACAAGGCGTTGAAGCTCAATCAGTTGCAAACTGTTATACAGCAATTGAACAAGGTCTAGAAGTTCTTCCTATTCTAAATAAAATTGATTTACCACAGGCTGAACCTGAACGTGTAATTCATGAAATTGAAGAAATTATCGGGATTGAAGCGACAGATGCACCAACCTGTTCAGCAAAAACTGGTTTAGGTGTTGAAGGTGTACTCGAGCGTTTAGTCGATGTTATTCCGGCGCCAGAAGGTGATCGTGAAGCACCATTACAAGCATTAATTATCGACTCATGGTTTGATAACTACTTAGGCGTAGTTTCTCTTGTTCGTATTAAACAAGGTCGTATCCGCAAGGGCGACAAAATGTTGGTTAAATCGACAGGACAAACTCATCCGGTCACTTCTGTAGGTGTATTTAATCCTAAGCATACTGAAACAGATATTCTTGAAGCTGGTGAAGTAGGTTTTGTTATTGCTGGTATTAAAGATATTTTTGGTGCACCAGTAGGTGACACAATTACTCTTGCTTCTACACCAGACGTTGCAACTTTACCTGGTTTCAAAAAGGTTAAACCGCAAGTATATGCTGGTCTTTTCCCTATTGATGCGAGTGACTTTGAACCGTTCCGTGAAGCATTACAAAAATTGCAGATTAACGACTCGGCTTTATTCTTTGAACCAGAAAGTTCTGATGCATTAGGCTTTGGTTTCCGTTGTGGCTTCTTAGGTATGCTACATATGGAAATTGTACAAGAGCGTTTAGAGCGTGAATACGATCTTGATCTCATCAGTTCTGCACCTACCGTAATTTATGAAGCATTAACCAAGAAAGGCGAAACGATTTATATCGATAGTCCATCAAAAATGCCGGATGGATCGACCGTAGAAGATTTGCGTGAACCAATTGCTGAATGTCATATCCTTGTTCCTCAAGAATACTTAGGGAACGTAATGACGCTCTGTATCGAACGTCGTGGTGTACAAAAAGATATGAAATTCTTGGGTAACCAAGTTTCTATTACTTTTGAAATCCCGATGGCTGAAGTCGTTATGGATTTCTTTGATAGATTAAAGTCATGCTCTCGTGGCTTTGCATCTTTAGACTATAACTTTGTACGTTTTGAAAGTTCAGCTTTAGTTAAGGTTGATGTGTTAATTAATAGCGAAAAGGTTGATGCCTTGGCTATGATTTGTCACCGTAATGATGCACGCCATCGTGGTATTGCATTGGTTGAGAAAATGAAAGACTTAATTCCTCGCCAAATGTTCGATGTTGCTATTCAGGCAGCAATCGGTGCGCAAATTATTGCCCGTTCTACCGTAAAAGCGATGCGTAAAAACGTATTGGCAAAATGTTATGGTGGTGACGTTTCGCGTAAGAAAAAACTACTTTCTAAACAAAAAGAAGGTAAGAAACGTATGAAACAAGTGGGAAGTGTTGAAATTCCACAAGAAGCGTTCTTGGCTGTATTGAAAGTAGAAAGATAAGAAATGAGGGTGGGGAAAGTGAATAATTTCTTTTCCCCACTGTAATACAAGCAGCGAGGCTGCGAGTGAGGTCATGTGGATTTTGATTTTAATTTAATTCTTGTTCCAGTTACGCTGATTCTATTTGCAGTGTGGTTGTTAGATAAACTTGTATTAAAACAGCGTGCAAATAAAGGACGCGGGAACGAAAATTTTGTCATTACATGGGCCTATGACTTTTGGCCAGTTTTAGCTGTAGTACTTGTGCTTCGTTCATTTCTTTATGAGCCATTTAATATTCCATCGGACTCTATGGTGCCAACTTTAGAAACTGGTGATTTTATTCTGGTGAATAAATTTGATTATGGTGTACGTTTACCTATCGTTAATAAAAAAATTATTGATGTAGGCGAACCGAAACGTGGTGATGTAATTGTATTTCGTTATCCACCTCAACCGACTATTAGCTATATTAAACGTGTAATCGGTTTACCTGGTGATCATATTATTTATGACCATGGGCAATTGATTATTAATGGGCAGAAAGTACCGAAAGTATTAACACAGTTCAGCCGTGAAAAAGACATGATGGATACGCCAACGTCTATTTATCATAAAGAGACGATTGGTGAGCATACCTTTACGATGCGTGAGCTTGAAGGCGTAAATGTGGCGCGCCAAGCACCGTTTATCAACTATGTTGAAAATGGTAAATATGCGAACCAAGACGGTTTATATTGGGAAGTGACTGTACCAAAAGGGCATTACTTTGCAATGGGGGATAACCGCGATCAAAGTGCAGACAGTCGTTTCTGGGGGTTCGTTCCTGAAGAAAACTTAACAGGACGAGCATTCTACGTGTGGATGCATAAAGAACCGGGTTTACACCTTCCTAACTTTAGCCGAAATGGAAAAATAGATTAAAAACAACCATTAGGAAAAAAAGAAATGCGTAAGGCACAACAGGGTACTTCGTATTTAGCAATTTTATTTGGGGTGGTTATATTTGCAGTTGCAGTAAAAGCTGTACTTGCAGTTTGGCCAGCATATTGGGATGATCGGCTGATTAATAATCAGATAGAAGAGCTTTTACAAGAAAGCTCTTCTGAGATCACACCACAAAAGTTTGTAGCACAAATGGATCAGCGACTCGAAATGAACAATATTCGTGATCTCCATTTTAAAGAGATCGCTCAAGTGTTTAATCAGTCAGGTCTAACGGTCAAAAAGAAATATGAAGTAAGAAAACCTTTCTTATTCAATATTGATTTAGTTTTAACATTTGAGAAGAGTTTTGATAAAACATCAGTTCAAACTAAGTGATCCTCGCTTACTGAGTCGAATCGGATATCAATTTAAGCAGCTTGAATTGTTACAGTTAGCTTTGACTCATCGTTCGGTGAGTCACAAATACAATTACGAGCGCTTAGAGTTTCTCGGCGATTCATTATTAGGCATGATAATCGCCAATTATCTATATCATGCCTATCCAAATGAAAATGAAGGTCGTCTCACGCGTATGCGTGCGACCTTAGTTCGCCAAGAAGCATTAGGTAAGATTGCAACCGATTTGCAACTTAGTCGGTGTTTAATATTAAGTACAGGCGAGTTGAAATCTGGTGGTCATCATCGTGAGTCAATATTAGCAGATACGGTAGAAGCGATTATTGGTGCAATTTATCTTGATAGCGGTGATCTCAACTTACTTAAAGATATTGTGCTAAAATGGTACATACCCTATTTAGATCATATAGAACCTACGGATCAACTCAAAGATCCGAAATCACGTTTACAAGAGTATCTACAAGCACGTAAAAAACCTCTCCCTGTTTACGAGGTTGTAGATATTCAGGGTGATGCACCTCATCAGCACTTTAAAGTGGAATGTGTGGTAGATGGTTTACCGAAGATTTATGGTGAGGGTTCAAGTCGTCGTTTTGCCGAGCAGGCAGCAGCGGCGGAAATTTTAAAGTTATTGGAGCAATAACCTGCATGTCGATGCATTCTGATCAAATCAATCCAGATTCAAATGAAAACCAAGATCCTAATAATCTGATTGATCAATTTTTTAGTTCCAAAGGCGTAACAATCCCTTCGGATTTTAAGAGCGGATTTGTGGCGATTGTGGGACGTCCAAATGTGGGTAAATCTACCCTCATGAACCATTTATTGGGTCAAAAGCTCTCTATTACTTCGCGTAAACCTCAAACAACACGTCATAAAATTATTGGTATTGATTCGCGCGAAAAGATGCAGGCGGTATATGTAGATACCCCAGGTATGCATAAAAAAGAAGTGCGTGCTATTAATAAAATGATGAACCGTGCTGCTCATTCTGCATTACGTGACGTTAACTTGGTTTTATTCGTTATTGATGCTTATAAGTGGACTCAAAACGACGATTTAGTGCTTGAAAAACTCAAGAACGCTGAAATGCCGGTTATTTTAGTCATTAATAAGGCTGACACTTTTGAAGATAAAAGAGAGATTCTACCTCTCATTCAAGAACGTGCCAAACTTATGAATTTTGCTGAGATTGTTCCTGTTTCTGCTTTGCGTGGTGCAAACTTAGAACACTTGAGTGAAACGATTGAGAAATACCTTCCTTATCAACCACCATTGTATTCATTTGATCAGATTACTGACCGCTCTGAACGCTTCTTGGCAAGTGAAATTATTCGCGAAAAAATCATGCGTCAGTTGGGTGAAGAGCTTCCTTATGATTTAACAGTACAAATTGAATCTTTCAAAACAGAAGAAGCAACTGTTAATGAAAAAACTGGTCGTTTAAAACCAGCTTGTACCTATATCGATGCAACGATTTTTGTAGACCGCGCTGGTCAAAAAGCCATTGTGATTGGTGAAAAAGGTGCCAAGCTTAAAACGATTGGTATGGATGCTCGTAAAGACATGGAAAAAATGTTTGAGCAAAAAATTATGCTCACACTTTGGGTGAAAGTGAAGGGTGGCTGGTCTGATGATGAGCGTGCTCTCAAAAGCTTAGGATACAGTGATATCTAAAGGATAAGGATGCTGGTATGAAAACAATTACATCATTAATCGCTATAGTTGGATGTACATTGATGTTACAAGGTTGTGTATATAAGCTTGTAACCGTACCAGTAGGTATCGCCTATAAAACTACTAAAGGGGTAGTTAAAGGTACAGCAGCTGTTGTAGGTGCTGTTATTCCTGACGGTGATGATGAGGATGATAAAAAAGAAAAAGAATCTGAGGAATAGATTCTTTTTATGATGCGCAATGAAGTCCTCCATGGATATATGATTCATCACCGTAAGTACCGTGAAAAAAGTCATATTGTGCATCTTTTTACTCAGGAATATGGGCGAGTTGATGGTATTTTAAGACAGACTCCGCCCCCTCAATATCAACCTATTCGACTGCAAGCCACAGGTAAAAGTGAACTCAAAAATTTTACTAAGCTGGAAATATTAAATCAGCCTGTTTTCTTTTTTGGTGATGCTTTTTTTGCCGGATTTTATTTAAATGAAATTGTTCTTAGACTTTGCCCATTAGAAGAGGCAATGCCACAAACTTTTGAGCAATATCAATTAACTTTACTTCAATTGCAGCAATTATCTTCCCACGAAAATCCTGATCTTTTTCTGAGACAGATTTTGCGCCAGTTCGAACATGTTTTACTTCCTGAGCTGGGTTACGCGATTGATTTCTCAATTGATACTCAACAACAGCCAATACAGGCCCACCAGTTTTATCAATTTCAGGTGACTGAAGGTTTTGCACCCGTTGTTCAGGCAAGCCGTTCTTCATTGTCAGGTAAAGCGATTTTATCTATGTTGGATTATGAGCAAGGTCAGGATTTTTCTCACGAACAATTGCAATTATTAGGTAAACTATACCGTCAAATGATTACATCGCTTTTAGGAGATCGTCCCCTAAAAAGTCGACAATTGTGGATTCAAAATACTAAAACTCAATCGTAATTAGGATTTATTTATGGCTGCATTGCTTGGTGTAAACATAGACCATGTTGCTACTTTGAGACAGGCGCGCGGTACTACTTATCCAGACCCTGTGGAAGCTGCTCTTATTTGTGAACAAGCTGGTGCAGAGGGGATTACTTTGCATTTGCGTGAAGATCGTCGCCATATTCAAGATGACGATGTACGTCGCATGCGTCCATTATTAAAAACGCGTATGAACCTAGAGTTAGCTGTTACTGATGAAATGGTCGAGTTTGCGAAAGAAATTCAGCCGCAGCACGTATGTTTTGTTCCAGAAAGACGCCAAGAAGTAACAACTGAAGGTGGTTTGGATGTAGTGGGTAACTTTGAAAAAGTTAAAGCTGCAACTCAAACTTTAGCGGCCATTGGTTGCGACGTATCATTATTTATTGATGCTGATTTAGCCCAAATTGATGCAGCAGTTGCGTGTGGCGCACCTACGATTGAGTTGCACACGGGTGCATATGCAGATGCGGAAACGGAGCAAGATCAACAAGCCGAGTTAGAGCGCATTATCAAAGGTGTTGAGTATGCAGCTTCAAAAGGTTTGGTTGTAAATGCAGGTCATGGCCTTAACCTTAAAAATATTGCGCCAATTGCAGCTATTCCACAAATTCATGAATTAAACATTGGTCATTCAATTATTGCTGAAAGTGTTTTTGTAGGTCTGGTTCAAGCTGTTAAAGATATGAAAACAGCGATTCAGGCAGCAGGATAGTTGGTTATGTCGAGTATCAATTACGATGAATTAATGCAACCTGTGGTGGCCTTTTTAGGTTGTCAAACACCAAAAGCATGGTTGGATGAAGCAATCAATAATTTAGATATCTTGATGCAAGATCATGCTAATTGTGAAAAGAAAGCTGCTAGTACAGCAATGAACTTAATGTTCCGCTATAGCTTCTTTCCTGACTTACAAGTAAAACTTGCTCAACTTGTACGAGAAGAAATGCTTCACTACGAACAAGTGCTTGAGCTTATGGCTAAGCGTGGTCAAGAGTGGACTGGTTTAAGTGCCGGACGTTATGCAGGTGGGTTGCGTAAAGAAATTCGTACATATGAGCCTGAAGCTTTAATTGATGTGCTGGTGATTGGTGCATTCGTAGAGGCTCGTTCATGTGAGCGTTTTTATGCACTTGCACCGCGTGTAGATGATGAGTTAGGACGTTATTATCGATACTTGCTTAAGTCAGAGTCTCGTCATTTTGAAGACTATCTAGCTCTTGCGCTTGATGTGGCAACCACTGCAAAAATGAAAGATCCTAAAGAGGATATTCAACAGCGAATTGATCATATCCGTGAAGTTGAAAAGAATCTGATTTTAACACCAGATGATACTTTCCGTTTTCATAGTGGTATTCCTGCTTAGTCTTGGATGTCTCAAATAAAAAAGTTTACCTTTCACGGTAAACTTTTTTATTTGGTGAGTATTATCTCTTTGGCGGTAAGCATGCTCTGCTTTTAGTTTTTTAATACATATAATTATTTAATAAATATATTTTTTATAGATTTTAATTTCTCTTAAAATTTTTAAAAAAACTTTTATTTTTTAGGCTAATAATAAATATTGTGTAAATATAAAGGTTGATATGTTCATCATGAGTTCAACTGAAATAGTTGATCATTTCTAAGGATATAAGAATGTTAGCATTAGTTACAGGTGCATCGGCAGGTTTTGGTTATAGCATTTCAAAAAAGCTGATTGAGTTAGGATATAACGTTATTGGTTGCGGAAGACGAGCAGAAAAACTAGAAGAACTAAAACAAGAACTTGGTGAAAAATTCTACCCATTAGTATTTGACATGACGGATACGGCAGAAAATATAAATAAGGCATTGGTTGATTTACCAACTGAATTTCAAATCAATCAAATTGATTTATTGGTGAATAATGCTGGATTGGCATTAGGATTGGAACCCGCAGATAAAGCAGAATTAGATGATTGGTACACGATGATTGATACCAATGTTAAGGGGCTTGTTACGATTACCCGATTAATTTTGCCAAGTATGGTAAAGAAAAAATCAGGTTTGATTATTAATATGGGCTCTATTGCAGGTACATACCCATACCCAGGGGGCAATGTATATGGGGCAACCAAAGCTTTCGTGGAGCAATTTAGTCTAAATCTTCGTGCTGATTTGGCTGGTACTGGTGTGCGCGTAACTAACATTGAACCAGGCTTGTGTGGAGGTACTGAATTTTCTCTTGTGCGTTTTAAAGGTGATGAGGATAAAGTAAACAGTCTATATGATAAAAAGAATCCACTCTTGCCTGAAGATATTGCAAATACAGTAGCTTGGATTGCTTCACAACCTCCACACATTAATATTAATCGTATTGAAATGATGCCGACCACTCAATCTTTTAATCCTTTAAAAGTGGTTGAAGTGGAATAATAATTTGAGAAGAAAATATATTCTTTCGAGTTAGGTTAGAGCGTTAAACCTAATAAAGACTCTAATAAAAAAATTAAATCCTCTATCTGCTGATAGGGGATTTTTTATAATTATTGATAAATTTATGGCAAAAAAAAGCCCGCTTTAATGCTGCGGGCTTTTTAGTATTTGGCTCTCCCACCTGGGCTCGAACCAGGGACCTGCGGATTAACAGTCCGTCGCTCTACCGACTGAGCTATGGGAGAATCTGCATGCGATTATAAGGAGATTTTGAGAAGGGTCAAGTCTAAATTGTCATGTTTACTTCATTTTTGTGTCGTATGCTTTTTATTTGATCAGTTGAGTGATGAGTTAAGAAATTACTTGCACTTTAAAAAATCAATTGCTAGATTCAAAAAAGAACAAGCGTTTGGAGAAATCCAAACAGTGTGGATTTAAACCAACTTGCCAGCACTAAAATGGCTAAATCGGAGATAAGTATGAAAACGCTTACGATCGCTTCTATTTTTTCTAATTTTGATTTCTATCAACACAATTATCTCAATATCTTAAATCAATCAGAATCTTATTACACACTTGTAGAAGGTGCATGGATTAATGCTTATCCTTTCAAAAAGCAGGATTTATATTTAGGCGATTTATTGCAGCTTTGGTTTAGCGCTAAATGGAATGTGCATAATTCACTTAAGATTTTAAAAAGCTCGAAACTACTAAACTCTTCTGAATCTTTATATATTTTTCAATTAGAAGGGGAGTTATTGTTGGGTAAAAATAAAGTTTTAGCTTGGTCTGTAGAGCATCAAGAAATTATAGAACTCCAACTTAAAAATATTTGGGCGCCGTATGTGATTGCACAAACTTGTGAACGTCCAGATAATTCAGATGACTTAATAAAAAAGGCAGCGGTTTAAGGCTGCCTTTAATGATTATGGACGAATAATCATGCAGGTTGCTGTTGCATAGGCATACAGTTTACCTTCCTCATCAATAATCTTTCCTTCGGAAATACCTAAATTTTTACTTAAATTAATAACTTTGCCTGTTGCAATTAAAGCCTGATTTTGGGGAATAGGGCGGCACATTTTTACGTTAAGGTCGATTGTGCCGTAACCTACACCTGCAGGTAACATCGTATGTACTGCACAGCCAGTCACTGAATCTAGGACGGTGGCAGCAAAACCACCATGTACGCCACCGAGTGGATTTAAATGGTTATGATCTGCTTGGGCTTTAAAGGTAACAGATCCTTCTGAAATTTCAGTAGGTTGCATAGGTATTGTTTTACTAATGCTGGCAGGTGGAATATGGCCTTCAATCATTGCTTGTAAAAATTCAAGGCCAGTCATTTCCATCGGATTTTTCATTTTTTGGGTCCTTTAATTCTTTAAGTTCTAAAATGGAACTTGATATTAGCCTATTATTATGTCATCGATAAGTCAATTCTATAGTTAAAGATTGAACTGATAAGTTGAATTTTAAAAACTTGTCCATTTAATATAAAATTCCTTTATTATAAAAATTGAATTAAATGAGTTGCATAATGAATTAGATAGATAAGAAAGACTTCTTTTACACTATAAGAAATAACAGGAGCATAAGGACAATGCTTTTTAAAATTGCACTCGTAATGGTGGCTTTTGCAGCAAATTCTGTATTGTGTCGTTTGGCTTTGGCAGGCCAACATATTGACCCAATGACTTTTAGCCTCATACGAGTAGCAAGTGGTGCAGTTGTTTTATTAGGACTGTTTTTATATTCAAAATCGTCTCAAACCAAAGTCCAATGGAGTTTAAAAAACGCATTTTTTCTAGCGGTTTATATTTTGGCATTTTCGTATGCTTATCTTCAAATCGACGCTGGTATTGGTGCTTTGTTATTGTTTGGGGTTGTACAGCTGACTATGGTGCTTTACGGCTATTGGCAGGGTGAGCAGATTGGAATATACCGTGGTATAGGCTTATGCATTGCTTTGGCTGGAATCATTGTTTTGCTATTACCGGGTGCTCATACACCTGATTGGCAATATGCTCTAATTATGGTGATATCTGGTTTAGCATGGGCTGGATACAGCATTGCTGGTCGCAATATGACACAACCGATTGGTAGTACGTTGGCAAATTTTACGCTAGCTGTGCCAATGGTTTTGTTGGCGAATGTATTGGTTACCCAAGATAGATACATTGACGTGCAAGGATGGGTCTTAGCGATTTTGTCGGGTGGTGTCACTTCAAGCGGGGCTTATGTACTCTGGTATGCGATTTTGAAGCATATTGATAGAGTGACAGCGAGTACAGTACAGCTAAGTGTTCCATGTTTGGCAATTATAGGTGGAAGCCTATTTGTAAATGAGACTGTGACAGGGCGAGTGATTTTATCGAGTTTTATGGTTTTATTTGGAATTTTATTAGTTATTTATGTAAGACCTCAAAAGCCAAAAATGCATAAGTGAATTAAAAAAGGGTTCTCTCAAGAGAACCCTTTTTGTGCAAGATGCAGATTATTTCGCAGCTTTTTCAGCTTCAATTGAAGCGATAGCAGCGTCTACACCTTCAATTGAGTCAGCAGCTTTTTTGATACGAGCTAACGCATCAACGAGTACTTCGTCAGCTGTTGCATATGAAATACGCATAAAACCGCCTAAACCAAATGCGTCACCAGGAACAACTGCTACGCCAGTTTCTTCCAATAACCATTCAGAGAACTCTGTGCAAGATTTTAAGCCTTTTGCACGAATAAGAGGGCGAATGTTTGCATAGGCATAGAAAGCGCCATCAGCAGGTAAGCAAGAGATACCTTTAATATCATTTAAGCCATTTACAACTAAGTCATGACGGCGTTTAAACGCTTCAATCATAGGTTGTAAAACGTCTTGTGGACCATTCAATGCAGCTTCAGCAGCAACTTGCGAAATAGAAGTTGGGTTAGAAGTTGACTGTGATTGGATCTTTTTCATTGCACCAATGATTTTTGCTGGACCGGCTGCATAGCCAATACGCCAACCTGTCATTGCGTATGCTTTAGAAACACCGTTTAAAACGATTGTGCGGTCATATAAATCAGGAGCAACAGTTGCGATGTTGTAGAACTCATCTTCCCAACGAATCGGTTCATACATATCGTCAGATGCAACAAATACTTGTGGATGACGACGTAATACTTCAGCTAAAGCTTCTAATTCAGCTTTGCTATAAATCATACCTGTTGGGTTAGATGGGCTGTTTAATACAATTAAACGAGTGTTAGGTGTAATCGCAGCCTCTAATTGTTCAGGAGTGATTTTGAAGCGTTGGTCTTCGCCACATTTCACAATGACTGGAGTCCCTTCAGCAATAATGACCATATCTGGATAGCTTACCCAGAAAGGTGCTGGAATGATAACTTCATCGCCTTTGTTTAATAGAGCAAGTGCCAAGTTAAAGAAGCTTTGCTTACCACCACAAGAAACCAAAATCTGGTTCGCTTGATAATCAAGATTATTATCACGCTTAAACTTAGCAATAATTGCTTTTTTTAACCCAGGAGTACCATCTACAGCCGTATATTTGGTGAAACCATTATTAATCGCTTCAATTGCAGCATCTTTGATGTGTTGAGGGGTATCAAAATCTGGCTCGCCAGCACCTAAACCAATCACGTTCTTGCCAGCAGCTTTAAGTTCAGCAGCTTTGTTTGTTACAGCAAGTGTAGGGGACGGTTTGATAGCATTGACACGATCAGAAAGACGTACGTCCACGGCAATATTCCTCTTATGGGATTAAAAAATAAAAAGCATACTATCTTATCGCAAAAATTAAGCAATTTGCGGATACGGGTATTTTTAGATGTAAAAAAGTTTAATTTAAGAAGGTTCTTGTTGCTGTTTTACTCAATTGAAGCTTTTTTGAAAAGAAATGATAAAAATCATTTATAATAGGTCGCAATCGAAATTTCGAGAATGAATCATGACTGAGCAACAGCCAAAACAGAAAAAGGCTTTGGTGAAATTGCCATTCCCAATGCCGAATGAAAGCAATCAAGCAGATGATGCGGTACACAACCAAGTGCGTCCAAAACCAGAGCAATACGCGGATAGAACATGGATGCCTCCACGTGGTACGCGTCGTTCTATGGGAAAACGCTAATTTTGAAAAACAGGCAATATGCCTGTTTTTTATTGATTGAATAAAATTTCTTGATAATAACTTTTTTTCTTTTGGTACATGTGATGGTCTGCTCGTTTTAACATGTCCTCAATTTGTTCATTTGTTTGAGTGGTTGCATGTCCAATTGCAATACTTACTGGATGGCTTGAATAGTATTGATTGTCGATATTAAAAAGCTCCTGAATCGTTTGAAGCATAATTTGAACGTTCGCTTCATCTGCGCCTGGCATTAAGATCACGAATTCATCACCACCGATTCTGGATGCAGTATATGCTGTATTTGAAATAGCCTGACTTAAAATATTTCCAACACGGCGTAATAAACCATCTCCAATATCATGCCCAAACTGGTCATTTGTTTCTTTTAATCCATTCATATCTAAAAAAATTGAAGAAACTGGTCGAATAATACTTCGATTTAAACGATTAAGTTCCTCTGTAAAAAAAGCACGGTTATATAGTTTAGTAAGAACATCATGTTGCCCTAAATATTCAAGATAGTTTTCCGCTTTTTTCCGTGCAGTAATATCTGTCAGTGCAACTTGTACTAATCCCCAAGTCTCTTCATATCCCGGAAAAACGGTAAATTGAAGCAAGACATTTCTTATTTGGCCATCTAAAGCGTAGTTAACGGCTTCACGTTTATGATGGATATTACCTTGCCATAACTCGATGAGTTGTTCTCGAAAGGTTTCAACCATTTCTTCAGCAAAAATCTTGTGTGTATTTCTTAAAAGTGTCGACTTATCAGGAGCTTTAAATAAATCTATCGTGGCCTGATTAACATCTAAAATTAAAATATCCTCTACACACTGGCGGACAAACTCAGGATGAACATCTAGAAAAGTTCTAAAATCTTCAATTCCCAATAGCCTAAGCTGATCAATTCTATTCTTTATACGGCTGAAATCCTCGACCCACAACGAAGTAGGCGAGTAGATAAACATAGATTCAGCCAGTCGACGATTTTTTTCTTCCTGACGGAGTGCATTTTGATAGGGAGTAATATCTTCGGTAGTAATTAATACCCGCTCAAAAGTAGATTCAGAACCAGGTAAAATGG
Source organism: Acinetobacter sp. TG2027 (assembly GCF_000302435.1). Classification (NCBI taxonomy): domain Bacteria; kingdom Pseudomonadati; phylum Pseudomonadota; class Gammaproteobacteria; order Moraxellales; family Moraxellaceae; genus Acinetobacter; species Acinetobacter sp. TG2027. Next base: position 104,400 of record NZ_AMJN01000031.1, on the reverse strand, counting down.
AACCTCTTAGCTGAACATCAATACGTTTGCCTGATAAAGTGTAATTCACAGTGGTGCTTGAAAAATGGGTTTTACCATTCCATAACGCTTCAAGCTCATAAATATGTGATTCGAACATTTCCTTTTTAAAAATGAGATTCAAATTTGAATATAGTTCTTCGTGTGTTGTTGCTTCAAAAAGTTCTAAAGTTTTTTGGTTAACACGAATAATTTTAATTTTATGAGCGCATTCGATAACTAAGTGTTTATTTTGATTTAAAAATTCATGGAGGTTTTCAATTCCTTGCTTTCTCCATAAATCAAATTGTTGTTTAACTTCACTGAAATCCTCAATCCACATCGGAATTGGGCTAAGGTCAAAAATCGAAGAATCTAAAGTTTCCATATGTTTCTTTAAGTATTCAGTTTGTCTTAAAGTATAATGAGAAAAATTAAGATTGGGGAGGATAAAGAGTTTAAATATATTAGAATAATTAAAAATAAAAGGATTAAATGTAAGTAAAAATAAAATAATGAGAAAGCAGAGATTATCTGCTTAACTCATAAATTTATAAGAAAACTTAACGGTTAATAGGGTGATCAATGTTTTTCTCACCACGCCATAACTTAATAAAATCTTGCTCATCAAAATCGTAAAGTTCCATCAGTGCAACAACAGCACTCACAAAAATCATGGCACCTTCAGAGTTTCCATGAAGATTGAAAATTTTACCGTTTAACTTCCCTAAAATATCACTAAGCTCATGATCACGGCCTCGTCCATAACGATCTCGTGGATACAACTCTTCATTTAAAACAATAAGAGCTATGGCTTTTTCAGCATCTGATAAATCAGTTTTATCTAAAGCTTCTTCAAATGATTCACTGCCATGATTAAAGTAAAAAATAACTTCATCATTAATGAAACTTTGTACCATCTTTTGAGTTAAAGTCGGAAATTGTGATACTGCATTATCTTCTACATAGGGTTTAAAAGATTCCGGAAAGATAACGTTATGATAAATCCCTTTAAAAAGAGGAGCGATTTCAGAAACTTTATAACCCGCAATGCCACAGCCTAATGCAGTAATGAAATATTTCATTTTAGGATGATTTTTTGTGTATACCTTAAAGTCTTCAACATAATGCTGAATTTGTGAAAGTGGCATTTGTTGAATGTGTTCATTTAAAGTTGGAATTGCAAAGCTTTGACCAGCCCAGCCACGACCTACACCTTCAACTGCTCCGAAGTGCTGACTTGCAACGCGCGCTGCACCACTACCGTGTTGTCCAGCAAGATTACTTCCAAATACAAAAACTGTATCTTCGGGAAGTTCGGTTACAATACTTTCATCATGATATTGATAGGTCATGGTTATACTTTTTGTTTAATGGATAGCTTCATGTTGCAACCGATTAGGGTATTGGTCAAGTGTTAAGATGCTTAATCTTTTACATTGAATTTCAAGCTCAATTTAGACTTTAAATTAAGATAAAAATCCCCATTAAAAGGGGAGACGTTAAATTCAATTTTTCATAAAGAGAGATAACTTTGAACGAAAATCAACCTTTTGATTTGGTCACTCATTATCAGCCAGCAGGTGATCAGCCACAGGCCATTGAAAAGCTGGTAAATGGTATCGAGCATGGTTTTCGTAATCAGTTATTGCTGGGTGTAACTGGCTCGGGTAAAACCTATACCATGGCGAATGTGATCGCTCAAACACAGCGACCTACAATTGTGATGGCTCATAACAAAACTTTGGCTGCCCAGCTTTATGGAGAGTTTAAAGCGTTCTTCCCTAATAATGCGGTTGAGTATTTCGTAAGTTACTATGATTACTATCAACCCGAGGCTTACGTTCCATCCTCAGATACTTTTATTGAAAAAGATGCTGCCATTAACGATCACATTGACCAGATGCGACTATCAGCAACACGTGCTTTATTAGAGCGTCGTGATGCAATTATTGTGGCCTCGGTTTCTGCAATTTATGGTTTGGGTGACCCAAATGCTTATATGCAAATGTTACTGCATGTGGTTGAGGGCGACCGTGTAAGTCGTGATGAAATTATCCGCCGTTTGGTTGAAATGCAATATACGCGTAATGAACTTGAGTTCTTACGTGGTACATATCGAATTCGCGGCGAAATTATTGATATTTTCCCTGCCGAATCTGATCAACATGCGATTCGTATTGAACTATTTGATGACGAGGTCGATTCGATCCGTTGGTTTGACCCGTTAACGGGTAAAATGGTCCGTAAAGTTCCACGTGTTACGATTTATCCAAAAAGCCACTATGTAACGCCGAAAGATCATCTAACTCGTGCTATTGATACAATTAAAGATGAGTTACAAGATCAACTTAAATTCTTCCGTGAACATGACAAATTGCTGGAAGCCCAGCGTATTGAGCAGCGTACCCGTTATGATTTAGAAATGATGCAACAGTTGGGCTATACCAATGGTATCGAAAACTATTCACGTCATTTATCGGGCCGTCCAGCTGGTGAAGCGCCTCCAACTTTATTTGATTATGTACCAGAAGATGCATTACTGATTATTGATGAGTCACACGTTACAGTTCCGCAAATTGGAGCGATGTATAAAGGTGACCGATCACGTAAAGAAAATTTAGTGAATTACGGGTTCCGTTTACCAAGCGCACTTGATAATCGACCAATGAAATTTGAAGAGTGGGAGCGCATTGTACCGACGACCATTTTTGTCAGTGCAACACCTGCTAAATATGAGCTAGAAAAGTCTGACCAAGTGGTTGAACAGGTGGTACGTCCAACAGGACTAATCGATCCTGAAATTGAAGTTCGTCCTGTATTAACTCAAGTTGATGATGTTCTTTCTGAGATCAATATTCGTAAGAACCTAAATGAACGTGTGTTAGTGACTACTTTAACAAAGCGTATGGCGGAAGATCTGACTTCTTATTTAAAAGAATATGGGGTTAAAGTCGCTTATTTACACTCGGATATTGATACGGTTGAACGTGTCAAAATTATTCATGAGTTACGTACAGGTGTATTCGACGTTCTAGTCGGTATTAACTTGTTGCGTGAAGGTCTCGACATGCCAGAAGTTTCTTTAGTTGCTATTTTAGATGCAGATAAAGAAGGTTTTTTACGTTCAGAACGCTCACTCATTCAGACAATTGGTCGTGCCGCGCGTAACGTGAAAGGTAAAGCAATTTTATATGCTGACCGAATTACTGATTCTATGCAAAAAGCAATAGATGAGACTGAACGCCGTAGAGCTAAACAAATCGAGTTCAACGAGTTGCATGGTATTACGCCACGTAGTGCTGTTCGTCAGGTCATCAAAGAAATTGATTCAGGCGAAGTGCTTTCAGACGACGAAATTGATGAGAAGGTGCTTGAACAAGCACAAGCTTTAAGTGCTGACGAAAGACATATTCTCTCTGATCCAAAATTGTTTAGTAAGCATATTACTAAGCTTGAAAAAGAGATGTTAAAAGCTTCGAAAGATTTACAGTTTGAACAGGCAGCTCGGATACGTGATGAAATCATTCGACTAAAAGCGCAAATGTTGCAATAAACGAATACATAACGCTACATAATGTGTTTAAAAAACAAGCTACTGTAGATATTTGAGTTCTTTTGTATTCACAACTAATCGTTGAGGGCAACAATGGCATTTCGAAATAATGTTCCGCAAGCCAGCTGGCGTTTGGCTAAAATTGCGTTGGGCGGTGTCGTTTTGGCTGGTTTGGCTGTTGGAACCTATGTCTATGCCCAGCCGAAACCTTTGCAAACTGTCTATAAAGTTGAACTGGACCGATATTTAGGTGTTTGGTATGAAGTCGCGCGTAAACCTGCATTTTTTCAAAAAAAGTGTGCTTATAATGTATCTGCAACCTACACCTTAAACGAAAATGGAAATGTAGTAGTAGATAATCGCTGCTACGATAATAGAAAACAATTACAGCAATCTATCGGGGAGGCCTTTGTGGTTAACCCGCCATATAACACCAAATTGAAGGTAAGTTTTTTACCGGAAGCTGTAAGATGGATTCCGGTAATCCGTGGGGATTACTGGATTTTAAAGCTAGATGAAGACTATCAGACTGTTTTGGTTGGGGAACCTTCACGTAAATACCTTTGGGTGTTATCAAGAGACCCTCATCCAGAGCAAGAAGTGGTAGATGAATATTTAAATTATGCAAAAACATTAGGTTTTGATATTCGAGATATTATTCGTACAGAGCATAAAGAATAGTGGTATATGTCTGTTTAAGAAAAAACCATGTTTTTACATGGTTTTTTCTTTTTTATAGTGGATAAATCAAGTATTGTAGTGAGTTGTTTTTACTAAAATCTAAGAGGTTTATGATGTTTAAGGGCGTGATCTTGTCTGTCATGGCATCATTCACTTTTGGTGTACTTTATTTTTATACTCAATTATTAAGCCAGCTAGATAGTGAGCAAACTTTTGGATGGCGGATTATTGCAACACTACCGTTCCTTACTTTATTTATGTGGTGGAGTGGTGATTTAGCTTATATCAAAAATATCTATCAACGTATTTTGGCTAAACCTTCTTTACTATTATTGTTAATCACAACCTCTATTTTAACCTCAGTACAACTTTGGCTGTTTTTGTGGGGGCCGATGCATGGGCGTGGATTGCAAGTCTCTTTGGGATATTTCCTATTACCGCTGGTTCTTGTCTTAGCTGGAAGTGTGTTGTATGGCGAAAAAATATCAAAATTTCAATGGGTAGCAATTATTCTTGCAGTTATTGGCGTTAGCCATGAAATATGGCGTTTAGGAAGTATTGCGTGGGAAACGGCATTGGTAGCAGTTGGATATTCTGCCTACTTTTTATTACGTAAAAAAATTAAAACAGATAATTTAGGGGGCTTTTGGTGGGATTTGGTCATTATTATGCCCATTGCAATTTATTTAACTCATACAGGTTTGCTGCCATACAGTAAATTTATAGACCAACCGAGTCTTTCTTTGATCATTATTGGGCTTGGAATTTTAAGTGCTATTGGTCTGGGAAGTTATATTCTGGCAAGTCGTTTTCTACCTTTAGTTGTGTTTGGACTCTTAGGATATTTGGAACCTGTATTACTTGCTTTAGCTTCTTTAGTTTTAGGGGAGAGCATTGGCCAGGAAGAATGGTTCACTTATATTCCGATTTGGTGTGCTGTTTTTGTACTCGTTTTAGAAGGAGCAATTCATCTTTATCAACAACGGCAAAAAGCCCAAAATCTGCAACTTAATATCACGAAATATCAAAAAAGATTAAAAAATGATGAACTCAAGTAGGTCGTCAGAACCTAAAAAGTAAGAAAAAGCAAAAATTTAGCTGCTTTAAACAATAAGATAATAAAAAATAATTATAGGTATTTTATGAATTTATGATGAATTTTAGGAAAATCTAGTCACTAACGTCAGCTTTTGATTCATTCTTGCCAATAATTCCATTACAATTACGGGGTTTTAAAAATCACGCCTAGATATAATTAATTAGAGGACGTATCTGTGAGCAAAGACACTATCATCGCCCTGCACGCTGAACACCAAGGCCGTTGGAAAAACCGTGAAGAAATCGCGGAACGTATGATTGCATTAATCGGTCAATTATACCGTGAAAAAAATATTGTCGTATCTGTTTACGGTCGCTCTTTAATTAACCGTTCTGTTATCCAAATTTTGAAAACTCACCGTCGTACACGTGTTGTAGACGTTGAGCTTTCTGTTGTAAATACTTTCCCAATTTTAGAAGCTTTAGCAAAAGTTGAAAATATTGGTTCTGCAGAAGTTGATATCGGTAAACTTGCTGTTGAATATAAAGAAAAAGGCGGTGATGTTGATGCTTTTGTTGCTCAATCAGTTGAGTCAATCAAAGGTAGCGCAACTTCTGAACAACCTAAAGATGTAGTTCTTTACGGTTTTGGTCGTATTGGTCGTATCTTGGCTCGTTTAATTATTAGCCAATCAGGTTTAGGTCGTGGTTTAAGCCTTAAAGCAATCGTTGTACGTAAGTCTTCTGACGGTGACTTAGCAAAACGTGCTTCTTTACTTCGTCGTGACTCTATTCACGGTACTTTCGCTGGTACAATTTCTGTTGATGAAGAAAACGAAGCAATCATTGCTAACGGTAACTTCATTAAAGTGATTTATGCGTCTAGCCCAAGTGAAGTTGACTATACTGAATACGGTATTGAAAACGCACTTTTAATCGACAACACTGGTAAATGGCGTGATGCTGAAGGTCTAAGCCAACACTTGAAATGCCCAGGCGTTGCACGTGTTGTATTGACTGCACCAAGTAAAGGCGAAATGAAAAACGTTGTATTTGGTGTAAACAACACAGATATCTTAGATGAAGACAAAATCATCTCTGCTGCAAGTTGTACAACAAATGCAATTACTCCAATTCTTAAAGTATTGGATGACAAATATAAAGTTCTTAACGGTCATGTTGAAACTGTTCACTCATTTACAAATGACCAGAACTTAATCGATAACTACCATAAAGCAGATCGTCGTGGCCGTGCTGCTACTTTGAACATGGTAATTACAGAGACTGGTGCAGCTAAAGCAGTTGCTAAAGCATTACCTGCATTGAAAGGTAAATTAACTGGTAACTCTGTACGTGTTCCTACACCAAACGTATCTCTTGCAATCTTGAACTTAACGCTTGATAAAGAAGTTGATCGTGAAGAAGTGAACGAATACATTCGTCAAATTTCGATTAACTCTAACCTTCAAGGTCAAATTGGTTATACCAACTCGACTGAAGTTGTATCGAGTGACTTTATCGGTTCTCGCACAGCAGGTGTATACGATGCTCAAGCAACGATTACTTCTGGTAACCGTTTAACTGCTTACGTTTGGTACGATAACGAAGTTGGTTATAGCTGTCAGGTATTACGTATTGCTGAACAAATGTGCGGCGTAAGCTACAAAAAAATCCCAGCAGAATTGAATGCTTAAGATCATTTAACGATCTATAAAATATTTTCACAAAAAGACCCAGTTTAGACTGGGTTTTTTTACAACCGTACAAAATATATGCTGACTATTTTTTGTAAATAAATGAGAATACAAATTAAGGAAAAAAAGAAAATAGTAAGGGATAGGAATTGTCGCAGTTTAAACGTTTGTTGGTCGTTTTTATATTCATCATTATTGCCAATTTATGTGGTGTACTCATTGCAATATGGGTATTTAAGCACTTTAATATTTATATTCCACTGAAAAATCAGGCAGTTGCTATTGATTTACAAGAGCCTCTACAGGTTAAGGTTAAAGTACAAGATGCTTTAAATGTGGATGTAAAGGGGCGCGTAAATGCCAGTATTCCAATTGATGAGAAACTGAATATTCCTTTAACACAAACATTAACTCCGCGTGTTTACTTCGATAATATGGTGCCGATTAGTACAACCATTCCAGTCAAAGAAACATTAAAAGTTGAGCAAAATCTACCAATTGATACCAAGGTTCAGGTGCGTGTTTTGGGGCGTGATATTACGTTGCCATTAAAAGGAACGATTCCATTAAAACTTGATGTGCCAATTGATATTAATGTCCCGCTTGAGCAAAAAGTTCATTTAAAATTTGATGCGCCAGTACGCACGGTATTAAAAGAAAATCTACATATTCCTTTAAAAGCAAGATTAGACACGAATATCCCAATCGAAGGGAATTTAAATGTACCTGTTAAAACTGCATTAAATGCTTCGGTTGATGTAAAAAATACTCTGCCTGTTAAGATTGCAAATGGTGAGTTAAAGATTCCTCTGTCCACTATGCGATTAAATCGAGTATTAGGTTCAGAAACATCACAAAAGATAGCTGATCAATAGGGTGGATGCTAATGTTTCGTTCACTCAAGAGTATGTTAATCAGTTTCTTTTTAATGATGATACTTGCCGCTATTATGTTTTGGGTGTATCTCAATATTCAAGCAAATTTAGTCGTTTCGGCTCATAATGCCGACATTAGTTTACCTGACTCTTTAGAAACAAAGATTCAAGTTGGTAATACTTTGCAGGTTCAGTCTATTGGTAAACTTGATACAACCTTAGATATAGACCGCCAATTAACTTTACCCTTAAAAGGGAAATATTTGGCAGATTTAAATTTCGCTGTAGAAACACCTATTACGGTAAGTGTCGATTATTCAACGACTCTAAAAATTGATCAGGTTATGCCTTTAGAAACCACCACAGACTTGGTTTATCAAAGTAAGTTTTTACCAAAATTTCCCCTTAAATTAGATATCCCTATTAAATTAGATGTGCCTTTTAATTTAAAACGTAGTTATACCGTTCCCGTTAAAATTGTTTTTGATGGTCCGGTTTATTTTGAATTCGATGAACCCGTAAATTTATCGGTGAAACATCAGTTTAAACCAAGCCTAAACGTAAATGATCCTATGGAAATGGGTAATGTCTCTTCATTTAATGCCATCATGTATAATTCTGTGCCAAAAACAAAAGCAAATCTTGATATGCAAATGACCTTACCTCTGCGTAATGTGCATCCTTGATAATTAAATAAATTGGCTAAATTTTATTTTTTATAAGGAACCTATTTGCAAAACTAAAAGCATCTGCTGGATTAAAGATAAAACAGATCGTTATAAATGGAATTGTTCCATTTTCTATTCGAGAATTTTATGAAAATATGGCAGAATAGGCGGTTTTAGAGTTTTTAGAGGATTGGCAGATGCGCTTTGTTGATGAAGCAGTCATTACCGTAGAGGCTGGCGACGGTGGCAATGGCGTAGCCAGTTTTCGCCGTGAAAAATTTGTACCATTTGGTGGCCCAGATGGTGGTGATGGCGGACGTGGTGGAAGTATCTATATTCAAGCTGATGACGATACAAGTACGCTAGTCGATTACCGTTACACACGTAAATTCCGTGCTGAGCGTGGAAAAAACGGTGCAGGTGCTAACTGTACTGGACGTGGTGGTGAAGATGTGGTTTTAAAAGTACCCGTTGGTACAACAATTGTTGATACAGATTCAGGCGATATTATTGGCGATTTGGTTGAAGACGGCCAAAGAATTCTGGTTGCTGGTGGTGGTGAAGGTGGTTTAGGTAACACTCACTTTAAATCATCAACTAACCGAGCACCGCGTAAATGTACGACTGGTACAAAAGGTGAGTTCCGCGAAATTCGTCTTGAATTAAAAGTATTGGCAGATGTTGGTTTGCTGGGTATGCCAAATGCCGGTAAATCTACTTTCATTCGTGCTGTAAGTGCTGCAAAACCAAAAGTGGCAGATTATCCATTTACAACCATGGTTCCAAACTTGGGTGTAGTCGATGCTGACCGTCATCGTTCATTTGTAATGGCCGATATTCCAGGATTAATCGAGGGTGCAGCAGAAGGTGCAGGTTTAGGAATCCGTTTCCTTAAACATTTGGCACGTACTCGTATTCTTTTACACATTATTGATGTACAACCAATTGATGGTTCAGATCCAGCACATAATGCAAAAGCGATTATGAATGAGTTGGCTAAGTTCTCACCAACTTTGGCGAAATTACCAGTTGTTCTAGTACTCAATAAACTTGATCAGATTGCTGAAGAAAGCCGTGAAGAGTGGTGTCAGCACATTCTAGATGAACTAGAGTGGACTGGGCCTGTCTTTAAGACATCGGGCTTATTAAGCGAAGGTACAAAAGAAGTTGTGTATTACTTGATGGATCAGATTGAACAACAACGTGAACGCGAAGTTGAAGATCCTGAATATGCAGCAGAAGTAAGAGCTTTCCGTGAACAACTAGAAGTTGAAACACGTGAACAAACCATTGCGGCAAAAGAAGCATATCGTGCAATGCGTCGAGCACAACGTCTCGAAAGCATGATGGACGATGATGACGATTTTGACGATGATGAAGACGACAATGATGTAGAAGTCATCTACGTTCGTGACTAGAAAACCGAGGGAAACATGATAGAAGTGGTCGATGGGCAACGTCAGCTCAGTGAGTGTAAACGAATCGTTGTTAAAATCGGATCATCTTTACTTACAGCTAATGGGCAAGGTTTAGATCTAGATGCTATTTCGCATTGGGCGAAACAAATTGCAGATCTACACAATGCCGGACACGAGATTATTTTAGTGTCATCAGGAGCTGTAGCAGAAGGTATGGTTCGTATGAAGCTTGCGAGTCGACCCACCGATCTACCCAGTCTACAAGCCTGTGCTGCAATTGGGCAGATGGGCTTAATTCATACTTGGTCTAGTGTGCTTGAAAACCACGGTATTCGTACTGCTCAGGTTTTATTGACTCATGATGATTTGGCAGATCGCCGTCGTTATCTGAACTCGTGTGATGCTTTGCAAAACTTGATTGATTGGCGTGTGATTCCTGTCATTAATGAAAATGACACGGTGTCTACCGATGAGATCCGTTTTGGTGATAATGATACTTTAGCTGCGATGGTTGCAGGTCAGGTTCATGCAGAATTGCTGATCATTTTAACCGATCAGCAAGGTATGTTTGACTCAGATCCGCGTCATAATCCTGATGCTAAATTACTCTCTACTGTTCGGGCTATGGATGATGATTTATTCGATATGGCCGGCGGTGGTGGTGTGCTTGGGCGAGGTGGGATGGTCACTAAAGTTCGTGCTGCGCGTTTAGCTGCTAAATCGGGCTGCCCAACCCTCATCGCGAGTGGCGAAAGTGATAATGTCTTATCACGTGCGATGGCAGGTGAGATGCTAGGCACTTTGTTTACTACAGATAAAGACCGCATGACTGCTCATCAACAGTGGCTCGCTGCTCATTTACAAACGGCAGGCCGTCTTGTGATTGATGATGGTGCTGTTGAAGCGATTAAATTGAAGCATCGCAGTTTACTCCCTGTTGGAGTTAAAAATGTTGAAGGACATTTTGATCGTGGTGATGTGGTTGAATGTGTCGATAAACAAGGTAAACGTATTGCGGTAGGTCGAGTGAACTTTAGCTCACGATCAGCCGAAATTATTAAAGGCTTAGCCTCAGATAAGGTTTATCAAGTACTTGGTGAAGCTCGTTCACTTGAAATGATTCATCGTGATCATATGGCAATTTATTAAGTTTTGCTCAAATAAAAAAGCTCGCTTTATGCGAGCTTTTTTTCTGGCGTTAAACGAGGTAAAACACGATCTTCACCTACCATATATGGATGTGTGGCAAGACTAAGCATGTCTAAGTCTTCCGAGCTATTACCATAAGCATAAATCTGGTGGTAATGCTGTAGCGTATATTGCTGATGTATCCTTAACTTCTTTTGTTCACTACTACAGTCTGGAGTAGAATAGTAACCCGTCATCCTGCCGTTTTTAATTTGAGTTTCGGTACAAATCAACTCGATATCTAGTAACTTGCAAAGTGGAGCAAGATAGACATCAATTGAAGCTGAAACTAATACGACTTGATCACCACGCAATTGATGATGTTGTAACTGAGTAAAAATTTCAGGCGAAAGCGCAGAGACTAACTCTTGTGCGTATTCTTCACCTAATTTTTGTAATTCAATTGCAGGAGTATTTTTAAACATGCTGCGGAATAACTTGGCACGCATAGCATGGGCAGGATAAAAGTTAAGATAGTAGGCTTGAATCCATGGCAGAATTTTCAAGCCTTGCTTAACAATGTGACGCTTAGATAAAGCATAAAAGATGAACCCTGTAAAACTATCTTTACTACACAAGGTTCCATCAAAATCGAACAGGGCGAGACTTTTTATAGTCTTATTCGTTTCGCTCGTTGCATACATGTTTCATATCGTCCGTTTACGCGGGTTGCATACCAATTGGTATTATAATCACGACTTAATTTAGGCCCAGAAATCACTACTTGAGGCATAACTGCATAGAGCGGTTCTTTGCCAGTTTTTGATTTATAAAGTTTAGTCAGCGCAATATAAGTTTGAGTACTTTCAAACTTTTTCTCTTTTTCTAATTTAAGATCATCACGAATTTGTCTTGGTGTAACCAATACATTATTTTTTGCAAATACCGTAATCAGCTCTTTTTCTGACTCGCTTTGAGCTGCGCGTGGATCGCCATCTTTTGTATAAAGAAGTAGATCGCCATCAAGGCTTATATCTGTATCAGTAAGTTCTTTTAGCATTTTTTGAAAAGCTGCATTACGGCTAGAGTACATACCAGAGTTATAATCCGCAAAACGATAAATGGCTTTATCGTAGTCTGCCGGATAAACCATTAAACGATGTATGCCGTAATATAAACCACCGTATTCAGTATATAGGTCATCGCGGAGCGCAGCAGTACTCATACTCGAACGCTTATTGGCTTTCGCATAATTAATATGAACTTGCATTGAGCCCAAAGTCGTAATAGGGTTCATTTTCTCGCCAATATCTTGACCAACCAATTTGGCTGCACCAGTTAAGGCACTCACATGATAGTGTTTAGCCATGAAGTCGAAAATTTCTCGGTAAAGTAAGTCGAGTTCTTTCTCGGTTTTAACTTTACGCATTTGACTCATATAGTTGTTATCAGGAGAGGGCTGAGTTCTTAGAACTTCTTCAAAGTAACCAGCAATTGTTCCACCAACGGTTTTGCCAAGCTTATCTTCAAATTTTTCATTTAAACGTGTACTAACTTCTTCAACTGCCTTTTGTCCTAACCCAGGCACTTGAGGGTTGGCAACAAAGTTAGATTCCTGATCCACTACAGCCACAATACTACAGACATTTTTCTTGGTTTTAGGAATATCCAAGTCTTCCATAATGTCATCAATATCTTTAGCCCATGACTCACGGTCATGCACGCGTGATGGAATTAGACGTTTAATCTGTTGGCTTTCTAGTTCAGGCTCATCATTGTTTGACCACCAAGCTTTATCACCACAAGCAGCTAAACTCATGCATATGGCAGCCATGCCGAATGATTTTAATAAAAAACGGGAAGACAACGGTTTGTTCATGGCGAGGAAAGCACCTGCATAAAAAGATGAGCCGATTAAGCGGATGAAGTATACTATGTTGATCATCAATTGTATGAATATATATGTATATTGGTCCCTATCAACTGTCAAATAATTTAATTGTTGCTCCTATGGCGGGAGTAACTGACCGTCCATTTAGAACACTCTGCAAGTATTTTGGCGCAGGCCATGCAGTCAGTGAAATGATGACTGCTGATAAAACTTTGCGGATGAGCAAAAAGAGCCTCTACCGTGCGAACTTTGATGGTGAACTCGCTCCAATCTCTGCTCAAATTGCAGGCTCTGATCCTGAGCAATTGGCAGAGGCTGCACGCTATCAAGTAGCAAATGGCGCACAAATTGTTGATATCAATATGGGATGTCCTGCCAAGAAAGTATGTAATAAGCTCGCTGGTTCAGCGTTATTGCAAGATGAGGACTTGGTAGCGCGAATACTTGATGCAGTTGTCGCTGCTGTTGATGTTCCCGTGACTTTGAAAACCCGTTTAGGCTTTTTAAATGGTCAGGAAAATATTTTAAGAGTAGCAAAAAGGGCAGAAGAAGCGGGGATTGCCGCGCTAGCTTTACATGGCCGTACTCGCGAAGACATGTATCTAAATACAGCACGTTATGATTTGATCAAACATGTTAAAGAATTAATCAATATTCCACTTATTGCGAACGGTGATATTGATAGTCCTGAAAAAGCAAAATATGTACTCGACTATACAGGGGCAGATGCAATTATGATTGGTCGAGCTGCTCAAGGTCGACCATGGATTTTTCGTGAAATTGCTCATTATTTAAAAACTGGTGAAAATTTGGCTGCACCTAATATTGAAGAGGTGAAGCAGGTGTTACTAGGACATTTATCAGAACTTTATCAATTTTATGGTGAATACTCTGGCTGCCGTATTGCCCGCAAACACATTGCTTGGTACACAAAAGGTTTACGCTCAAGTAACGAATTTCGCCAAAATATGTATAAAGTTGAAAGCACTGCTGAACAAGCATTAGTAGTCGAAAACTATTTTAATCAGTTATTGGCTGAAGGCAATTTGATGAGTGATGTGCAAGTTGAGCAGGTTAACTTACTAGAAACCCATTAAATAAAAAGCCAGTATATAATTACTGGCTTTTCAAGATTTACTCATCTTCTAACATTTCTACAACTAACTGGTTAACCAGATCAGCAGCATCTAGCTCTCGTATTTGCGAGACATTACTACCAGCCCAAAAAGCACCGAAGCCATAGTCTTTATTCTTGCTTGCAATGGCATTTAATTGCTTCGCTAAATCGTATGCATATGGATATTCGGGTTGAGCAGGGCGATTAGGTAAATCAATTTGTGTGTGCCAATGGTTGAGCAGGCCACGGGCTGGACGCCCAGAAAGACTGGCGCTGATTTGTGTCACAGGCTCATTAAATAAAGCCTTACGATACTCGGCAGATGCATTTGATGTATGGCATTGCACAAATGCTGTTCCGAGTTGAACCGCAGTAGCTCCTAAGCTCAACATATGTCGTGCCTGAGCTCCATTCATAATACCGCCTGCGGCTACCACAGGTGGTTTGCAATGCTTGACAATAAGGTGTACTAAATCGCTCGTTTTAATTGCTGCATCAAAGGTTTTATTAAAGATTCCACGATGTCCGCCTGCTTCAATCCCTTGAGCAATAATAATATCTATACCAGCCGCTTCAATGGCTTGTGCTTCAACTAAATTGGTAGCAGACACCATCGTAATAATTCCGGCATCTTTTAATGCTTGAATTTGATGGGGATGGGGAATGCCAAAATGAAAACTGACCGCTTTAGGTTTCGTTTCTAATACGACATTTAGAAAATCATCGTTATCAAGAAAACTTGGATAAATACAGTTTAAGTTTTGAGGAGGCTGTTCTCCGAACTTTTCAAATTGTGGACGTAAATATTCAATCCACTGAGCAGAAGTTTGGAGGTTAAGTTGTTCGGGTTGATGACAGAAAAAATTAACCTGAAATGATTTTTCTGTAAGTGTTTGGGTTTTTAAAATCTGTTCACGTGCACTTTGCGCCGTATTTGCACCTAGACCTAAGGACCCAAGACCACCCTGATTAGAAACTTCTGCTGCAAGTTCAGGTGTAGATACACCTGCCATAGGGGCAAGAAAAATTGGATGTTTAATTTCAAGTTGTTGTAATAGGTCCATTTTATTCACCTCATTTCTTTCTATTCACCATAGCGTGAAAACCGAACCAAGAGCAAATAATATTGGGCATTTAGTTTTTAAATATTTAGTTCTTAAACATTGATAAGTTCTGATTTTTTAAAGTGGAGTAACATGAAATAAAGAGCCGATCCAGCTTGAAAAGCCCATCGCTAAAATTCCCCACAAGGTAATGCGTAGACTCCCTTTAAGCTTGGAAGTACCTGCGAAATGACTTGATAGCGCTCCTAAAAAGGCTAATGAAATAATGCCAAATATTAAGACTGTTTTTTCGATCCATATATCTGGACTGAGTAAAATAGCCAGCATAGGAAACAATGCCCCAAATGAAAATGAGCCAGCTGAAGCTAATGCGGCTTGAATAGGATTTGCTGCGGTATTTTCATGAATACCAATTTCATCACGCGCGTGAGCCCCTAATGCATCATGATTTGTAAGTTCAGTAGCAACTTGTAGAGCTAAGTCAGGTGCTAAGCCTCTGGATATATAAATTTGAGTGAGCTCGTCCAGTTCACGCTGCGGATGCTTTTTGAGTTCTTGTTCTTCAAATTTTAAGTCGGCTTTTTCAATATCTTCTTGTGATTTTACTGAAATATATTCTCCTGCAGCCATAGAGGTTGCACCAGAAATTAAACCAGCAATACATGCAATAAGAAGTGTATGAGCAGAAGCCCCACTTGCAGCCATTCCCATGATTAGACTAGTAACAGAAATAATTCCATCATTTGCCCCTAAAACGGCCGCCCTTAACCAACCTGAGCGGTGAATAAAATGATGTTCTGGATGTTGAGAAAAGGACATGTTTTCCCCTATTTGTAGTTATAAATTTTTATCTTATCCTATAAGATTATTTACAATAATACGATTAAAAAATGTGTCATTATAGGAAAAACAAACAGATAAGAACTTTTTTAAAACATAATATTAAAGGAGATAAAATGAACAATTTAAAGAACTCATCTACTTATATAAACAGTATCATTTATGGGTTTAATTATAATACTTATTGATTAAATTTTAATTTGATTGCTACGCAAGCATTCTACCTATTTTACTCTAGAGGTCCCAATGAATAGCAAAACAATAAAATCTATAACTCGTTCCTTTATCGTTGTTAGTTCGATCTGTCCAGCTTTAGGCCTCTTAAGTATTGAGACTAGTTTTGCACAAGAGATTTTTAATCAAGAATATAAACCAGGTAATCCAATTTATGATAAATGGGATCAATTTTATAAAATTGAAAAGACTCAACCTGAAAATGCCGAGAAGTTATTATTAGAACTTGGAGAGATGACGCCACAAGATATTAAAGTTTGGAAAAGCTTAACTTATTTACAAATTCGACTAGGGAAACAAGATGCAGCTTTGCAAAGTCTAAGAAAAGCAGAGGCATTAGATCCAGCAGATGATAATTTAAAACTCCAAGAAGCCTACCTATTGAATTCTCAAAAAAATAACAAAGAGGCTTTGGTGGTTTTTAAGGAACTTACCCAATCTAAAGATGCTGATATTGCGAGTAAAGCGACACAGGCTGTAAAAAATCTGAGTGGAGGAGAGGTCAAAACTTATTTCCGTGATGTGTATTTTGCGCCTTCATATGAATCACGTTACGACGATGTAATTTTCCCACTTAAAGCTCGCTATGGTAAAAACCTCGATAATGGTCGAGCGCAGGTGTATGGCTTTTTAAATCTAAACCGCGATACTCAATCTCAAGGTGGTGTACGACCTGAAATTATTGATGAAAATGCAGTAACTCTAGGTGTAGGTGCTAATTATCAACCTTGGACTTCTATACCTGTGCGCATGTATTTAGAAGTAGGTGGAAGTTACGATCTGATTGATCGAAATAGAGATAAATTTCGTGAAAGTGTTGTCGGTGGGGTGACAGGTTATCAAGAATGGTATTCTCAAAATAATTGTGATCAGTCACTTTGTTTTAATGATTACTTCACTGATTTATATGGCAACGCAGCAACTTATTCTAGAGAAGATTATAATGTTATTGGCGATTTACGCTTACGTACGGGTTTGAATGTCTATAAGGGTGAAACAGGCACTGTACAAGCTTATATGAAATTGCATGGCTTAGCTGACAGTAAAGATGAATATTACAATAATTTATTTGAATATGGCCCAGGTATTTCATGGCAGCCTTTTAATTATCAACCAATAAAACTACGTGTTGAACGACTATATGGCAATTACTTTAAAGATGTGCCAGTAAATACGAAAGATCATTACAACAATACTCGAGTAGAGCTCGTTTTTTATAAGGATTTCTAAAGTGAATAAAATTTTTATATCTATTGTATTTGGAACCCGTCCTGAATTAATCAAACTTGCCCCTGTTATTTTATTGGCAAAACAAGACCCTCGCTTTCAAGTTGAAGTGATTTTTACTGGACAGCATGACGAACTAGTAAGAGATGCGATAGATTTCTTTGGGGTTGAAATTGACCACCGTCTTAAAATTATGAATGCTGGACAAAGTTTAAATCAGCTCTTAATTCATGGTTTGAGCCAAATCGAGAATGTATACACTGATGGGCAAAAACGAGATGCAATTGTTATCCAAGGTGATACAACAACTGTTTTAGCAGCTGGCTTAGTCGCGTTTTCAATGAAAGTCCCTGTTGCGCATGTTGAAGCTGGTTTACGTTCTTATGATTTAGATCATCCTTTTCCAGAGGAGGGAAATCGTCAGTTGGTTTCACGTATTACTAAATGGCATTTTGCCCCGACTGAACAATCAAAAAGAAATTTACTCAATGAACAAATTCCGTCAGAGCTCATTACGGTTACAGGCAATACAGTTGTTGATGCGGTGTATTTAGGGCGTAAATTAATTGCTGAAAAATCTGATTTGAAGAACCGGCTTGAACCTTATGGAATTCAATTAAAGCAAGATGACAAAGTAGTACTTATTACTGCCCACCGTCGTGAAAATTTTGGCGGTGGAATTCAAAATATTTGCAATGCGGTTGAGCACTTAGCTCAAGCACATCCTGATTTACATTTCATTTGGCCTGTACATTTAAACCCAGCCGTCCATGACGTAGTCCATGATAAGTTTAAAGACCATTCCCAAATTCATCTTGTTAAACCATTAGACTACCCAAGTCTATTGGCAGTGATAGACCGATCTACTTTTATTTTGACGGATTCGGGAGGCTTACAAGAAGAAAGTCCATCATTTAATAAGCCAGTTTTAATCTTGCGGGACACTACCGAGCGACCAGAAGTGGTTGAGGTGGGGGCAGGCGTTTTGGTGGGGACAAATCAAGAAAAAATTATTGAAGAAGCTGAAAAGTTACTCACTGACCAACAGCACTATGAAAAAATGGCGCATGTAGAAAACCCATTCGGCGATGGGCAAGCAGCTCAACGTATTCTCAATCAAATTGCTAAATCTTATGAATTGGCATAATCATGATTTAAGGATCTCGTCTCATTTATGGTTTTGTTGGCATGACCATAAGTGAGGCGGTACCATAAGCTCACAATATTAACGCACCAGCGGCTCATGTAATGAGGACCATCAAAAATATAAACAGTTTTACCTTCATATGCTTTTAGCTGAGAAATAATTTCCCAAGGATATGCGGCTCTAAATTGCCCATTCTTTTTCACTCTAAAAGCTTCTAATACTATAATTACTTTGTCTTTTCCAAGTTTATCTTCAAGCTGATCTAAAATATGTTTGGCCTGTTTAGGTGATCGAACGCCTACGCCAACACCATCTTGGAAAAAAACTCCCGTATGGTCAGGCAGCCAGCTTTTAACCCATAAATCATAATTTTCAGGCTCAGTTTCGCCACTATAAATACTCACCCAGACTGGTGAAGGAAGCTTCGATAACACATGACCTAAAGCACTGACTCGTAGCCAAGTTGGATCTGCTTCTACCGGAAAGTAATAACCTTTAAATGCTGTTTTTTGCTCTTTTATAATTTGGGCAGATTTTTCGCCTAACTCAATGACATTAGCCCGAGCTTTAGGTTCATTATATTCACCGGCTAAGCCCAATATGAGATTTTTTGCCCAAGGTTCTTGTTTAATCTTTTCTAAATTAATAGCTTTTTCCCATTGTGGAAAATTTGATTCTTTCCACCAAGATTTAGATTCAACAACAGACCATTGGGGAACAAATGTATCAACACCTAAATAGTGCCAATTTCCTTCTGGAGGAGTAGTGTTATTGTCAGGTTGCCAGAAAACACCTTCAATATGAGGGGCTTGACCTTGATGTTTGAAAAGCCCCGCATATACGATGACACTACATATAATTAAAATAATAAAAGCAGCTATTTTAATTGGTATCTGTTTTCTCATTATTTCGTCTTAACCAGTACCACAAGAAGATAATTATTATCATAATTGCAGAGATAATCACAACTAATAAGAAGAAAGAAGACTGTTGGACTAGAGGCGCCTTTTGATTTCCGACAATGAGTTTTTGTAAAACATAGATATTTCCATTTTCTGAAACCAGCATTTTCGTCACGTTGTTTGGAATTTTATGTTGTATTTTTTCCCAAAGGTGCATAAACGTTTGTGCGCCACCTTGTGAGTCGGTAATCACATCAAAGCGGTTATTGTTATAACTGACAATAAAACCATTTTGGGCAGCAGGTGCATAAATAATATCCTGATGCATTAGTACTTGTTGTTGATAAATATCTTTGTTAACGCGGACATTTACAGATTGTGGCGCGCTCGGTGAATAACGGACTAGGTTGAGAGGCATTGGTGCTTGGGTTAAAAGCATTTTTTTCGCAGTTTGACCTAACACAATCGCGATATTTAATGCACCAGATTGACCATCAACCGCAATTGTGGGGGTTGTTGCTAAAGTCATTGAAATTGCGGCTACACCATTTTTAAGTTTATGAGGTAGCTTTACAGTAGATTTGGCTGTATCAATCCAAAGTGAACCATGTGCGTTAGGTAAACATTGGGAATTGGCTATCACTGAATTTTCCAGCTTTAGACTAAAATTTGTCGTATTAGAAATAGCTTTTGCAAAAATATTGAACTGACGGTTTACTGGGTCTGAAGCAAGGTCGGCTGTTTTCATGCTTCCAGCAAGTCCTCCATCAATCCAAGCTGTAATATTGGAACCTTGTAATAAACCACTTTGAATACGAAGTGCGATTTGTCCTTGCAAGATATCGGTTGGTTGCCATACCGCAGGGAAATCAAGAAATAAGTTTTTTTCAGCGTGATTTAATCTGAAATCTTGAATACCTAAATCGGCGAGTGTATCGATTTTTTTAAATTGAGCCCATGTTGGATTAGATATTGTATTTGGAAAAACTGCGTTTCCTGTACTCAATTGTTGTACATAAGAAGAATTAATTAGTCCATTTACTGCGCTCGTTAAATCTTGTTGAGTATGATAAGTAATTGATAAGGTAGGCACACCTTCTACAGGTTTTGCAATTTGTACTAGTGCTCCGCCTTTTAGTGGTGCTGCTGAGCGAATAACTTCAATAATAAAGTTTGTTTCAGGATTTAAATTGGTTTGTCCTGAATCAACCCATTCAACAGGTGTTATGGAGGTCCATGAACTTGCTAATCTGGCGAGCATGGAGGCTTATATAATCTCTTTACGGTTGTATTTTAAAATACCAACAAATGGAGTAGGCCGTCTCGCTTGTGGGTTATATAAAGCATCTGGCAAATCTTTTAAGCGATATTCATTACGAATAGGTGTAAAGTCGAGCTGGGAATTACTTAAATAAGTTAGGTGATCAATATCTTCTGTACAGAATGTTTCTTTGGTTTGATTCAGCGTAGTCGGTTTCGCATATTGTTGAATAATAAAATCTAAACGGTGAAAACCACTCTGACTTGCTGGAATATCAAATTTGACTTGACCATCCCCACTTAGGGTAGTGTTATAAATGAGTTTATCATCATATTTTACAAGTAAAGTTGTATCGCTTTCAGTGGAATAATCACTTGAAAATTGAATGTTTTGCCACTGGGCACCTTTGCCAATATAGAAAAAATGAGGCTCGACTGTGTATTTAGTAGAAGTACTAATATCGTCCAGTTCCCATGTATAAGCATGAGCAGACATGGCGAGCATAAGACTGGTGCTAGCAAGGAGCACTTGAGCTGTTTTGTAAAGATCAAAATTCTTTTTCATTTATTTTTTCTCCTTGCTACGTTCCGTTTTGTACCATTGAAGGGAGTTGCCCTGTATTTTATTTTTAAGCATGTCATATGCGGCTTTAAAAACAATAAATAGAAATATTTGTGAGTAACTTACGTAAGATAGAACTGAATAAAAGTAGAGTTCTGGTTTAACTTTTTCGAGTGAAAGCGTAAACCACATTTGCGCCACATATAGGCAAAATGAAAGGCCCCACAGAGTCGTGAATGGGCCTGGAACTGAAATACCCGCAATATCAAGTATGCCAAGGGTTAAGGTGATATGACTCCAGAATAAAGCGGGTACAAAAAGTATGTAGCACATAATGTTGTTAAGAATTTCAATTCCGATAGGAAAAGGCGTTCTTAATGCGACGGGTAAATATTTACGAGTCACATAAAAATTACCTTGGGTCCAACGTGAACGCTGTTTAACAAACACACTCAGAGATGGAGGATCTTGCTGCCAACCAATTGCATAGGGCACCCATTTAATCCGTTTTTGACCAATGAAAATCCTAAAACTCATTTCTGTATCATCGACCAATGACTTTTCATCAAAACCGCCTAAGGTTTCTAAAGCATCACGCCAAATTACATAGTTAGTACCCATTAATGTCGATAGCTCAAAACGTTGCCAACGACCGCCTTGGAAAATCCATTGGAAAAAGATGAACTCAATGGCAATAAATCGGGTCAAAATACTATCTTGCCAATTACGTGTTCTTACTTTTCCATTAACGGCTACTAATTTTTTATCGGCAAGTAGGGTTTGAGCGAGTAGGCGAACACAATCGGGTTCCGGTGTACTGTCCGCATCATAGACAACAATCAATTCGCCTCTAGCATGGGGGAGGCCATTATTAAGCGTTCTAGATTTACCTTTACCCCCCATTCCTTTAGGAACATTAACAATCTTTATGCAAGGATAAATTTTTGCCAAATTTTCGGCGATTTCTAGGGTGTTATCCTTTGACCCATCATTAATGAGTAAAACTTCATATGCTTCGGCTGGGTAATCTTGTTGAGCAATTGCATGCAAAGTATCTTCAATCACAACACCTTCATTATAGGCAGGGATCAAGACACTCAAAACGGGCCATCTCTCTGGTATTGGAAGGTTTTGTAACTCTTTTTCTGCTGTTTTTGAATATTTCCAAGCTTGATAACTTAACCACGCCCAAAATGCTTGTGGAATCCAAATCCCTAAAAATCCAAATAAGAAGAGAATATCAATGGGAGCCATTTGATTTAACCCTCCTGATAATAGACGAGATGAGCAAGACTAATAAAATCAACCCGATTACAAGAGAGAACCATGAAATATAGCTGCCAAACGTACCAAGGAGGTCAGGGTAGGTACTCGTCAGAATTAGATCGAGTGGAACTACAACAGTACTTAAACCAATAAAAATGTACCCAAGAAAACTGGTTTTTACGTGCTCCGGTGTACTTGTGTAATTAATCTTATTAAACCTCCAAGATATTCCGAGTTGAGGATATCGAATATTTGTTGTGGGTAGATCAGCAGGAGGATTAATAATAATTTCATAGCCAGAAATATGACCGTTAAAACGTTTAGCCGAATAAAATAAATGCTGTTTTTGCTTAATTTCTCTAGAGGGTAACGGGAGCTGCGAAGAGTTAAATTGAATAATATAACTACCAGCGGTCTGTGAAATTAAATTTTCATCCCATCCCGTTGAGACAAAAGCAGCCATTGGGCGCAACCCAATTGCAGTCGAAAATGTGGCTTTAGCCGCAAAATATTGAGGTTGCTCTGATTTATAAAGTGCAATCGGAATCGCACCTTGGCTGACTGCTTCTTTGAGCAAGAAATAATGAGAAAAGCTAAAAACTTCATCCGGCAATATAATGCCGGGTTTGATCCCTTTATGAATAAGTCGTTGAAAGCTATCCGAGCTGATTTGGTCAATTGTAAAGATAGGCCACCATGTATCCTGATATGGAAAAAACATTGAAAGATCATCGGTACTCTGAACTTCTGTTTTTGTTTGTTCCGTTTTAATCTCACAATGATAATATTGCCGATAGAACTGCTGTAAAGTGGCATCAGGATACTGACTAGATGCAATAATAATTCCACAAATATTAAGAAGATTAGACATTAAGTAATCTCCTCTTCAGGTGGAATCTGAATAACTTTATATTCGACTTCAAGCCGCAAAGTCATAATTTCTTTTAGCTTTTTAATAAATTCAGGTTCTTCATCCATTTTTTGCTTGCGAATTACAATGCTGTATATAGTTTCAAGATCATCATCAGCAAACTGGAAAACGATTTCTTGTGGATGATGTTGGCTCAAAATCTTAATCATTTCATTTTGAGTGGTTTTCCATACATCATCGCCTAACATTTCTTTAATTAAGCTTCGGTTGAGAATTCTAATCTCAAAGACTTCATAGTCTTGTATGTGGTGATGATCAAGAAGTTTAAAGAAACTACGTTGAAAATACTTAAGTGCGCTAAGCGGGAAAATATCACGACGATAATTTCGATCATAACTTTGTATATCACGATATTTTTGAACGTTAATTTCGATATTATGGCGAACAGCACTCAGAAAAAGAGGAATGAGGGGAATAATAAAAAGTAAAAGAAGCTGACGTTCAATATGCGTCTGAGCCCCTAAGTCGAGTAGAAAATATACTGCAACACCGATAAAAGCGAGTAAGCCCACAATTAAGGATGCACCAACTTGTAAAAAAGCTCCAGAAATTAAAAGAATGAGAATAAAAATCCAGCTTCCTCTAAAACTTACAGGCAACCACTCATACGCCACCATGCCCATAAATAGATGAGCTGCGATAATCCATAAGACGAGTGTTCTTCCAGGGTTCTTTTGTTGCATGTGAGCTATAGCTACCTTATTGTAATGTTAATTTTTTTATACTTTTATTACTAAATGTGAGACATTGCGAAGTTGTTGTTGTTTATGGCCTTTTTAAGTATCTATTATGTTTATTTGTAGAACAAAGTCTCACTATAGTCAAATACTGTTATTATTTTTTAATTAAAAATAAACACTTAAGACGTAATTCTTATTTAAATACTCTTGAAAGTTTCAATTGCTTTAAGACGAGTTTCCTTTAAATCTACAATTGGTTTTGGATAATTTAATTGAATATTCGTTTTAGTCGAGTAGGGCTCATGAATGGCTTTATTGTCTAGATGAGCTAATTCTTCAACCCATTGACGAATATAATCTCCATTTGGATCAAATTTCATTGATTGAGCAATAGGGTTAAAAATTCTAAAGTAAGGTACAGCATCAGTTCCGGTAGAAGCGCACCATTGCCAGCCACCATTATTTGCTGCTAAATCCCCATCGATTAAATGCTCCATAAACCATTGTTCACCTACTCGCCAATCGATGAGTAAGTTTTTACATAAAAACATAGCGGTAATCATACGAACACGATTATGCATCCATCCCGTTTTTAAAAGTTGACGCATTCCAGCATCAATAATCGGTATACCTGTCTGGCCCGTTTGCCATGCAATTAGGTGCTCTGGATTGTGATTCCACTTAATTTTCTGAGTGACTTTTTTAAACGGAATATGTTTAGAAACATGGGGGAAATCAAATAAAATATGTTGATAAAATTCTCGCCAAATAAGTTCATCTAACCAAGTCTGCTGGCCTTCATTTGTCAAATGAAAGTTGCCATGTTCAGCCCTAAAAAGAGCTTGCAGGCACTGGCGGATAGACAAAATCCCAATGTTTAAATAGGGAGAAAGTTGGCTAGTTCCTCTTACATTGGGAAAGTCACGTTCTAATTTATAATCAGATAAATGATCTTTAATAAATATGTCGAGCTGCTCTAGAGCAAAATTTTCTCCAGCTGGCCATAAGTCTTGTTGCTCTTTAGAAACAGAAGGATCAAAAAAAGCTTCAATATCTTCTAGAGTTAAGCTGTTTATTTTTGAAAAAGACGCTGGATAGCTACTTTGCTTTTCAGGAATTGGATAGCATTGAGGTAAACCACTGAGATCCAATTTTGAATAACATGCTTTTTTGAATGCACCGAAAACCTGATAGGGCTGCTGTGACTGATTGCGAATAGAGCATAAAGGAAAAATCGTACGGTCATGGAATAAAAAGAGCTCTTTACCTTGTTGATTTAAAAAATCTTGTACAGTTTTATCTCTTTTTAATTCATTAACGCCGAACTCTATATTTGAATAGACATTTTCAATATTAAGTTGAGTGCTAAGTTCACCAATATAATCAGCGATATCTTTCCAGTAAGGAATGACTTGGATAATAAGGGGAATATTAAGTTGTTCTAGTTCTTTTTTGAGTTGTTGAAGTTGACGTAAATAGAAATTAATTTTTATAGGCGCATCGTGATGCATTTTCCATTGTTCAGGCGATAAAATAACTAACCCAATACAAGGCCCTTGTTGAGAGGCATGCCATAAAGCAGCATGGTCTCGAACTCTCAAATCTTGACGAAACCAAATTAGCTGATTTACGTTTGACATGAAAATTGGCCCTTATAGAGTGAGGTGAGTTAAAAGATTATTATCAAAATATTATATAAAAATAAATACATAAAAAAAGCAAAGCCGAAGCTTTGCCCTTATCATCTTTAAAGATGAATTAGTGGTGATGACCACCAGCACCGTGTACGTGACCGTGATCTAATTCTTCTTGAGAAGCATCACGGATTTCTACGATTTCAACTTCAAAAGTTAAATCTTGACCAGCAAGTGGGAAGTTAGCATCAACAACAACGTTGTCGCCTTCAACCGCTTTAACAGTAACGATCTGTACGCCGTCATCTGTTTGAGCTTGGAATTGCATACCAGGTTGAATGTTCTCAACACCTTGGAACATTTGAGCTGGAACTTCTTGTACTAGGTCTGGGTTGTATTCGCCATAACCTTCAGCAGCTGGAACGTTAACAGTGAATTTTTCACCAACAGTTTTACCTGTTAATGCATTTTCTAAACCAGGAATGATATTGCCTGCACCGTGCAAATAGGCAAGTGGTTCACCTTGAGATTGATCAAGTGTTTCACCCTCAGCGTTTGTTAATTTGTAGTGGAATGAAACCACGTGGTTATTTGCAATAGCAGTCATGTTTTTGATCCATTCAATCAATTGAAGCGTACATCATAAAGTGAAAAATAAATTTTGTAGACTACAAAATCTTAATCTTTGGCACTTTTTCTGATGCGTTTTTATATAAATAGGGACGAACTTAAAAAATTCAACTTAATACAGCTTAATTTTTGGACGTACACGTCTTGTAAGTAAATCTTTCATTGTGAGTAGTCCAGCCTGAGTATATCCGTGAATCGTTGCTTGATGTAAACGATATAAAGACACATACATTGTTTTTGCAATATAGCCTTGCACGCTGACATCACCAAGTAATTCTCCAACGGCTTTATGACGACTTAAAGACACGAGAGAACCTTTGTCGTTAAATGTAAACATCGGCTGTGATCGGCCATTAAGTCGAGCAGCCATAGCATCGACTAAGAAGCTGGCCTGTTGGCTTGCAACTTGAGCACGGGGGCCAAGTGGAGGATGTCTTGCATCAAGTTGGCAATGAGCGCAGTCACCAAACGCAAATACATTTGGATCAGAATAAGTTTGCAACGTTGCATAGACCATCAGGCGGTTAATGTTATCGCGTTTAAAATCGGTAAAACTTTCTAATACCTTTGGTGCTTTTACGCCTGCGGCCCAAACGGTAATATCACTTTTAAGTTGGTTGCCATTGCTAAAGTAGATGCAATGCTCATCAATTTTTTCAACGCGGTGTTGAGTTAAAATTTCAACACCCATTTTTTTGAGTTGCCCAGCACTGTGTTCAGCGGTTTTATCGCTTAGAGCAGGTAAAATACGCTCAGAAGCTTCAATTAGTGTAATTTTGACTTGGTTTGGATGAATCTTCTTTAAACCATATCGATAAAAGTTTTTAGTTGTCTCAATTAACTCAGCTGCCAGCTCCACACCCGTTGCTCCCGCACCAACAATTCCAATATTTAAAGTTCGCTGATTGGGTTGATTCTGAGCTTCAATATAAAGATGTAATAAATCTTGCTGGAAAATATCGGCTTGCTTTCTGCTATCAAGGAAATGGCAGTTTTCACGCACTCCAGTGGTATTAAAGTCATTTGATACTGAACCAAGCGCTAAAATAAGTGTGTCATAACTTAGCTCTTGCGGATGATTCTGTTGATCCTTAGACACTTGAGGGGGCATTAGTTCAATTAATTTTTTATCTTTATTAACCCCAACTAATGTTCCGAGCACAAATTCGTAATGATGTTTTTCTGAGTGCGCAAAATAGTTAGTTTGTTCTTCGTGGGGATTTAAAGAGCCAGCAGCAATTTCATGAAGCAATGGTTTCCAAATATGGGTAAGGTTTTGGTCAACCAATGTAATCTTTGCTTTACGATTTTTCCCAAAAGTTTCACCGAGTTGTGTTGCCAGTTCTAAGCCGCCAGCACCACCACCAACAATTACAATATGATGTAAATTTTGGGTCATTTTTTCACCTAATTATTTTTCTATAAAAAAAGATGGCTAAATTATGCCATCTTTTATTTATAAAATTTATTGTGCGTCTGTGCACAATTTGATGTTTTTAGTGCGAATCTACTGGGTAGAGTTTTGCAGCACTATGTTCACTTGATGAAAAAATAGAGAAGAGGCTAGAAAACCACATTGCGATTTTTTGGAAAATATTGGCTTCTTCAATATGTACGTTATCTTCGATTTGAAGACTACGGATCAGTTGATTATTTTGATAAATCGATACTGTTGCCAAACTTACGACTTTCATTAATGGCGCAGTTAATTGTTTTTCATTGAGCTCAATGTTTACATGTGTTTGAGTCGTTTCAAGTGGAGCAATCACCTTGAGCTGTTGGTTACTATCAAGTACTTGAACGCGTTGAGTTGCATTATCAAAAGTATTTAGGTCAATTGGTGTTGGGTCTGCATATAAAGATGTCGTTACAATTGTTGGTTGCTTTGTTTCAACCTTAAACATTTTTAAAGTCGACTTTACAACAGGTAGTTCAGCAATTAATTTCTGCTCAGGAATAATCACTTCATCACGTGTATAGGCATACGCAAGATTCATTAATTTATCTGCAATCTCAGCGCGTTTTACAGCACTCTGCGTACCTAAAACGATTACTAATAAACGTCTTTGAGTTAAGTCAGATGAAAAAGAAGGACGTGAAGCTGTAAGTGCCAAGTTATAACCCGCTGCTTTTGTATATCCCGTTTTTAGACCGTCAACAGATGGGTCATATTTGAGCGCAAGGTTTGTCGCATGATGGAAGCGTTGGTTATAGCTAAAGCTTGGCATTTTTGAATAATGTAAATATTCAGGGGTTTGTTTAATTAATGCCTGACTTAATAAGCTAAGGTCGTGTGCTGTAGTGAAATGGTCAGGCATCGTAATTCCGGCAGGATTACTAAAATGAGTATCTTTCATACCCAAAGCTTGAGCTTCCTGATTCATACGTTGCACGAAACGCGGAACATCACCAGAGATTTTTTCAGCTAAAGTCACGGCTGCATCATTAGCAGACATCACGATTAGACCTGCCAATAACTGATCAACTGAAATTTGTTCACCAGCTTTAAGATACATTTGTGATTCATCCCACTGCACAACACTAACCACTGGAGTTGCAGTAATGATTTCTTCTTTTTTCAGTTTTCCAGCTTTAATCTCTTTTAGAGCAATGTATGCAACCATCATTTTGGTTAAAGATGCTGGTGCGCGTTGAACATGGCTATTATGCTCAGCAATGATTTGACCCGATTGAGTATCTACAATAGTCCATGCAGCAGCTTCAACACTTTCAGGTGCAATATTGAGTAATGCAGCATTGGTTACGGTAGTACAAAAAATACTAAAGAGGGTAAAAAGAGATAGAAAAAATTTCACGGATGACCTTAACTTCACTGGCAAATACGGGACACAGATGCACAGCATGCTATGCCTTTTTTTCGTGGAAGGCTAGTGGGAATTGTTGCCAAAAAATACATCTACGCAAGACGATACAAAAAAGTGATAATCTAATGTGAAGCCGTTCTTATTTTTAAATTGAAGAATTTATGTTGCATTATCAAATTGAGTTCGATGATTACAAACAGCACCTTGTTCACGTGACAATTCGTTTTTTAGCCAACCCGAATCAGGAACTTTGGCTACCAACGTGGATTCCGGGTAGTTATCTAATTCGAGAGTTCTCAAAACATATTGAATCTGTTAAAGCTTATGATGAAGCTGGACGTCTGCTGGACATTAAAAAAACGAGCAAGAATCGCTGGCGTTTATTTAATACAGATCATGAATTAATGACGATTGAATATGATGTATATGCATATGATTTGTCTGTCCGTGGTGCGTATGTAGACCAGACTCGTCTATATATTAATCCTGCGTGTGTATGTTTGGCTTTAGAAGGGCAGGAGCAGTCCGCTTGTGAAGTCGAAGTTTTCTTGCCGGATGAATTAAAGCATTTTCAGTTAGCAACAGGCTTAGCTTCAAAAAGCTTAGTCAAAGGTCGATTTACTTTAAAAGCAGATCATTACGATCAACTGATTGATAGTCCATTTGAATTGGCTGATCAAACACGCTTTAGTTTTGAGACGAACGGCATTGGACATGAGTTTGTAATTTCTGGTTCGCATAATACCAATATTGATCGCCTAAAAGCCGATATTGAAAGGATTTGTGCAGCTGAAATAAATATGTTCGGTTCAGCACCATTTAAAAACTATACCTTTATGACCATGGCAACAGGTAATAGTTATGGCGGATTAGAGCATTGCAATAGCACAAGCTTGATTACACCGCGTGATGATTTGCCAAAATCGAATGAACCAACTGAACCTTCTAAAGATTATCAACGCTTTTTAGGCTTATGTAGTCATGAATATTTTCATTCATGGTTAGTCAAGTTTATCCGTCCAGAAAACTTTGCAAACTATAATTTGCATCAAGAAGGCTACACGTCTTTATTGTGGATATTTGAAGGCTTTACTTCATATTACGATGACCTGATTTTATTACGTAGCGGTGTAATTTCTCAGAAATCTTATTTGGATCTACTTAAAGCACAAATTGACCGTTACTTGCAAAACCCAGGTCGTTTTATTCAAACAGTTGCAGAGTCAAGTTTTGACGCGTGGATTAAATTTTATCGCCAAGATGAAAACTCGAATAACGCGGGCACTAGTTACTACAATAAAGGTTCGTTAGTTGCGTTATGTCTAGATTTGGGTTTACGTCTACGTGGTTCTAGTCTTGATGCTTTAATGCGTCGGTTATATGAAAACACTCAAAATGGTATGCAAGTAAACGAAAGAACCATTTTTGATTTATGTAAGGAACTGACGGGTGATAACTGGATTGAACAAATTAATCATTTGATTAATACCACTGATGAGTTACCACTTGATCAATTGTTCCCTGAGTTTGGCTTAAGTTATAGAGTTAAAACTGACAAATCTTTGCCACTGGGTTTGAAACTTGTTGATAAGCCAGAAGGTGTACTCGTGCAAAGTGCTCGCCGTGATAGCGCAGCAGCTAAAGCGGGTATTTCTGCCAATGATGTAATTATTGCAATTGATGGTTTAAAAGCGACCACTAAACTTGTTGAGAAATATGCAAAGCAGGGCGGTACTTATACTGTCTTTGCTTTCCGCCGTGATGAGTTACTATCTTTTGAAGTTGAATGTTCTACATCTGATTTAACTGAGGTTGAACTTGTTATTGAAGATCAGGCTAAAACTGAAAAATGGTTAAAAGCTTAAATAACAGTTAAATAGTTTATAAAAAACCGATGTTTTGTACATCGGTTTTTTATTTTTAAGTGCTACTAAACGATGAGATTCGTTTTATCTTTGAGTTTGTTTTGAATGAAAAGTATAATAATTGTCAGAACTCTGAAAGATATCTCATTTAATTTAAGACTGTTCTATACCTAGAAGGTGGATAAAGTTATATGTATTACCTTAAGTTAGGTATAAGAATATTATTGATAGATTTGAATTATGTATTATTTCACTACGAAATGTCGTTATCACTGGATATTTCGTTGACTGGAAGGCAATGAGAGCCGATACTCTCAGGGTTTTATTTAAGCATATCGGTTCGTAGGCACTGGGCCACAAGCTCGGTCCTCAACACTCAATCAAACGGAAGGGGCTATATATGGCTGGTGAAAAGTCAACTATTATTTACACACTGACTGATGAGGCGCCATTATTGGCGACCTATTCGCTACTGCCGATCATTGAGACCTTTACCAAGCCAGCTGGCATCGAGATTATTAAAAGTGACATCTCTGTAGCTGCACGTGTGCTCGCAGAATTCGCTGATTACCTAAGTGAAGAGCAAAAGGTATCCGACAACCTTGCAGAGCTAGGTCGTCTTACACAAGATCCAGATACAAACATTATCAAACTACCGAACATTAGTGCGTCTGTTGCGCAATTAACTGCATGTATTAAAGAGCTTCAATCAAAAGGTTACGCAATTCCTGATTATCCGGAAAATCCAACGACTGAAGAAGAAAAATCAATCAAAGCTCGTTATGGTAAGTGCCTTGGTTCAGCAGTAAACCCTGTACTTCGTGAAGGTAACTCTGACCGCCGTGCTCCAGCAGCAGTTAAAAACTATGCAAAAAAACACCCTCATTCAATGAGCGAGTGGAAACAGTGGTCACAAACTCACGTTTCACATATGGAAGAAGGTGACTTCTACCATGGTGAAAAATCAATGACACTTGATCGCGCACGTAATGTGAAAATGGAACTTATCACGAATAGTGGTAAGAGCATTGTTCTTAAGCCAAAAGTTGCGCTTCAAGAAGGTGAAATCATTGATTCAATGTTCATGAGCAAGAAAGCACTTTGTGATTTCTATGAAAAAGAACTTGATGATTGTAAAGAAGCGGGAATTTTATTCTCTTTACACGTAAAAGCGACAATGATGAAAGTTTCACACCCGATCGTTTTCGGTCACTGTGTGAAAATTTACTATAAAGAAGCTTTCGAAAAACACGGTAAGTTATTTGACGAGTTAGGCATTAATGTAAATAACGGTATGGCTGGGTTATACGAGAAAATCGAAACTCTTCCAACTTCATTACGTGAAGAAATCATTGAAGACTTACATGCTTGTCAAGAACACCGTCCTGCACTTGCAATGGTTGACTCGGCAAAAGGCATCACAAACTTCCACTCTCCAAACGACATCATCGTAGATGCTTCTATGCCAGCAATGATCCGTGCTGGTGGTAAAATGTGGGGTGCTGATGGTAAGCAATACGATGCTAAAGCAGTAATGCCAGAATCAACATTTGCCCGTATTTACCAAGAAATGATCAACTTCTGTAAGTGGCATGGTAACTTCGATCCGAAGACTATGGGTACAGTACCAAACGTTGGTTTGATGGCTCAAAAAGCTGAAGAATACGGTTCTCACGACAAGACTTTTGAGATTTCAGAAGCTGGTATTGCAAACATTACCGATCTTGACACTGGTGAAGTGTTATTGACTCAAAATGTTGAAGAAGGCGATATCTGGCGTATGTGTCAGGTTAAAGATGCTCCGATTCGTGACTGGGTTAAACTTGCAGTAACTCGTGCACGTAACTCAGGCATGCCTGCAATCTTCTGGCTTGACCCGTACCGTCCACACGAAAACGAATTGATCAAGAAAGTACAAAAGTACTTAAAAGATCATGATACGACTGGTCTTGATATCCAAATCATGTCTCAAGTACGTGCAATGCGTTACACACTTGAGCGCGTCGTACGTGGCCTAGACACGATTTCTGTGACTGGTAACATCTTACGTGACTACTTAACTGACTTGTTCCCAATTATGGAACTTGGTACTTCTGCAAAAATGTTGTCTATCGTTCCGCTAATGGCGGGTGGTGGTATGTACGAAACTGGTGCAGGTGGTTCAGCACCAAAACACGTACAACAACTTGTTGAAGAAAACCACTTACGTTGGGATTCACTTGGTGAGTTCCTTGCGCTTGCAGTATCTTTAGAAGAAATGGGCATTAAAGAAAATAATGCTCGTGCTAAGTTACTTGCGAAGACACTTGATGAAGCGACTGGTAAATTGCTTGACAATGACAAGTCTCCATCACGTCGTACTGGTGAAATCGATAACCGTGGCAGCCACTTCTACTTGTCACTTTACTGGGCTGAAGCGCTTGCTGCTCAGAACGAAGATGCTGAGTTGAAAGCTAAATTTGCTCCTCTTGCTAAAGCTTTAGCTGAAAATGAAGAGAAGATTGTTGCTGAACTTGCTCAAGTACAAGGTAAACCAGCGGACATCGGCGGTTACTACGCTATCGACCCAACTAAAGTAAATGCTGTAATGCGTCCAAGTGCTACATTTAATGCAGCTCTTGCAACAGTTGAGGCTTAATTACTAACTCGTTAGTAATTAGCTTAAGAGCCGGTGCATATGCACCGGTTTTTTATTGCCTAAAATAAAAGACATTAAAAAAGCCCACTGATGTGAGCTTTTAAAAGATTAAATCTTATCGACCATTGCGGCCACGACCACGTGGTGCTTTGGTATTTGGACGAGTTGTACCATTGGTCTTACGACGTGGTTTCTCGCTTTCATCCATTTGCCAGATACGTTTTGTACCAGACTTTTTCGCAGAACCATCTTTGTTCTTGCGAACCATTGGTTTGCCACCCGTACCACCTGGCTTTTTCACGTATGAACGCGAGCGATAAGGCTGTTCAGCTGGTACATCTTTAAAGTCAGGGTAGAGTAATGGTTCAATTTCTTTTACATCACCCGGTCTTAAACCAAGTTGAACTAAGTCAATTGAGCCAATTTTAGTACGAATTAAACGTAAAGTTGGAAAACCTACCGCAGAAGTCATACGACGAACTTGGCGGTTACGGCCTTCACAAATTGAAATCTCAATCCAAGATGTCGGAATATTTGCACGGTAACGTACGGGTGGATTGCGTTCCCATAACCATTCAGGTTCACTGACTTTAATGGCTTTAGCAGGAAGCGTCATACCATCATTCAGTTCTACACCTTTACGAAGTTGCTCAAGCGCTTCTTCGGTTACATCGCCATCAACTTGAACTAAATACGTTTTGTATTTTTTATTTGCAGGGTTGGTAATGAACTGATTCAGACCACCATGATCGGTTAAAAAAACTAAACCCTCAGAGTCCATATCAAGACGGCCTGCCAAGCGCAAAGTCGGGTCATCAACAAAGTCAGAGACGGTCATGTGCGCTTCGTCTTTACGAAACTGGGAGAGAACGTCATAAGGCTTGTTGAGAATCACAATTTTCATAAAAAATGGCTTCTTCTTTCAAATAACTAGAGAAAACATTGAGCTATATTTAAGTGCGAAATTTGCTTATTTCCCACATAAATCTCAAAAAGAATTAAATTCGATTAAGCTATTATGCGTTAATAAAAGTTGAAAGTATTGTTTATCGATAATTATTTTTAGTTAATTAAGTATTATAAAAGGGAGAATCTACACAATGGGTTATCAGAAGATCGTGGTTCCTGCCGACGGCGACAAAATCAAAGTAAATGCAGACCTGTCACTGAACGTACCAAATCATCCAATTATTCCTTTCATTGAAGGCGACGGTATTGGTGTGGATATTACACCAACCATGAAAGCAGTCGTAGATGCTGCGATTTTAAAAGCTTACGGTGGCAAACGCTCAATCGAATGGATGGAAGTGTATTGCGGCGAAAAAGCCAATAAAATTTATGGCAACTATATGCCCGAAGAAACTTTCGAAGCACTTCGCGAGTTCGTTGTATCAATCAAAGGTCCTTTAACCACACCAGTAGGTGGAGGCATTCGTTCACTCAACGTTGCTTTGCGCCAAGAATTAGATCTATATGTTTGCGTACGACCAGTACGCTGGTTTGAAGGTGTTCCTTCACCAGTTCAACACCCAGAATTAACTGACATGGTGATTTTCCGTGAGAACTCGGAAGATATCTATGCAGGTATTGAATGGAAAGCTGATTCTGAAGAGGCAAAAAAAGTCATTAAGTTCCTTCAAGAAGAAATGGGTGTCACAAAAATCCGTTTCCCTGAAGGATGTGGTATTGGAATTAAACCTGTATCGAAAGAAGGAACACAGCGTTTAGTCCGTAAAGCCATTCAGTTCGCAATTGAAAATGACAAGCCTTCTGTGACGTTGGTTCACAAGGGCAATATCATGAAATACACCGAAGGCGCATTTAAAGAGTGGGGTTATGAATTGGCTCTAGATCGTTTCGGTGGAGAACTGATTGATGGTGGTCCATGGGTTAAAATTAAAAACCCTAGAACGGGTAAAGACATCATTATCAAAGATGTCATTGCAGACGCATTTTTACAGCAGATTCTCATGCGTCCAGCCGATTACTCTGTGATTGCCACGCTAAATTTAAACGGTGATTATATTTCTGATGCTTTGGCAGCAGAAGTCGGAGGTATTGGTATTGCACCGGGTGCAAATATTGGTGGTGCTATTGCAGTATATGAAGCAACTCATGGCACAGCACCTAAATATGCAGGTCAGGATAAAGTAAACCCTGGTTCTATTATTCTTTCTGCGGAAATGATGCTGCGTGATATGGGGTGGACAGAGGCAGCTGATTTGATCATTAAAGGAATTTCTGGAGCGATTGCTGCCAAAACCGTAACTTACGATTTTGAGCGCCTAATGCCGGGTGCAACCTTGTTACGTTGTTCTGAATTTGGTGATGCAATTATCAAACATATGGGAGAGTAATCTTCTATTAAAAAGCCCTCGGTTGAGGGCTTTTTTTATTGCATAAATTCGGGATGTTTCGGAGTTTTAATAAAGCCAGTTTTCTTTTGATAACTCTGGTCTAGGGCTTGAATAACAAGAACGAAAGTAACTAGAAATAAAGGAAAGAGCAGAGTTTTCACGATTTGGTTTCTCCGAAAGTTGAGGTGAAAGAAGGGCGAAGGGGAATTAAAAGGCAAACCGCAAAGAGAAGAACGGTTCCACCCAAAAGAAAGAGATGTGCATAAGACCAATGCAAATGATGCAAAGTACTAATGACAACACCACCCAAAAGTTGAGTACTGGCAAAGCCAATGGTGGCAAGGCTCCAAAGCTTTTGATAACGGTGCTCATAAATCTGTAGCAGACTATAAGAACTAATAAATACGGTTGCGGGAGTCAGTAAGCCTGTCAGAAGCGAAGATAAGGCCAGTAAAGATGCGGTATGTGAAAGGAACGGCAAAACAACGGCTAAGCTGTAAATGGTATATAACCATTTAATGGCCTGTAGATATCCGATTAGTCTGCTTAAGCAATAAGCGACAAGTGCACCAATGCAGCTTCCCACTCCATAGAGAACCCAAAATAAATTTCTTTGCTGTAACGGAAAATGCAGAGTTCCGGATAAATAATCCATCCAAAACAAAGAGTGTGGAATATATGCAAAGGCACTACACATATAGGCAATAATAATGACAAGGCCTAAACGTGATTTTTGTAAGGCTTGTATAGTGGTCGATTGCGGCTTAATAATCTGGGCAGTATTACGACTTAATAATCGATAAAGAGTTAAGCTTCCTAATAGAGAAAGACCCGCGAAAATATTCCAAACATAATGTACGGGCATATTTTTAAGTAGAGGAATAATAATAGTGGCGGATAAAACGCCGACACCAATCCCGCTAAATCCTAAGAAATTAACTTTTAATCTTTGCGTGTTGGGAGTGTATTTCATTGCAAAGCTAGGCGCCAAAATCATAAGTAAGCCGCCAGCAATACCTGAAATCGTACGCCAGACAATGAACCACACTAAAGGCATATCCATGAATGAACAGCCTAGTAGGCTGAGGCTGCCAGCTATAGCCGGCAAGACAATCATGGGTGGGATGTACTTTTCTTTAATACTTAAGAGCGCTAATAAGGCACCAATGAGATATCCCAATAAATTTGCGCTCCCTAAGTAACTGGCAAAATCGTGAGTCCATTGGTATTGCTCGATCATGATGGGCATAAGCGCAGTATAGGAAAATCTAAAAACACCAATTCCCAAACAAGTTGCCAAAAAGACAATTAAGCTCATTCGATAAAACGTAGACATGAGAGGACGCTCAATTTTTTTATTATTAAAAGCGAGTTTTTAAATCTTTAAAAATGATTTAATATGATGGTGATTATCTTATTTTGAGATAGTGGTATGTTGCTTAAGTCTCTAGAGTTTTTTTTAGCTGTTGCAGAGAGTGGAAGTTTTTCCTTGGCTGCACAAAAAATGTATACGGTTCAATCGAATATCACGAGCCATGTGAAAAAGCTTGAAGAAGAGTTAGGGGTTATTTTATTCAATCGTAATAACCCAGTGACCTTAACGAATGCCGGACAACAGCTGCATAGTTATGCTGTTCAAATGATTGCTCTACATAATAAAGCGAAAAAAATCTTTCAAGAGGGTGATATTGACCCGAACGAAACCATTCGTTTGGGCAGTATGGAAACGACAGCAGCAATACGTCTACCTCAATTACTCAATCAATGTATGCAGCAATATCCGAATTTGCCGATTGAGCTGCAAACTCACCCGACACGATATTTGTTAAGCGCTGTGCAGCAAGGAGAGGTCGATTGTGCTTTTGTTGCTTCTAAATATTTAATTCCAGAGTTGTATAGTTTACCTGTTTGGCAAGAACAATTGGTTTTAGTTTGTCCGAAACAGCAAACTCACTTTCCAGATGTTGCCAAGCTTGCAAAGACCCGATTTATTGCGTTTCGACAAGGTTGTTCTTATCGTCATGCAATCGAGTTATTTTTAAATGATCACAGTGTTCCACCTTCACAAATTATGGAAATGGGCAGCCTGGACGGGATTGTAAGCTGTGTGGAATTAGGCGTTGGTTTTGCTTTATTGCCAAAGTCATATCTAAACAAAGTAGCCGAGAAAGTGTCATTAAGTTGTTTTGAACTTAATACTGAATCCGCTCATTTTACTACCTACTTGGTTGCCCAGTCGCCTGAAACATGGGGAACCAATTTAAAGCAGTTTATTCATTTTATTGAGCAACAATTTGAATTAAAGGTTGCTTAGGTTGTGATTGATTTTCATACGTAAATATCCAACTTAATTTATAAATTAAAAGTGATATATATGTATGAAAAAGTCATTTTATATTCTCACAGAGGTTTGTAATCATCTTGATGCTATAAAATTGTGGAAAAGGGTAGTTTATATAGGCTGGCTATGGTCAAATATGCCCCCTTGAAAGATGACACAAGCAATAATTTGGAGTTTGGGAATGAATATACCCTTAATCATCAATATTGTGGTTTTTGTCGGGTTAATATTTTTACTCGCCCAAACACGTAAAACGGACTGGAGCTTATCGAAAAAGGTTCTGGTTGGCTTAGTTCTAGGTGTGGTGTTTGGTTTAGGACTACATTTGATTTATGGCGGTGGCCATCCGATTCTTGCTGAATCTATTAGCTGGTTTAATATCGTTGGAAACGGCTATGTAAAACTTTTACAAATGGTCGTGATGCCTTTGGTATTTGTGTCTATTTTGGGAGCGGTGGCAAAATTACACCAAGCATCTTCTTTAGGCAAAATCAGTTTTTATACGATCGGTACTTTACTCTTTACAACGCTGATTGCTGCACTGGTAGGGGTATTTGTTACCAACCTGTTTGGCTTAACTGCAAAAGGTTTGGTGCAAGGTGCTGCTGAAACTGCACGCTTAACTGCGATTAATACAGACTATGTAGGCAAAGTTACCGATTTAAGTGTGCCGCAGTTTATTCTTTCCTTTATTCCAAGTAACCCATTTGCTGAATTAACTGGCGCAAACCCAACTTCAATTATTAGTGTGGTTATTTTCGCCGTCTTTTTAGGTATAGCAGCGCTTAACCTAATGAAGGATGACGCAGAAAAAGGTCAACGTATTCTGACTGCGATTCAGACGTTGCAGTCATGGGTAATGAAGCTTGTGCGCTTAGTGATGACTCTTACACCATATGGCGTATTTGCGCTTATGACAAAAGTCGTGGCAAGTTCAAACGTTGCAGATATCTTAAATCTAGGCGGTTTCTTGGTTGCATCTTATTTAGGCTTGGCGATTATGTTTGTCGTACATGCCATTATTTTGACTATGACGGGTGTTTCTCCTCTTAAATTCTTTAGGAAAGTTGCTCCAGTTTTAACGTTCGCATTCACTAGCCGTTCAAGTGCAGCAAGTATTCCACTGAGCATTGAAACACAAACTCGTCGTTTGGGTGTGCCTGAATCTATTGCAAGTTTCTCTGCTTCTTTTGGTGCCACCATTGGTCAAAATGGCTGTGCGGGTTTGTATCCTGCAATGTTGGCAGTGATGGTTGCACCAACTATGGGTATTAACACCTTAGACCCAATGTGGATTGCATCGTTAGTCGGTATTGTGACCTTAAGTTCAATTGGGGTTGCAGGAGTAGGTGGTGGTGCGACTTTCGCTGCGTTGATTGTGCTTCCTGCAATGGGTTTACCTGTAACATTGGTTGCGCTTCTTATTTCAATCGAACCTCTCATTGATATGGGACGTACTGCGTTAAACGTAAATGGTTCAATGACTGCTGGCGTAGTTACGAGCCAATTGATGGGCCAGACTGATAAAGAAATACTAAACAGTGAAGATGAAATTGAGTTAACTCAACATCATTAAGAATGAGTATTAAACGGCTCTCCACTCTGGATGAGCCGTTTTTTATAGGCATAAATTGCCACTGTGATGTTAATTTTAAAAAAACTGTATCTGTTTTTCTTTTAAATAATTTTCGAAAATAGGCCTATTACAAAAGAGAGCACTATCATGAAAATGTATCAAGTTGATGCTTTTACAAAACAGTTATTTCGTGGAAATCCGGCCGCTGTCGTTGTTGAAAAAGAGTGGTTAGATGTAGATTTAATGCAGAAGATAGCACTTGAGAATAATTTGTCTGAAACTGCTTTTGTAAAAATTATAGACTCTGAAAACTATGAAATCCGTTGGTTCACTCCAACAGTTGAAGTTGATTTCTGTGGGCATGCAACACTTGCCAGTGCTTTTGTATTATTTAAAGATTTTACCGAGAAAAAGACAATTAATTTCCATGTACGAAACTTAGGTCTTTTTGTGGTTCACCAAGATGAAGACAGTAAAATCAGAATGAATTTTCCAATTCGTAAAGCTCATCAAATTGAAGATTATCCAGCTATTTTACGTCAAGCATTAACAAAGCCTTTTAAAGCGGTTTATCAAAATGTTCAAGCCTACATTGTTGAATATGAATCAGTGCAGGACGTGTTAGATGAGCAGCCTGACATGAACTTACTTAAAGCCTTAGGTAAACGGACTGCGATTACTACTGCAGGGATGGATGTTGCAATCACCTCAAAAGCCGATCAACAATATGATTGTGTATCGCGTTATTTTGCACCTGTCGCGGGCATTGAAGAAGATCCGGTTACGGGTTCAATTCATACGGCAATAGCGCCATTATGGGCAGAGAAACTCGCTAAAAATAATATTATTGCTTATCAGGCTTCTAGCCGTGGAGGCGTTTTATATTGCAATGTCCTGAATCAGGAACGTATTGAAGTTTCAGGGTATGGGAAGCTTTATATGCAAGCTGAAATTTTTCCTTAAAATATAAGGCCGTTTAAATAAACGGCTTTTTTTTCAAAACTTTACTATGAAAGTTAGTTCAAATTTCCTACTATAGTCCCACAACTATTGATTTTTTATTATTCAAATTAATTGGTATTTATATGTTTATGCAGTTTAAACAACTGACACTCTCCCTATGTATTCTTGGTTTAAGTGCTGCGTCTTGGGCACAAACTACACTAGTAAAAAGTAAGCAAAATATTGAGGAATATAAATTAGATAATGGTTTTCGGATTGTGCTTGCACCGAATGACAAAGAAAATAAAATCTTTATTAATACCATTTATTTAACAGGCTCATTAAATGACCCGCAAGGTAAAAGTGGCTTAGCTCATTTGCTTGAGCACTTGGCTTTTAAGGGGACACAAAATGTTAAAGGGGAAGAATTCCAGCGTCGTTTAGATCAATATACATTGATGACAAACGCCAGCACTGATTATTATTCAACAAAATATACTAATATCGTTCGTCCAGAAAAAACTGCGCTTGATCAGGTACTGTATCTTGAATCTGAGCGTATGGATAAATTAGTTCTTCAAGAAAAGTTTGTTCCTTCCGAGATTGAAATTGTAAAGCGTGAACGTGAAGTCCGTATGGATCAGCCTTTTGCTGTGCTGATGGATCAAATGTGGAAGTCAGCTTATGGTAACCAATATTTAGGTCGTTTACCGATTGGTGATTTGCCTGAGCTTAAATCTATTAAGATGCCTGAATTGAACCAGTTTTATCGTAGCTGGTATGCACCCAATAATGCGGTTATGGTGATTTCAGGTAAATTTGATAAGACTGATGTCTTAAAAACAATAGATCAATATTTTAGTCCAATTGCGGCAAGAGCGGTTCCTAAAACTGTACAGATTCCTGTGCTTGACTCTACAAAAATAAAAAATCGTCAATTCATGGTGAAAAAGGGCAGTGATCTGGCTAAATTCCATATCTATATGAATGGTAAAAATACCAAAATTCAGCCGACACTCGCTTTAGCTCCTTTGTTATATACCATGCAACCAAGTGGTCACCTATACCAAAATATGGTGGAAACAGGTATTACCACAAATGTTGAAGCTAGTACTTGGTTAGACCAAGATTTTAATGTGGTGTTTCTAGGCGCTATTTATTCACCAAGTAATGACCCTAAAAAAGTTGAAAGTTCTTTGTTAGCAGGCATTGAAAAAGGGAAGCCGTTTACTGAAGTTGAATTAAATCGTGTTAAAAGTTTAATGAAAACTCAAGGTGATCTAATCACAAAAGATGCGGTAGCACTTGGGTCACGTTTAAGTGATTACACCATCGCTGGCGGGCAATGGGATCAATATTTTAAAGATTTAGATTCTGTAGAAAAAGTTAAGCTAGATGATGTGAATCAAACTTTAAAACAGTTCCTTGTGGCTGATCATCGTATTGATGGCGATATTTTGCCAACACCTGAAGACCAGAAAAAAGCGCAACAGCAAAATTCAAAAGAGACACCTAAAACTCTAGATCAGGTCGAAGCAAAGGCCGAACCTTTAAAAGATCCGAAGGTATATCAACAAGAAGTTGCTGAGTTTTTAAAAACTTCAAAGCAATATGTTGAAAGTAATGAGAAAAAGATTATCCGTGGAAAACTAAAAAATGGAATGAAGTATGCTTTATTCCCAGTTGAAACACGCGATGATCGTACTTATGCAACAATTACGATGGACTTCGGAACAGAAAAATCTTTATTTAATAAAGGTACGGTAGTTGATCTAACCTCATACTTATTGCTTCGTGGTTCTGATAAATACAGTTTGCAAGATATTGCCGATAAATCAATTGATGCAGGCGGTGCGGCTTATGCAAGTGCTGACGGCAATGGCATGACCATTAATATTCAGTCTAAATCAGAAAAATTTGATGAGTTTTTCAAGTTTGTTCTTGATGTGATGAAGAATCCAAAATTTGAACAATCTCAGTTTGATTTAATTAAATCGCAAAGCTTATCAAGCCTAGATCGTCCTTATACCGAGCCAGATGTGGTAGCGGGCTTAACACTTTCACGTTTACTTGAAGAATATCAACCAGGTGATTTGCGTTATCACTTTGAACCTGAACTAGCAAAACAGCAGTTGAAAAACGCAACTCAAGAACAGGTGAAAGAGTTATATGAGCGTTTCTTTGCAATGAACCATGCTCAAATTGCCATTACAGGCGAATTTGATGCGAAAAAGATGCAAAAATTACTGAATCAGGAATTTGGTCATTGGAACGGTAAACAGCCATATCAAAAAATCTTGATTGATCACGTTGATTTTCCAGCACAGCAAGTTCATGTTTTATCTGAGCAACGTGAATTTGGTAGTTACCAGAGTGTGCTTTCAATTCCAGTTGGTAAAAACCATCCAGATGCATCTGCTCTCATTTTAATGAACTATATTTTAGGGGAATCTCAAATTTCATCACGTTTGGCTCAAGAGCTTCGTGAGAAAAATGCCCTAGTGTATGGTTTTGGAACTGGATTGCAACTTGATCGTGACACGAATGTAGGGGCTTTGAGTATTAGTGCAAATTATACTTCGGGCCGCTCAGCACAAGTGTCTGCATCAATACATAAAGTGTTAAATGACTTGGTTAAAAATGGGGTAACTGAGCAAGAGCTTGAAGCTGCTAAAGCAGATATCATGAAGAAACGAGTTACGGCTTTAGAAGATGAACGTAATATTCATGGCATGTTAAATCTACAGCTTGAAACAAACAAAACATTGCAAGACCGAATTCGTCATGATCAAGAGTTAACTAAACTAACTGTTGCTGACGTTAATAGAGTGATTAAGAAGTATATTAAACCTGAACATTTGGTCGAAGTGATGGCTGATCAATATGGTCAGGCCGCAAAGAAATAAAATCTTACCGCAAATAAAAAGCCACTGAATTGTGGCTTTTTATTTGGATCTTTAAATTATATTAATGATCATGTTTGTGTGCATGAAAATCTTCATTTTTACGGAAACGTAAATAATTTTCGAATTGTTCACAATATTCATCGAAGTTATCTTCAAGCATCATCTGAAACTGCTGAAGAAGGTAAGACATGACCTGATCTTTCGCATCACGCATTTCATTACCATCTTTAAAGTTATTTGCTGCTACCCATGTATTGAAGCGGGCAGTAGCAAATAACATTGCAGCACTCACTTGACCACGTAGCTCAGCCGGATCAACTTTTTTATCTTTTGGCGGGCGACAAAAATCATTAGCTTGTTTAATGAATTCATCCGCACGCTCAAAGAAAACCGCATTTAACGCTTCTTCTTCAGTAATATCTGTTGCATTAATCTTTTGAGACATGACTTATTCCCGCAAAAATAGAGCTGCTTATTATAGGCAAACGCTTGCGGAAACAAAACCTTTGACTTAGTCTGTAAATAGCCTAAGTATTGGTAGGAGAGACTAATATGCAAGATGCAATTGCTATACAAAGTTTAAAAACAGATATTGCTTTATTACGCCAGCATGTTTTCCCACCTCAATATTTAGAGCATGTCGAAGGATTGCCGATTTATTATGGCTTGCAAGAAGAAGTCGAAAATTATTACCAACAATGGCAGGGCTTAATTGAAAGGGCACAAGAGCTTTTTCAGCCATTTATGGAAGATGAATTACCAGATGCCATTCATTTACCAAGTCATTTAAATTTACCGCTATTCTTTTTTCACGTAGACCGAATTCGGATCAATAAAACACGCGCAAAAGAATCT
Source organism: Acinetobacter sp. TG2027 (assembly GCF_000302435.1). NCBI lineage: Bacteria > Pseudomonadati > Pseudomonadota > Gammaproteobacteria > Moraxellales > Moraxellaceae > Acinetobacter > Acinetobacter sp. TG2027. Next base: position 59,655 of record NZ_AMJN01000031.1, on the reverse strand, counting down.
AAAACTTTTCGCGGTGTTGCGAGTCTTATTGAAAAATGCGGGCAGTTTGAAACAGACCAGATATTTACGATGCAAGAATGGTTGCAAAGTGATGATACCGCGGCTTTGGTTGCTCACCGTGAATTCATCGATTTAAGAACCTATGTGTTTCAACATGGGCAAAGCGAATATACACGTTCACGGTTTTATACCAATGGGATTGTGCTAGGGGTTGAGCCACATTTTAAACTGGTCGATGCTCGTGATAAGCCAAGAAAGCAACGCAGCGATAGCTATAGTGATCCGTTAGCAGATAACGGCGTATGGAAAGTATTTGGTAAATACCGATAAAAAGTCGCTGCTTGTTTACAGCGACTTTTTATAAATTACCAGAAAGTTTCAACCTCACTAAAAGCCTGTAAAGCTTTTGCTGAGCGCTTTTGTAATTGTGGCTGTTTGGCTTTGACCCAGCCTAGAGCAAACCAGAAAGACGGATCTTGTTCAACCACATTGTTAAAAATACCTTCTGCAATAAACAAATCGTTATATTGACCTAGGGTATTTTGCACAGGTTGTAGCTGTTTTAAATATTGCTGTACTTTTTTATTTGGATAAAGACTCGAAATAAACTCAACACAATAACGTAACTGTTTAGCTTGCTTTCTTATTTTGTGCTGTTCATTCACTTCAAGCTCAGAGAAGTGTTCAGCATTATTAATCACTTTATGATGTAACTTATCTAAACTCTTTTTAATGTGTTTTTTTAATCCACCTGTTTTGCTGTCTGAATCTTCCTCTGAATAAGCAAATGCTAATAAATCGAGTAATAGCTTAATCGTGTCCGCAGAGGTAAAGATTGTTGAGAGTTCTTTTGAGGGCTGGGCTGAAACTGGTAGTAAAAGTTCAGGTGAACCGTGTTGTTGAATAATAGGTAACACTTCGGTGCGAATCGCATCTTCATCACGAGTGTCTCCAAGTTTACGGAAAAGCTCAGCAATTTGTTCTTCCCAAACAGGATTTAGCTCGCTTGACCAACCTGCAAAATGCTTAAAGGCACTACGTAAACGACGTAAGCTTACACGTGCCTGATGGATATGCTCAGCTTCAGCAACCCCATCGGCAATGACAGCCATATTTGGTAAGAATTGCCCTAAACAGTTTTCGACAATCTTTTTTAGAGCCTGTTCAGCAGTAATATCTTTATTTAATGTCAAAGTTTTAGCATGAACAGCAGGTGAGGCAGCTTGCCCTAGTGCTAATAAGTTGCCACGTTCGGCTTTACTTCTTACATCAAGCCAAAGTGAATAACGATTAATCCATTGCTGCGCAAATTGAATAAGCGTTTTCACTGCACCCTGCTTGAGTTCAAATTCGACTTCGCAAATTACACTTTGTACATCCGCTGTTTTTGCGACACCATCATCTAAGCAAACTTCAATCGCTGTATTATCTGCTTCAAACACATGGTAGGTGCGCTGTACATCAGTCTCAAACTGCAAACTTAGTTTTTCAGCTTGCGTTCCTAAGGCCGCATGAAGTAAATCAGTTACCACTTTATTATCTTGATATAACTCAAGGTTTAAGTCAGGTTCTTGATCACAAACGCCTAAATGAGTTTCTTCTTCAACACGGTGGAGATGGCTTTGACCTGCGGCTTTAAATGTTTGTACCCATTGATCATCTTCTTTACGTAAACGTAAGGCCATGCCATTTTTTGCAAGTAATCGATCAGGAGTGTCGTAATACTTTGCCTGTAAGTGAATGTTGTTTGCTTTGTGTTTTTTTAAGTATTGCTGGACAGTTTTTTTCTTCGATTCAGGTAACTGAAACTTTAGTTCGACTTCGACCATAATATATCTCCCTGAATCAGGTATTTAGACTATCTTGAATAAGTATAATAGCTTAGCTCTAAAAATAATGGTTTTGATAGAGAAAGTTACAATCAAACATATGACGCTACACTTTTATTTAGGTGTACAATCAGGTGACGTTTTGATCAAATAAAAATCAGGAAGATGATCGTGAATGCACCAGTAAACTTTAGCCATGAAGCTCAACCAGAGTTTGAATTGCCGATTAAAAACTATCAGGAATTTTATCGTTTTTATTTAACTGAACACCGTAACATCATGAGCAGACGTTTGCATGTGGTGGGCAGTAGCATTGGTCTATACTTTTTTTCAAAAGCAGTCCGTAAGAAACAAGCCAAATATGTACTCTATGGTTTGGTAGCGGGTTATGCAAATGCTTGGGTTGGACATTTTGTGTTTGAAAAAAATAAGCCTGCCAGTTTTAAACAGCCTTTCTATAGCTTTATTTCTGATTGGCGAATGTTGTCTGACGTTGCGACTGGTCGATTAAGTTTGATTGACCGTAAGCATGACAAAATACCAAGTTAATTTTACTTTCTATTCTAAATATACCGATTGGTATTGGTAAGCCTATATCAATCGGTACTTATGATGTCCTATAAATCCGTTATACTAGCGAAGTTTTTTAAAGCGAGAGTAGAGTATGCGCGGTTTATACCTCATTACCAACGATGACCCAATCCAACTATTATTAGAAAAACTAGATGCCGCACTCGCAACTCGTCAGGTCGCAATTTTACAGTACCGCCGTAAGAAAATAGACAAAGCAGACCAACCCGCAGAAGTCGAACAAATCAAATTATTGTGTGAAAAATATCAGGTTCCTTTTGTCATTAATGATGACTTAAAACTTGCCGCTCAGTTTGGTTTAGGTGTGCATTTAGGTCAAAATGATGGTGAAATTACCGATGCAAAATCGCAATTACCAGAAGGCGTCATTATTGGTCGTACTTGCCTGAACTCATTAGAACTTGCGCAAAAAGCAATTACAGATGGCGCGACTTATATTGCATTTGGTGCAGTCTATGCGACCTCTACAAAACCTGAAGCAGGTAATGTGGGGATCGAAGTGATTAAGCAAGCAGCAGCCCAATATGATTTACCAATTTGTGCGATTGGTGGTTTAACTGTTGAAAACTCAAAACCTGTGATTGAGGCTGGGGCTGACCTCTGTGCAGTCATTAGTGATATATTAGGCCGATCAACTGCTGAAATTCCTGCCCGTGTACAGGAGTGGGCACAATTATTTTCTTAAGCTTTCAAAATTATTTTTTAGATATTTAAGACGAGCATTTCCATGAGTTTATCTCCAAAGCAAGAACAGTTATTTAAACAAGCCAGCAAACACATTCCAGGTGGTGTGAACTCTCCGGTACGTGCCTTTAATGGCGTTGGAGGAACACCGGTTTTCATTGAGAAAGCAAAAGGTGCTTATTTATGGGATGTGGATGGTAAGCGTTATGTTGACTATGTTGGTTCTTGGGGACCAATGATTTTAGGTCATGCTCATCCAGAGATTATTAAGGCTGTACAAACAGCAGCAGAAGATGGCTTAAGTTTTGGTGCACCAACCGTACACGAAACAACACTGGCAGATATTATCTGTGAAATCATGCCATCCATTGAATTGGTGCGTATGACTAACTCGGGTACAGAAGCGACCATGACCGCTATTCGTTTAGCGCGTGGTTATACTGGCCGTGACAAAATCGTGAAGTTTGAAGGTTGTTACCACGGCCACTCAGACTCACTTTTAGTAAAAGCAGGTTCGGGCTTACTTACTTTAGGTGAGGGTGAACCGACTTCGAAAGGTGTTCCTGTTGATTTTGCTAAACACACTTTAACACTACCTTACAACGATATTGCAGCATTAAAAGAATGTTTTGCTAAGTTCGGCCATGAAATTGCGGGTGTTATTATTGAACCAGTCGCGGGCAACATGAATATGGTGAAACCAATTGACGGTTTCTTACAAGCCATTCGTGATATTTGTGATGAATATAAATCTGTATTCATTATTGATGAAGTGATGACAGGCTTCCGTGTTGCTTTAGGCGGTGCGCAATCGGTTTATAACGTTAAACCTGATTTAACGACTTTAGGTAAAATTATCGGTGCAGGTCTGCCTGTTGGTGCATTTGGTGGTAAGCGTGAAATCATGGAATGTATCGCACCTTTGGGTGGTGTATACCAAGCAGGTACATTATCTGGTAACCCACTTGCTATGCGTGCTGGTATTGAGATGTTTAAACATTTACGCCAACCTGACTTTTACAGCAAATTATCTGCTCAACTTGAAAAGTTACTTGCAGGCTTACAAGCTGCAGCTGATGAAGCGGGTATTCCATTTAAGACTCAGCAAGCTGGCGCAATGTTCGGTCTTTACTTTACTGACCAAGAAGACATTACAAGCTTTGACTCAATGTTGGCATGTGATATTGAAGCTTTCAAAAAGTTCTTCCATGGCATGTTAAAGCGTGGGGTAAACTTGGCACCTTCAGCATTTGAAGCAGGCTTTATTTCATCTGCACATTCTGATGAAGATATTGAATTTACGATTCAGGCTGCAAAAGAAACATTCGCTGAAATGAAGTAAGCAAAAAAGCCCGTGTTAAACGGGCTTTTTAATTTGAGCTATTTTTATATTTGTAGAGAACAATGTTTTATCCCTTACCTCGAAAAATCCAATTAGCTGCAAGTACTTCAAATTGGTCAATTGAGTCAGCGCAAAGTATTTTGCTCATGGTTGGGCTCAATGAGCTTAAACTACGACCAGATTGGTCTGAGCAACCATTGGCGAATCATTTGGAATTGTTGATTAAGCGCGCTCAATCACTCGAAATTCCAATTATTTTTATTGAGACATCTCAGCTTCAACAAACCATGTTGGAGCTTGGTCAGCGTTTGTCATCAAATACTAAAGCCCAAGTTATGATGGCAGGTGATTTGTCGCCTCTGTTTAAACAAGTCATGCAGCTTGTTTTATCGATTACGAATCAGGTCAGTGTTGTAAATGATGCGATCTTGGCGGCTAATCTAGAGCAGCATATCCAATGGGTTGAAAAGATCAGTTTTGACCATATAAAACATTTAAATACGCAGAGCTTAATGCGGTTATGGTCTTTAAGTACGCCGTCCTCTTATATCTTGTCAGATAAAGGAATTTTATTGGCAATTGCTGAGCAGGTGGGGCGACATCCTATGGAGATCCATCCTGAAATTGATTTAAGAAACTACGGACTAGATCAGTCTGCTGTGAATTCTTTGGTCGATCTATGGCGTGCAAATGGTGCGAGCTTAAGTGCTGAAGAGATAATGCAAGCACCGACATTGCAACATATTATGCAGTTATTGAAGCCTTGACTGACGATAGACCTCAAGTGATCCATAATATTTGCAAATTCTGCTGTTAATTTACCCGAACGGCATTGTAATTCGGACGTAAGCTTTTTATTATTGCCCGCTTGTTTTTCATCTTACCTTGGGAATACAACTTTGAGTGATTTTCTAAGTGAACATCTGATCTATCGTGATGATGATTTTATGGTGATTCATAAACCTTCGGACATCTTGAGTGTTCCTGGTAAGGGTGATTTACATGATAGCGTTTTGACAAGGTTGGTTGCGATTGAACCTAAAACTTTGCTCATTCATCGTCTAGACCGAGATACTTCAGGTATTTTAGTATTTGGTTTATCGAAGCGCGGTCAAAGTGCAATTGCACGTCAATTTCAAGATCGTCAGACTTCAAAAATATATGAAGCGCTTGTCGCAGGTCATTTAGAGGGTGAGGGGACTGTAGATATTCCTGTCATCTATGACCCAAGCCGACCACCTTTACATATTGTCGACGCTTCTCACAACAAGCCTGCTTTAACACATTGGCAGGCAATAGAACATTTTCAGATTCAGGGACAGCCTGTAACTCGTGTGAAATTAACACCAATTACGGGCCGATCTCATCAACTCCGTGTACACATGCAATATCTTGGGCATCCAATTGTAGGTGACACGCTGTATGCAACACCGGAGCAGCAACTTGTTCCGCGTTTATGTTTGCATGCCAAACAGTTAAGTTTTAATCATCCTGTCACAGCAGAAACATTAACTTTTGACTGTCCTGTACCGTTTTAATGTAAAAATTTTAATGCGTGATTTTTTGTAGCAAAGCGATTTAATTGGTTTTTGCTTCAAAATTTTGCTTTAAAGACTACATAAAAAGATGCAAAAATAAGCTAATTTGCATCGTACAATATGTAGTGCGAACTTGAGAGAAAGGTGGAAAAATTGCAGCAGTATGCTATTGGTCAACGTTGGCTATCAGACACAGAAACTGAGCTCGGTTTAGGTGTTCTTATTGATGTAGATGAAAGATCTGTCAGCATTTTATTCCCCAAAAGTGATGAGACACGTGTCTATGCGCGTAACAATGCTCCACTATCTCGTATCATCTTCAATACGAATGATGAAGTTCAAGATCAAGAAGGCCAGAAGTGGATCGTTGAGTCTGTTGAAGATCGTCATGGCGTTTTGCGTTACAACGTTGTTCGTACTTTAGAAAATGGCGAGCAAGAGCGTAAAGCACTCAATGAAACACGTATTGGTGCGCAAATTCAATTATCTAAACCTTTAGACCGTTTGCTTGCAAGTCAAGTTGACTATAAAGAGTGGTATGACCTGCGTATTGAAGCGATGTTGATGCAAGCACAAATGCAGACCAGTCCTCTACGTGGGATGGTCGGTGCACGTGTTGGCCTGATTCCTCATCAGCTTTATATCGCACATGAAGTTGGTAAACGTTTTGCTCCTCGTGTTTTACTTGCCGATGAAGTTGGTTTAGGTAAAACAATTGAAGCTGGTTTAATTATCCACCAACAGCTTAAAACTGGTCGTTCAGAACGTATTCTGATTTTAGTCCCTGATTCTCTTCAGTATCAGTGGATGATTGAAATGCGTCGCCGTTTTAACTTGCAATTCTCTCTGTTTGATTTAACGCGTACCGCATCTATTAAAGAACATGATCCAGAGCTTAACCCATTCTTGACTGAGCAATGCATTATTGCCAGCGTTGATTTAATGGTTGACCATGATGATTTGCGTGAGCAAGCCATAGAAGCTGGTTTTGATTTGCTTGTAGTTGATGAAGCACATCATTTGATGTGGAGCGAAGAAGAAGGCGGTAATGATCGCTACGATTTAATTGAAGAGCTCGCTGAAAATACAGCAGGGGTACTATTACTCACTGCAACACCTGAACAATTAGGTGTAGAAAGTCATTTCGCTCGCTTACGTTTACTTGATCCACAGCGTTTTAGTAGTTTAGAGCGCTTCTTAGATGAAGAGACTCAATATCAGCAAACTGCAAAAATTGCTGAAGTGCTTATGTCGGATCAAGCTTTAACCCCAGAGCATTTATCTGCTTTAGAAGGTTTATTGGGTCACAGTATTGAAGACCAGCCTGATCAACGCTTTAGAGCAATTCACGAATTATTAGATCGTCACGGTACTGGACGTATTTTATTCCGTAATACACGTGAAGCCATTCAGGGCTTCCCAGGTCGTGATTGTCAGCCAGCACCATTACCAGCACCAGAAGATTGGTCAAAAGATGGCAAGCTGCGTGAGCAGATGTGGCCTGAAGAAGCACAGATTGATGGTTCATGGATGCAAAATGATCCGCGTGTGCCATGGTTAATGGAAATTTTACGCAAAGATCTTAAGCATAAAAAAGTACTTTTAATTGCGCGTAGCGGACCAGTAGTTGAATCTTTAGAAAATGTGTTGCGTTTGCATGCAGGTATTCGTACGGCAATGTTCCATGAAGGCATGAGCTTACTTGAGCGTGACCAAGCTGCTGCTTATTTTGCTGAAGAAAGCTATGGCGCTCAGATTCTATTGTGTTCGGAAATTGGTTCGGAAGGCCGTAATTTCCAATTCGCTAGTGATCTAATTTTATTTGATCTACCAGCTAACCCAGATGTTTTAGAGCAACGTATTGGACGTCTAGACCGTATTGGTCAAGAAAACCGTATCCAAATTCATGTACCATACCTTATGGGAACAGCTCAAGAGCGTATGTTCCGTTGGTATAACGAAGCACTGAATATTTTCAGCAATATTTCTCCGACAGCGCAAACGCTGCAAGAGAATTTTATTGTTGAATTAAAAGATTGTTTACTTGCAGACCAAGGTCAAACATTTGAAGATTTGCTTGAAGAGGTGAATGTTCAACGTCAAGCCTTAGAAGCTGAACTTCAAGCTGGCCGAGACCGTTTACTTGAATATAATTCATGTCGTCCAATTGTGGCACAAGAAATTGTTCAGGCCCTTGAAGACTATGATGACAATACTACGCTACCAATGTTTGTGAAGCGTTTCATGTCATCAACCAATATCGACTTTGATGAGCAAAGTAATGGTACGGTGATTATTAAACCGACTGACCAAATGCAAGTGCAAGGTTTGGCATTAGACGAAGAAGGTATGACAGCAACTTTCTATCGCGATCAAGCTCAGCTTCGTGAAGATGCTCAATATTTAACTTTAGAGCATCCATTCATTGAAAGTGTTATGGAAATGATCCGTACGCAATCATTTGGTAGTACCAATGTTGCTGTACTCAAATCTAACGCTTTAAAGCAGGGTTCAGTATTAATTGAAGTCTGGTTTAAAGTGGATGTTGTTGCACCGAAGTCACTGAACTTGCCATCAAGTTTACCGAAACAGCTCATTCGCGTGTTGTTAAGTGAAAATGGTCAGGATTTATCTGAAAAGATTGATCCAACAATTTTAAAACCTTATTTGCACCATTTAGATGGCAATAGCTGCCGCCAAGTAGTTAAAGCTCGCCGTGATATCATTGAGCAGCGTTATAAACAAGCGTTAGAGATTGCGAAAGTTGATTTACCGCAGCTTAAGCAACAAGCAAAAGAACATTATGGCAATAAATGGCAATATGAAATTGACCGTTTAACTTATCTCAAACAGTTCAACCCAAGTATTCGTCAAGACGAAATTGAACGTTTACAAAAACTGCAAAAAGAAGGCTTGAGCTTACTTGATGGTTTAACTGTTACACCAGAAGCAATTCAAGTGTTAGTTGTAGTTAAGCCTTAACTTACTCAAAATAAAAAAAGCGCCTAGAGGGCGCTTTTTTTATACATCGATTTTGAATTAGATGAGACCAGCGTCTTTTAATTCTAGCTTTAAATACGCATAAAAAATTGGAGCTGCGATTAAACCGCCTAAGCCAAAAATTGACTCAAATACTAGCATTGCTAATAAAATCTCCCATGCATTTGCATTGATTTTATGCCCAATAATTTTAGCATTAATAAAATATTCAAGTTTATGAACCAGAACGAGATAAAGTAATGCTGCTCCTGCTAGCCCTAGGGAAATGGTAAGAGCTGCAATAAACGTTAAAGTATTTGAAAGTAGATTCCCTAAAATTGGAATGAGACCAAACATAAAGGTCAAAATAGTTAAAGTTTTGGCAAAAGGAAGGTGAACTCCCCAAAGCGGCAATAAAATAAAGGCGAATAAAATAAATAGCAGTGTGTTAATTGCTGAAATTTTTATTTGTGCGAAAACAACATTTTTAAATGAAATTGATAGTTTTTGAATACGTTGGATAAGCAGTGACTTAAAAACAGGCTGAGGCGTACGGCGATGAAAACCATGTATCGCCACCAAAATACCAATAATTAATCCCATGACCATAGTCACGAAGTTATGCAAAATATCGGAACTGGTATTTTTTAGTGTGGTGACGTTATCTTTCATAAAAGCAAAGATTTCGTCTTTTAGATCTGTCACGCTATCGGGAATATAGCCTGGAAGATATTTTGTGATCTCTGCCTGCAAATGAAGTAGGGTTTGGTCAACTTTGCCATTAATGCTATGTAAACCTACACCTTTTAGATCGTATACAACGAAACTAATTAGACTAGTAATGAAAAAACCAATAAGCGAAATGGTAACAATACTAAGTAAAATACTAATAAAAATACGGGCTCTTTGGCCATCAATATAACGTTCTACAACTGAACTTAAGCTAATAATAATTTCATAAATGAGAAAGCCTGCAAAAAAACTTGCTAATAAATGTAAGGGGATAACCGAAAGCAAAAAGATGCCCATAAGAATGTAGCTTGCAATCAGACTTTGACGATTATTCAAATTTTGCATGTGGATCCCTGAGATCGTTGGGAATATAGGAGAAAGAGCAAACGGAATGATTATTTATACTCTGGCAAGCTATTCGCTTCAATCAGTGAATTATATTTTTATTGGAAAATAGGGGAGTTAGATGTAAAAATGGCCTGTTTATCAACAAGCCATTTATTAGATCATTTTAGCGAATTTTTGCTTCATCTAGATGACGTGCACCTTCTAAAATCATCCGAATCATAATCATGGTTTGTTCAGCAACTTCTGCACGTTGATTGATCGGTAAATCAATCACTTTGGCACCCATATGAAACACAAGTTGGGTAATTGCTTTTGCAACAAGGTCTGGGTGATACAGGTGATTGTTATTTAAACGCTCAAGACGGATTAAATCTTCTTGCAACTCTTGCTGAAAAAAGTTGAGTTGACGGTCTACGGCAGCTTTATAAGAAGCTGAACCTGTAAAACTTTCACGGAGCAGTAAACTTAAATTGCCTTCGTCGGCATCAAGCTGTTGAAGAAAAATATCGACCGAACTACGAATAATACTTTCTTGCAAGGAAGCGCGTAGGCGAGCCTGACGGATAATTTTACGTAAAACGATACCTGCGCGGTCAATTAGAGAAATAGCTAATTCATCAATATCTTTAAAATGTCGATAGAAACTATTTGGCGCAATTCCTGCTTCTCGAGCTACTTCACGTAAACTCAATGAAGCAATACTTTTTTGCGGACCAATAAGGTTTAAAGCGGCCTGAAAAAGTTCTTCTTTAGTAATTGTCGCTTTTCTTCCAACAGAACGCGTAGCTGTTTTAATTTCAATGACATCTTGTTGTTGAGGTGTGTCATTCAGGTTCTGAGAAAGTGAAGATTGGGTCATGCTGTTCAATATATTTGTAAACTCTCAGGATTATAGCCTTAGAAGCTGAACTTGTGAAATTGTAATTAAAAGTACGGGTGTATATACAAATATATATACATGTGTATAATAATTAAAAAAGAGCGACAGAGCCTTCAGTTATGCAAGCAATCGAAAAGAGAAATTCTCTATTCAATTCATTGACACAAGCCATCTTTGATAAAGAAATGGCTAATTTCTGGCTACAAAAAGTTAATCCTTTATGGTCTGTAAAACATGGCCTTGTTCAAATTGTAAAAAAAGAATTTGTCGCTCACGACATGGTGAGCCTGACTCTAAAATGTAACCGCTTAGTGAAAATGGGCGTTGCAGGCCAGCATCATCCTGTAATTGTAGAAATTGCTGGTCGTCGCTATGAACGTACTTATAGTTTGACGCAAATAGATGCGCAGCACTTACGTTTAACCGTAAAAAAAGTTGCTGATGGTATCGTGAGTAACTGGTTTATTTCTGAAAGCAAAATCGGTGATGTTTTTGAGCTTGGTCAACCTTATGGTGACATGCAACAAAACATCAAAACACCGAATTTAATTATGTTGGCTGCGGGTAGTGGTATTACCCCAATGTTGAGCTTGATTACTGCGATTAAACAAAGCCAGCAGTTAGATAAAGTTCAGGTGCAACTTTTATATTGGGTGAAACAACGTTCAGATGCAGCTTTTGTTGAATACTTTGAAAAAGTTGCGCAGCAATATCCGAACTTTAATTATCAGGTTTTCTATACACAAGAAACCCCAAATGATGAACGTTTAAATACAGAGCATTTAGCATTAGTTGATGATGTAGAAAACAGCACAATTTATGCGTGTGGTCCTTCTGGTTTTGTAGCGTCTGTTGAGCAGTTATTTGAAAACGCTCCAGCCGTTTTAACAGAAGCATTTAGCTTAACAAATGAAAGCTCTGCCGATGATATTGGTTATGTGAATGTCACATTAACCCAGTCTAATAAGGTGATTGCAATTCCTAAAGGCCAGTCAATTCTGGTTAGCCTTGAACATGAAGGCCTTAAACCAACTCATGGTTGCCGTATGGGAATTTGTAATAAATGTGTTTGTAATAAATCACAAGGTTCAACACGTAATTTACTTAACGGTAGCGAAAACACTGAACCAAGCCAATTACTTAAAATTTGTGTGAACTCAGCACAATCCGATCTAGTTATTGATCTTTAAGAGAGAACTCTTATGAATATGCCAGTGAAAGTCGAATATTTTAAAAATCCTAAAAATCGAGATTTGACTCCAGCAGAACTTGATGCATTTGCAAAAGAGCTCGATCAGATCAAGCAAGAAGTATTGGATGATTTGGGCGAGAAAGACGCTAAATATATCCGCCGTGTTTATGCTGCGATTCGTTACAGTAGCTTTTTAGGCCGAGCATGTTTGTTTGCAGGTTGGTTCCCACCAGCGTGGATTTTAGGAACAGGCCTATTAGGCTTCTCTAAAATTATGGAAAACATGGAACTCGGTCATAACGTGATGCACGGTCAATATGACTGGATGAATGATCCTAAATTTAATGGTCAAACTTACGAGTGGGATACTGTCGGTACTTCTGATAACTGGCGCCAAACTCATAACTATAAACATCATACCTATACCAACATTAAAGGTATTGATGATGACATTGGTTACGGTTTACTTCGTTTATTCCCAGAGCAACGCTGGAAGCCGGGTTTCTTACTTCAACCTGTTTATAGCATCCCATTCTGTTTATTGTTCCAATGGGGCGTAGCTATTCAGAATCTTGAAATTGGACGTGTCCTTTATAAACGTAAGAGTATGGCAAAGTTCTTGGAAGAGTTAAAACCTGTTAATAAAAAGATTGGAAAACAACTTTTTAAAGATTATGTTTTCTTCCCTTTAATTGCAGGTCCGGCAGCTTTACCTGTATTCACTGGTAATTTGGTTGCAAATGGTCTTCGTAATATCTGGACATTTACGATTATTTTTTGTGGTCACTTCACAAAAGATGCGGAAGTATTTCCAAAGTCTGTTTTACAAGAAGAAAGCCGTGGTCACTGGTATATGCGCCAGATTCGTGGTTCTTCTAACTTGAAAGGTTCAGAAGCATTACATATTTTAAGCGGACATTTGAGCCATCAGATTGAGCACCATTTATTTCCAGATATTCCAGCGCGTCGTTATCGCCAAATGGCTCCAAAAGTTGAAGCTGTATGTAAAAAATATGGTCTAAATTATAACAACGCAAGTCTGGCTAAACAGTTTGGACAGGTGGTAGGCCGTATCTTTAAATATGCTTTACCTTTTAAAAAATAAGTCAAAAAAAGCCCTGATGAGTTCAGGGCTTTTTTTAGAGAAACAAATTATTTAAACTGAATTGAACCGTTTGCATTTACAGTAATTTTAGACTCACCAGCTGCCATATCTTGAGCTGGTGCAGCTTCGGCCATAGCAAATTTAGCCATGCTGGCACGCATTACAGGTTGTGGGAAATAGTTATTTGTGTTCAGGTTTAGAGTGACCAAAGTATATTGGTTTTTATTCCAAGCTTGGGTCAACATTTGAGCACGTTGTTGGAAGTTTTTAGATGCTTCTACCATTAACTCATTTTCAACTTTTTTACGTTGTTCATCAGAAACCGTAAAATTAATCGATTGAGTTTGGAAGTTTTGCTGTAATTCGTTTACTAACTGGCTAGCAGCTTTAAAGTCTTTACTTTCAAGACGGATTTCAGCGCGGCCACGCCATTCTTTTAACTTATTGCTATCGTTATCGTAAATTGGATAAGTGCTTTGAGCACCAGTTTCCACTTTTACTTGTGGATATTTACGAGAAACATTAAGTGCCTGATTCATCAGCTGATTGATTTGGTTTGAAAGCTCGGCTGGTTGTTTGTTACTTTTTTCAATATATAAAGTTGCATGCATTTCATCATTAGAAACTTGGCGAGAAGCTTCCGCTTGTACATTTACAATATTGTAGTTCAAAGCATTGTCATCCTGAGCAAAAACTAAAGGGCTAAGGAGAGAACCTAAAAGAAGGGTGGATACGGCTAAAGTACGCATAAATTTTTCCTTTAAAAATTAATATAAATTTAATTTTTTTCATTAGGAAATGTTAAACATAACTTTTGCAGATTTTGTGGCGTATTTGTAATATTCAGATCAGGTTTTTTTAAATTTTGGTAAATATAAAGTCTTTAAAAATTAAAAGCTTAAAATTAAAGTGTTTCAATGTAACTTAAAAAATCAAAGTAATATAAAAAAAGAATATTTTCTTTAGGTTGTCACATAGTATGATGATAATTCATCATAACTATTGGGATGATACATTTTTTCAATAAGATTAGATGAGTAAAGTACATAAAAGACGTTTTTTTTCTTGTAAAATTAGGTATCATCGCGCTCCTAGTTACAAGATATAAAATAAGTGTCTTTACTAGTTCTATAAAGCACCGAGTCAAAGGACCAATCGTCACCAGACTTATTTCTTTCTACCCCTATCAGAGATGGTAATCCGATATGAGCGTTACTTCCGTTAACCCTGCCACTAATGCTACTAACGAATATTATTTGACTCGCCAAAGTCAAATGGAATCAAATGTTCGTAGCTATCCACGTAAATTACCGTTAGCGATAGCGAAAGCACAAGGATGCTGGGTTACTGATGTTGAAGGTACACAGTACCTTGATTGTTTAGCTGGGGCAGGTACATTGGCTTTAGGTCATAATCATCCTGCGGTGATTCAAAGTATTCAAGATACATTGGCAAGTGGTTTGCCATTGCATACTTTAGACTTAACCACACCTTTAAAAGATGCATTCACTGAAGCATTGTTAGCATATTTACCTGGTGGTAAAGAAGAATATTGCTTGCAGTTCTGTGGTCCTGCTGGTGCAGACGCAACTGAAGCAGCAATTAAACTTGCTAAGACTTACACTGGCCGTAGTTCAGTGATCAGTTTCTCAGGCGGTTATCATGGTATGACCCATGGTGCGCTTGCTATGACTGGTAACTTAAGTGCAAAAAATGCAGTTAACGGTTTAATGCCGGGCGTACAATTCATGCCATATCCGCATGAATACCGCTGCCCACTTGGTTTAGGTGGTGAAGCTGGTGTTGACGCTTTAACTTACTACTTTGAAAACTTTATTGAAGATGTAGAAAGCGGTGTAACAAAACCGGCTGCTGTGATTCTTGAAGCGATTCAAGGTGAAGGCGGCGTAGTTACAGCTCCAGTAAAATGGTTGCAAAAAATCCGTGAAGTGACTGAAAAGCACAACATCGTTTTAATTTTAGACGAAGTTCAAGCTGGCTTTGCACGTTCAGGCAAAATGTTTGCATTTGAACATGCAGGTATTGAACCTGATGTTGTTGTAATGTCTAAAGCAGTAGGTGGTGGTTTACCACTTGCAGTATTAGGTATTAAACGTAAATTTGATGCTTGGCAGCCTGCTGGTCACACGGGTACTTTCCGTGGTAACCAACTTGCTATGGGTACTGGTCTTGTCGTATTAAAAACGATTAGCGAACAAAATCTTGCTCAAAATGCGCAAGAGCGTGGTGACTTCTTACAAGCTGAATTTAAAAAATTAGCTCAAGAATTCCCATGTATCGGTAACGTACGTGGTCGCGGTTTAATGATCGGTGTTGAGATCGTTGACGAGCGTAAACCAGCTGATCGTATTGGTTCGCATCCTGCTGACTCACAATTAGCTGCTGCAATTCAAACTGCTTGTTTCAACAATAAATTATTGCTTGAAAAAGGTGGTCGTAACGGTACAGTAATTCGTTTACTTTGCCCGCTTATCATCACTCAAGACGAGTGTGTTGAAGTAGTTGCTCGCTTTAAGAAAGCAATTGCAGAAGCATTGGTTGCAGTACGAGGCGCATAAGTATGGTGGATTTTGCAGAACATCGTAAAGCGTTACTCTGCAATGATGCACAATCCATTGCTGACTATGAGTCAGCAATGGGCGAAGCGGTAAAAGCCGTTTCAGCATGGTTGCAAAATGAAAAGATGTACACTGGTGGTAGCATTAAAGAATTGCGTTCAGCAATTTCTTTCCAACCTTCAAAAGAAGGTATGGGTGTACAAGAATCTCTTCAACGTATGATTGAGCTTTTCTTGAATAAAAGCTTGAAAGTACATCATCCACATTCATTAGCACATTTACACTGCCCAACCATGGTGATGAGCCAGATTGCGGAAGTGTTAATCAATGCAACTAACCAATCTATGGACTCATGGGATCAAAGCCCGGCAGGTTCATTAATGGAAGTTCAGCTCATTGATTGGTTGCGTCAAAAAGTAGGTTATGGTTCTGGTCAGGCAGGTGTTTTCACTTCTGGCGGTACTCAATCTAACTTGATGGGTGTGTTACTTGCTCGTGACTGGTGCATCTCGAAAAACTGGAAAGACGAAAATGGTAATCCATGGTCTGTACAGCGTGATGGTATTCCTGCCGATGCAATGAAAAACGTCAAAGTCATCTGTTCTGAAAATGCGCATTTCTCTGTGCAAAAGAACATGGCAATGATGGGTATGGGCTTCCAGTCAGTTGTAACTGTTCCTGTGAATGAAAATGCACAGATGGATGTAGATGCTCTCGAAAAAACGATGGCGCATCTTCAGTCTGAAGGTAAAGTTGTTGCTTGTGTCGTTGCGACAGCAGGTACGACTGATGCCGGTGCAATTGACCCATTGAAGAAAATCCGTGAAATTACCAATAAATATGGTTCATGGATGCATATCGATGCGGCATGGGGCGGTGCATTAATTCTGTCAAATGACTATCGTGCAATGCTTGATGGTATTGAGTTGTCTGACTCGATTACCCTCGACTTCCATAAGCATTATTTCCAAAGCATTAGCTGTGGCGCGTTCTTGTTGAAAGATGAAGCGAACTATCGTTTCATGCACTACGAAGCTGAATACTTGAACTCTGCTTATGACGAAGAGCACGGTGTACCAAACCTTGTGTCTAAATCATTACAAACGACTCGTCGTTTTGATGCATTGAAATTGTGGATGACAATTGAATCACTAGGTGAAGACCTTTATGGTTCAATGATTGACCATGGTGTAAAACTTACTCGTGAAGTTGCAGATTACATCAAGGCAACTGATGGTTTAGAACTTTTAGTTGAGCCTCAGTTTGCTTCGGTATTATTCCGTGTTGTTCCACAAGGCTACCCAGCTGAGTTTATCGATAGCTTGAACCAAAACGTAGCGGACGAATTGTTTGCACGTGGTGAGGCAAATATCGGTGTAACAAAAGTTGGTAATGTACAGTCATTGAAAATGACAACATTAAGCCCTGTTGTGACATTCGAAAACGTTAAAAACCTTTTAGGTCAAGTATTGGCTGAAGCTGACCGCATTAAAGATGCAATTGCTTCTGGTAACTATGTACCACCAATTGACTAATTGAGTTGATAACAAAAAAAGCTCGGTTTATTACCGGGCTTTTTTATGGCAGATTGTTTTTATTTGGATTGTGTATGAAGAAAAGAATACATGCACAAATCATGCATATTTTCAAAAAACAAAAATAATTATGCATGATTTATGGGGAGCAAATTTCTTATTGTATTGGTATGTCCCCAATATTTTTGGTCACATTGATATATCAATATCGTACTTACTTTAAATAATCCCGCGTTAACTGAAAAAAGTAAGTGGCTGTAATTACAATTAAGACAAGGAAGAAGAAATGCAACAAGCGAATATGCTCAATGAATTTAAACTCATTATTGGCGGTCAACTTTGTTCAGGTGAACAAGGTGAGCTAGAAATTATTAACCCCTCTACAGGTTTAACTGCTGCACGTTGTGCAAAAGCTTCGGTTGCGCAGGTAAATCAGGCAATGAGTGCAGCTAAACAAGCATCTAAAGCTTGGCAACAAGTTTCACACGAAGAGCGTAAGTCAATCTTGAACAAGATTGCAGATGGCATCCAAAAGCACGCTGAAATGCTTGCAGAGTTGGTTGTGCTTGAACAGGGTAAGCCACTCGCACTTGCTCAAATGGAAGTGCAGGGCGCAATTGGCTGGACTCGCTATGCGGCTGCGATGGATTTACCTGTAGAAATAATTGAAGACAGTGAAACCAAGCGTATTGAGCGCCATCGCCAACCATTGGGTGTAGTGGCTTCAATTACTCCTTGGAACTGGCCATTGATGATTGCGGTTTGGCATATCATGCCTGCATTGCGTGCAGGTAACGTTGTCATTAGTAAACCTTCTGAATACACCCCACTATCGACTTTACGTTTATGTGAAATCATTCAGCAAGAAGTTCCTGCTGGCGTAATTTCAATTGTGGTTGGTGCTGGTGAGATTGGTGAAGCATTATCTTCTCATCCAGATGTACAAAAAGTTGTGTTTACGGGATCAACTCGAACAGGCCAGCACATTATGGCTGGTGCAGCTCAGCAGCTAAAACACTTAACTTTAGAGTTGGGTGGTAATGATGCGGGTATTGTATTGCCAGATGCAAATATCGATGAAATTGCAGCTAAGATTTTTAATACGGCGTTCTTGAATGCTGGTCAAACATGTGCAGCCTTAAAGCGTCTATACGTGCATGAAAGCCAATATCAGGCTTTATCTCAAAAGTTAGCTGATATTGCCAACGCTCAAGTTGTGGGTGACGGAATGGCATCTTCTACAACATTTGGCCCAGTACAAAACCAAATGCAATATAACAAAGTGAAAGCTCTTATTGCCGAAGCCATTGAACAGGGGGCAAAAGCACTTTCAGGGCAACAGCAGGTACCAGAGCAGGGCTACTTTATTGCACCAACTATTTTGACTGAAGTTTCTGATTCTTGCCGTGTGGTGCAAGAAGAGCAATTTGGACCAGTGTTGCCTGTTTTAAAATATACTGATATCAACGATGCAATTGCTCGTGCCAATGATAGTAAGTTTGGTTTAGGTGGCTCAATTTGGTCTTCTGATATTAAAGCAGCACAGACTTACGCTAGTCAGCTTCAATGCGGTACTGTTTGGATTAATACCCATGCAGAAGTCCTGCCTCATGCGCCTTTTGGTGGCTGGAAAATGTCTGGTCTAGGTGCTGAATTTGGTCTGGAAGGCTTGCTTGAAAATACGATTGGGCAAACAGTTCATATTAGTAAAGTCTAAATATTAATTCTAAGGCGGATGATAAATCCGCCTTTTTATTTTAAATTATCTTATTAAATACTAACCTGTTTAAGTCGTGTGATGGTAACCGTGACCTTTAGATTTGATTAAAAAATGATTCTGTTCTTTAATTTTTTTTAGAACAATGTAAGACTTTATGTGGCCAATAAAATTATAAGAAAGCAATCTTTCGGTTACAAATTGAGAAAGCTGTTCTAAGTTTTCAGCAACGACTTTTAAAATAAAATCCGCATCGCCACTAATTGAAAATGCATCTTGAATGTTATCTTCTGCTTCAATTAACTCTTGAAAAGCCTGCTGAGATTTTGCCTCATGTGTTCTTAAATTAATGTGAATCATCGCTGTAACTTCCAGTCCTAGCGCTTGTTGCTGGATGCGGGCCGTGTAACCTAAAATTATGCCTTTTTGCTCAAGTAGCTGTCTTCTTCTAGAACATTGAGAAGCAGATAAACCAATTAAATCTCCAATTTCCTGATTGGTGAGTCGTCCATTCTTTTGTAGTGCCTGAATGATTTGCCAGTCGAACTTATCCATTGCATAAAATCCTTTTATGATACACAAATCATGTATTTTTATTAAAATGCGTTTTCATTATGCACGAAATCTAAAAGATAGATGAAATATTATTTTTCTATGGAATAAAAATTGGTCTCAAAGGATATAGAGCAATGTTCATAGAAATCGGTGACTTTTTAAATCTTCGTTTAAAACAAATGGGTATCCAACATCTTTTTGGAGTACCTGGTGATTTTAACCTCTCATATCTAGAACAAGTTGAAGCAGACCCACAACTCGAATTTATTGGAAATTGTAATGAATTAAATGCTGCCTATGCAGCAGACGGTTATGCACGAATTAACGGTTTTTCTGCCTTGGCAACCACTTATGGTGTAGGTGACTTAAGTGCCATTAATGGTATTGCAGGTGCCTATGCAGAAAATGTACCTCTTATTCATATCTCAGGTATTCCGCCTTTACATGCGGTTCAAAAGGGCACACTAATACACCACACGCTTGTCGATGGTAACTACGACAATATTATGAACTGTATGAAAGAGTTCACCGTTGCCCAAACACGTTTAACTCCAGCAAATGCAGCTTTTGAAATTGACCGTGTATTACGTCAGTGTTTCCTGGAACGCCGTCCTGTGCACATTCAACTACCTGGTGATATTACTCACGTTAAGATTGAAGTATCTGAGCGTCCGCTCGACCTAAGCTATCCAGCTGTTGAACCTGAATTATTGCAGAGTGTGGTAAGTAAACTCTGTGACATTATTGAGAATGCTCAAAGCCCAGCACTTCTTATTGATAATGAAGCTTCAGTTTTTGGTGTAACGTCACTTTTAAATGATTTGTCTCAAAAATGCTCAATTCCATTTGCAGGCATGAATACTGCAAAAAATATTATGGATGAAGGTTCACCTCGTTACATTGGAACTTATGTGGGGGGGGCAAGCCAACCGCATGTGAAAAATATCATTGAACAATCTGACTGTTTAATTGGTGTTGGTGCACGCTTTACCGATGTAGGCTCAGCTGTATTTACTCATCAAATTGAGACCAAGAACTACATCGAAATTAAATCTTATGGCCTAAATATTTTTGGTCAGGATTTTCCGGGTATTGAAATTGGACAATTACTTGTCGAGTTAAATAAAAAAGTTGCTCCACGTAAATCAACAACACCTCTTCTTGAAAAACAACCTCAGAAAGTAATTGAAGCTCCAGCTCAACAAAAGTTAAGCCAAGATGTGCTTTGGAACTACATTTCAGGGTTTTTAAAAGAAGATGATGTGATTATTGGTGAAGTAGGAACATCAAACTCTGCTTTGTCAGGTATCAAACTTCCTGCCACAGCTAAATATATTGCTCAGCCGCTTTGGGGTTCTATTGGTTACACCTTACCGGCTTTGCTTGGTAGTTTGTTGGCTGCTCCTGAGCGTCGTCAAATTTTATTTATTGGTGATGGTTCATTCCAGCTTACGGTACAAGAGCTTTCTACAATTATCCGTCACAGTTTAAAACCAATCATTTTCTTGCTGAACAATGGCGGCTACACCATTGAGCGCCTAATTATGGGTGAAAACGCGGCCTATAACGACGTGCAAAACTGGAAATACACTGAAATTCCGGCGGTATTTAATGGTAAAAAAGGCCATACAACTTATGTTGTTGAAACCGCTGGACAGCTTAAGAGTGTTTTAGACAACGTTCAGCAAAATGATCAGTTAACTTTCATTGAATTAAAACTACCAGCAATGGATGCGCCGGTAAGTTTGAAAAAATTTGCTTCTGTGATTGCTCGTTTTGACTACGGTGATCGCGGTTACGAAATTTTAAAGGAGCGTTCCCAACCGATTAAATGTAAGGATGCAATCTCTTTTTAAATAGAAGACAGGACAAGCCTTCTCAAAAATTAAATGGACTCATATTAAAGCTACTTATTTCCGAAGGTCGGGTTCTGGCCTTCGGATATGGTGCTGAATAAAGGTGTACAGGAAGTGACACCAACATTGGAGATAATGTTATGGATGCAAACAATAAGCACGAGTTAAAACAAGGCTTATCCAATCGGCATATTCAACTCATCGCACTCGGAGGGGCGATTGGTACAGGATTATTCTTAGGTCTTTCACAAACAATTAAATTGGCTGGTCCTTCAATTTTATTAGGATATGCAATTGCAGGAATTATTGCCTTTTTAATTATGCGCCATTTAGGTGAAATGGTTGTTGAAGAGCCGGTCAGTGGTTCTTTTAGTTATTTTGCGAACAAATATTGGGGCAAAATGGCGGGTTTTATGTCTGGCTGGAACTATTGGGTATTATATGTACTCGTCAGTATGGCTGAATTGAGTGCGATTGGGACATTTATACAGTTTTGGTGGCCTGAAATTCCGACATGGCTGACTGCTTTATTTTTCTTTATTTTAATTAACGGCATTAACTTGGTAAATGTTCGCTTTTTTGGGGAATCCGAGTTCTTATTTTCCTGCATTAAAATTGTTGCCATTTTAAGCATGATTGGTTTCGGTGCTTATCTTTTACTTTCAGGCTCAGCAGGTCCGCAAGCGGGTGTTGCAAATTTATGGCAACACGGTGGTTTCTTCCCGCACGGGATTCACGGTTTTGTCATGGCTTTAGCTGTCATTATGTTTGCATTTGGCGGATTGGAATTAATTGGTATTGCTGCAGCTGAAACGAAGAAACCTGAAACGACTATTCCTAAAGCAGTAAATCAGATTGTGTACCGTATTTTAATTTTTTATATCGGTGCAATCGGTATTCTTTTATGTCTTTATCCATGGAACATGGTGGCAGAAGGCGGCAGTCCATTTGTTATGATTTTCCAGTCACTCAATAGTAACGGTGTTGCGAACGTTCTGAACTTTGTGGTCTTGATTGCTGCTATTTCAGTTTATAACAGCTGTATCTATTGTAATAGCCGTATGTTGCATGGTTTGGCAGAGCAGGGTAATGCTCCTGCAATTTTGAAAAAAGTAAACAGTCGCGGTATTCCGGTTCCAGCAGCAGTTGTTTCTGCATCTATTACAGCAATATGTGTGGTCGTGAATTATCTGATTCCTGGTCAAGCTTTTCAGCTCTTCATGATGCTAGTTGTGGCTGCACTTGTTATTAACTGGCTCATGATTTCAGTGACGCATTTGAAGTTTACTAAAGCAATGAAATTGCAAAGACGCCAAACTAAGTTCCAAAGCATTATGAGTCCTTGGAGTAATTATTTAACCATTAGCTTTGTATGCTTTATTCTTATTATTATGGCGATGACTCCAGATATGAGATTGGCAGTTATTTTAGGACCAATCTGGCTTGCTTTTTTAGCTGTGATGTACTTCTTAAAATATCGTAAAAAAATGGTTGTTCTGTCAGAAGTACAATCGAATTGATCCTTTAAATTGACAATGATATTGCGGTTATCAGCCTTAGGGTCGGTAACCCTTTATCTTTTGTCATATTATTTTCATGTTACAAAGAAATTGTTTTTTTCTAGAAATTTTTAATAATAATTTTAATGACAGAAAATATTTAAATAATAAAATTAATAAATCAGTAAATTACCGTTTTTTAATATATTTATAATACCTTTTGTTTTTATATTTTATAAAAAATAAAAATTTAATATTTTTAGTTAATGTCATAATATAGATTGATAGAGAGGGTTAAATAATCTCTGTATTTAAAATAACTAATTGATAGTACATAAAAAATATTAATGTGACAGTTAACAATATCGAAATCATTAAAGCGTCATCATACTGTAACTTAATTGTCATATTTTCTATTCACAATGCAGCTATCGAAGAGCGTACAAGCACTCAACAAAAAGTGACGTACAACCTATTGCATTAATGAGAGAGAACAGAATGCGCTTAAATCCACGTCAAATCGCAATTGCGTTAGCAGTAACTGGGGCAGCTGTAACAACGACTGCAAATGCAGCTCGTGATACGATTCAAATTGCTGGTTCTTCAACTGTATTACCGTTTGCCAGCGTTGTAGCTGAAGAGTTTGGTAATACTTTCCCTCAATTTAAAACTCCTGTAGTTGGTTCTGGCGGTTCTTCTGCTGGTTTGAAACAATTCTGTCAAGGTGTTGGCGATAACACGATCGACGTTGCTAACTCTTCTCGTAAAATTAAAAGCACTGAAATCGAAGCTTGTAACAAAGCTGGTGTAAAACAAATTCAAGAAATCAAAATCGGTTACGACGGTATTGTATTCGCGTCTAACTCAAACAAAGCAGCTTATAAATTAAAACCTTACCACGTGTTTGCTGCTTTAGCTGCACAGTTACCTTCAAAAGGTAAATTGGTTCCAAACCCATATACAAACTGGAATCAAATTGATAAAACACTTCCAAATGAACCGATTACTCTTGTAATCCCTGCATCTAACCACGGTACTCGTGAAGTTTTCCAAGAGAAAATGGTTGAAGCTGGTTGTGAAGCATATGAATACTTCAAGAGCTTAGATAAAGATGCTCAGAAGAAAGCATGTTCTACTTTCCGTAAAGATGGCCGTGTAATTGAAATCGCTGGTGACTATACAGAAACATTAGCGCGCTTAAAGACTTCTCCAAGTGCAGTAGGCGTGTTTGGTTTAAGTTTCTATGACATGAACCGTGACAAGTTACGTGTAGCAACAGTAAACAACGTTGTTCCATCTGAGAAGACAGTATTGAATGGTACATACCCTGTATCTCGCCCATTGTACTTCTACGTGAAAGGCGAACACTTAAAATCAGTTAAAGGCTTACCGCAATATGTAGAATATTTCGTAAGCAAGAAAGCAACTGGTAAAGGTTCTAAAGCTGAACGTGATGGTTTAATCGCGATGTCTGATGCTGAACGTGCAAAAGTTTTGGCTGACTTTAAAGCAGGTAAAACTGTTAAATAAGTTAGTTTGAATGAAGGCTGGTGATCTTAAGAGTTCATCAGCCTTTTTGTCTAACTTGTTTTTCCAAATTATGACAATTGAGAAAACAGTGGAGAGTACATGAATCTGCTACTTATCGGTGTGTTGTTAGCCCTCGTGGCAATTGCATATCAACTTGGGCTGAGAAAGAGCCGTAACATAGCAGGTAAGGGAAGCAACTCGGCGACGTTACATTCTCGTCCTGGTTATTATGGCGCACTGGTTGGTCTTTGGTGCGGTATCCCTGCTTTTTTAATTTTGATCATTTGGAACTTAGTTGAACCAAGTATTTTAAATCATATTATTTTTAATAATATTCCGGCGTCTGTAAGTGCTTCTCTTGATGAAGCGGGTAGAAGTGTATTGGTTGATCGTGTTCAATCAATTGCTTCAGGTTTTGGGGTGAGCGATAAACCGGCAGCCTACGAATTAGCTGCTGCTCAACAGTTTGCAAAATTTCAAACCATTGGCTCTTTTGCCAAATTTGCTGTTGTAATTTGTGCTGCTTTATTGGGGTTGGTTTGGGCAAAGAAAAAAATCAGCCAACAATATCGTGCTCGTAACCAAGTTGAACGTGCCATTAATGTTGGTTTGATTTTATGTTCTGGTGTTGCGATTTTGACAACCATCGGTATCGTAATGTCGATGTTTGGCGAAGCAATGCACTTCTTCCGTTTTGTTAGTCCAATGGACTTTTTCTTTGGTACAGAATGGAATCCGGGCTTTAGTACTTCTGGTAATGCTGAAGGCAGTTATGGTTTATTACCCTTGCTATGGGGTACGCTCATGGTCAGTGGTATCGCTCTACTCGTTGCTGTACCAGTTGGGTTAATGATCGCAATTTATTTAGCTGAATATGCTTCACCATGGTTCCGCTCATGGGCAAAACCGACAATTGAAGTCTTAGCTGGTATTCCAACAATTGTTTATGGTGTATTTGCCATGATGATTATTGGACCATTCTTTAAAGCAGCGGGTGCATATGTTGGTTTAGAGATTAATGCGACGAGTGCTTTAACTGCTGGCTTTGTAATGGGAATTATGATTATCCCGTTTGTGTCATCTTTGTCAGATGACATTATTACTCAAGTCCCGCGTGCACTACGTGACGGTTCTTTAGGACTTGGTGCGACTAAGTCTGAAACAATTCGTCAAGTCGTATTACCGGCAGCTTTACCGGGTATTACAGGCGCTTTCTTATTGGCAGTCTCTCGCGCTGTTGGGGAAACCATGATTGTGGTTTTAGCAGCAGGGAATAGTCCACTTTTACACGCAAATCCATTTGAAGCTGTTTCGACAGTGACAGTAACTATTGTAAAACAGTTGACTGGAGATACAGACTTCTCAAGTCCACAAGCATTGGTTGCATTCGCGCTAGGTTTAACACTATTTGTTATTACCTTGGGATTAAATATTGTAGCACTGTACATTGTGCGTAAATACCGTGAGCAATACGAATGAGTACATCAAATACATCGTCTCCTATGGATCAGAACGTATTTGATCCGAAAACTGCTGCCGAAACACGTGAACGACGTAAACAGGTTATTGAAAAATCTTTGGCTAAACGTCATCGCAAAGAAAAAGCTTTCCGTTTTGCGGGTTTCTCGGCAGTCATTATTGGTCTTGCATTCGTTGCTCTCTTGTTCGGTAGTATTTTGGCAAAAGGTTTACCTGCTTTTTGGCAAACCAGTATGAATGTTCCAATTTACTTTGACCCTAAAGTGATTGATGCAGGGCCAGTACCTGTACGTACTCAAGGTGAAACACCTGCACATTACCAAGAACGTTATGTTGATTGGCAAACTAAAATGGGTATGGTCGATTGGGATGGCATTATTGTAAATGGAATGATTGCTAAAGATCCTGCACTTGCATCACAACGTGACTACCTAAGCAGCTTGTATGCAAGCTCGGAAGCTTATCGTCTTCGTGATATGGTTTTTGCAGATCCATCACTCATTGGTAAAAAAGAAAACATTACCTTCTTAGGTGATGCGAACGTCGATGTTTGGTTAAAAGGTAATATTGATCGTTCATTACCAGATGATCAGCA
Organism: Acinetobacter sp. TG2027; assembly: GCF_000302435.1. Lineage (NCBI taxonomy): Bacteria > Pseudomonadati > Pseudomonadota > Gammaproteobacteria > Moraxellales > Moraxellaceae > Acinetobacter > Acinetobacter sp. TG2027. The sequence goes on along the minus strand of NZ_AMJN01000031.1, from coordinate 33,090 downwards.
ACAACTCGATCCAGAAGTGCGTAAGCTCGCAGATGAATTAAAGGCGAAAGGTGTTCTTGAAAGTACATTTAACTTGAACTTATTTAAGAATCCTGACTCACGTAGTTCTCCAGCAATTAGTGGTCTTGCAGGTGCATTCATGGGTTCATTATTCATGATGCTGATTGTGATCATCATTGCGATCCCAATTGGTGTTGCCAGCGCAATCTATCTCGAAGAGTTTGCTCCAAAAAATGTTCTTACCGACATAATTGAAGTTAACATCAATAACCTTGCTGCTGTTCCTTCAATTGTATTTGGTCTACTTGGTGCTGCGATTTTCATTGGCTGGATGCATTTGCCTTTATCAGCTCCGTTGGTGGGTGGTTTGGTTTTAAGCTTAATGACACTGCCAACAGTGATTATTACCACGCGTGCTTCATTAAAAGCAGTGCCACCTTCTATTCGACAAGCGGCACTTGGTTTGGGAGCTTCTAAGTTCCAAACGATTTTCCATCACGTTTTACCGTTGGCATTACCAGGCATTATGACAGGTGCAATTATTGGTGTTGCACATGCGCTTGGTGAAACCGCACCTTTACTTTTAATTGGAATGAGTGCATTCGTTGCAAGTATTCCAGCAACTCCATTTGATCAAGCAACTGCTTTACCTGTACAGGTTTATTTATGGCAGGGTAATGAGTTGCGTAACTTCTTCGAAGGCCGTACTGCTGCTGCGATTATCGTACTACTTGCATTAATGATTGGTTTAAACAGTCTTGCAATTTGGTTACGTAAAAAGTTCGAAGTGCGTTGGTAATAGAGGATAAATCATGAATACTATTGATATTACGAATTCCTTAGAAAAGGATAAGTTAGTGAATACTGAACAATCTCAATTTACAGATAAATCGCTGAATCATGGCACCTCGTATGTTTCTCATTTTGAACCACATACTTCAAAAAAGCAGAACTCAAACGAAATCAAAATTAGTGCACAAGATGCCCATGTTTACTATGGTGATTTTGAAGCTATCAAAGGTATTGACCTAGATATTTACCAAAATGAAGTGATCGCATTTATTGGTCCTTCAGGTTGTGGTAAATCAACGTTTCTTCGTACGTTAAACCGTATGAACGATACGATTGATGGTTGCCGCGTAACAGGTAAAATTACCCTCGATAACCACAATATTTATGACCCAAATCTAGACGTTGTATTATTGCGTGCTCAGGTTGGTATGGTGTTCCAAAAGCCAAACCCATTCCCTAAATCTATTTTTGACAACGTGGCTTATGGGCCTAAACTTCACGGTTTAGCGCGTGATAAATATGACCTTGAAGAAATTGTTGAAAATAGCTTACGTAAAGCTGGTTTGTGGGATGAGGTTAAAGACCGTTTGAACCAGCCAGGTACAGGTTTATCAGGTGGTCAGCAACAACGTTTATGTATTGCACGTACCATTGCTGTTAGTCCTGAAGTGATTTTAATGGATGAGCCGTGTTCTGCACTCGATCCAATTGCAACAGCAAAAGTAGAAGAACTTATTTCTGAATTGTCGAATCAATACACAATTGTGATTGTGACTCACTCAATGCAACAAGCGGCACGTGTTTCTGATCGTACTGCTTATTTCCATTTAGGTGATTTAATTGAAGTCAACTCAACTGAAAAAGTCTTTACTCAACCTGACCATCAGTTAACGGAAGCGTATATTACTGGTCGCTTCGGTTGATTAATAAACAATAAAAGAAAAAGAGCCATGTGCTCTTTTTTTTATTTTATAAATGAAAATGACTCTATTTTGCAAAATCGCTATTGAATTTTAATCAAAAGGACCACATCTTAAGGCTATAAAGATAAACTTATGAGCTTAGAATTTTATGTTATTCCATTTGCCTAAACTCCCTGCGGAAATACGTGTCAGCCATTTAAATGCACGTGTCAATGAACAGAGAAAAAAAATTGCGCAAACTACGGCAAGCCGTTTAGAACTTTTACAATTAGCTCAACAACTTGCTAAAGAAGCTAAAATTCGCCGTAAAAATAATCAGAAAATTTTTGTTTTAGATTTCAAAGGTGATATTCAAGCTTCGGCAGTTGAAAACTTGCGTGAAGAAATTACCCTGATTTTAGCAACTGCTAAAGCTGGACGTGACCGTATTGTAGTTCGTCTTGAAAGCCCAGGTGGTATGGTGCATGGTTATGGTCTAGCAGCAGCTCAGTTGGTGCGTTTACGCGATGCAGGTTTTCATTTAACAATTTGTGTTGATAAAGTCGCTGCAAGTGGTGGCTATATGATGGCATGTATTGCAAATGAAATTATTGCAGCACCGTTTGCTATTGTGGGTTCAATTGGCGTGGTTGCTCAAGTTCCAAACTTTAATCGTCTTTTAAAAGAACACAATGTGGATTTTGAGCTTTACACAGCAGGGCAGTATAAGCGTACAGTCACCATGTTTGGTGAAAATACGCCTGAAGGTAAAGCGAAGTTCGAAGAAGAACTGCAACAAACTCATGTCTTATTTAAGCACTTTGTAGAAAAATATCGCCCACAGCTTAATGTCGATAAAGTGGCGACAGGTGAACATTGGTATGGTGAAGATGCTCTAGATCTGAACCTTGTTGATAAATTACAAACATCTGATGAGTATTTATTAGCTTTATTGCCACAACATGATGTGTATGTCATTAATACACGTAAGAAAGCGACTTTAGGTGAAAAGCTGGGTTTACAAGCAGCGCAAATGGCAGATAGTTTGATACCTACTGTAATCAGCAAAGTCATGGAAAGCCTTGCAAAAGCGAACACGACGCTTGTACAGGTACGTGATCCAAAACTATAAGTTTATCTAATTCAAATGTTATAAAAGACCAGCTTAAATGCTGGTTTTTTTATAAAGTTAATATTCAAAAATGTCTTATTAAATAGGTTTAGATTTTTAATGGAAAGTAAAAAATAAATGTTGATAAATATAATTTTTGAATTGTGATAAACACATGGTTTTGATATTTTAAACAGCAATAAAATAGCTTTTAAATGAAATATTTAAAAAGTTAGACATTTAAAAATATAACTGAAATTTAGGACAGGAAATAATGACAAGAATAATTGTAGCATCCAAAGAGGGTTTGGACGTTCTGCAAGATGGTCAGCTCAATAAGGTAGTGTTAAGTAAACCTTCTATTATTCAAATTGGCGTAAGTCAAAAAGATATAGCATCGGTGGAAAAACAAGGTGGAAGTCTAGTCGTCCATTTAAAAAATGGAGAGACTATTGTCTTAGAAAATTTCTTTAATGAAGCAACGAATACAACAGAACATTCACTTGTTCTTCCGACTGAACATGGAAAATTTGTTGAAGCACAATTTGATGCTCAGGGCAAGGTAATCGACTATACAGGTTTAAACCATGTCACAGATTTAGCCTATACCAGCACGAGCCAACCAGCCTCAACAATGGCGGTTGATGATTCGCCAACTTTTTCGATGGGTAACGTGCTAAAAGCAGGTTTAGCGGTTTTAGCCGCTGAAGGTTTATATCTTTGGGCTTTTGATAATGATGACAAAGATGATTCTTCAGGACCTGTAGATATCTTAGCTCCTGCTGCACCGACTGCTACTGTTGCGGATGATACCGTTACGGTTACTGGTAAAGCAGAAGCAAATGCAAAAATTTATATTAAAGATGCTGCTGGTAATACGGTCGCAACGGGAGTTGCAGATGCAAGTGGAAATTTTACAATTAAACTCGATAAGCCTTTAGCAAATGGAAATAAATTAAATGTTTTAGCTGAGGATGCTGCTGGTAATATTTCTAAACCAGGTGTTGTGACTGGTAGTAAAGACACAATTGCTCCAGATGCTCCCCAAACTCAGCTGAGTGATGATGGCTCATTGGTAACTGGTAAAACTGAAGCAAATGCAAAAATCACTGTTTATGATGCTAGTGGTAATGTACTAGGCACTGTAACTGCGAATAAAGATGGTATTTTTTCTTTAAAACTTACTCCTCCATTGACGAGTGACGCGGGTGGAAAAGTTATAGCTGAAGATGCAGCGGGTAATAAATCTGAACCAACTAAAATTATTGCCGGAAAGGATACTTTCGCTCCAGATGTTCCTTTAGTTGAAGTCAATAAAGAAGGTACCACGGTTGAAGGACAAACTGAGCCTAATGCAAAAGTTCAGATAAAAGATGCTGATGGTAAAGTGATTGGTACGGGTACCGCAAATGCTCAAGGCGAATTTCAGATTACGCTTTCTCCAGCATTAAAAGAGTCACAAAAGGCAACAGTTGTTGTTGAAGATGCAGCAGGTAATACCTCTAAACCTTTAGAAGTTTCTCCAAGTTATGACTCTATTGCACCTGATAAACCTGTTGCTCAAATTAATGCTGATGGCACAACCGTAACAGGTACAACCGAAGCAAATGCAAAAGTTGAAATTAAAGATACGACAGGTAAGGTCATTGGTACGGGAACGGCAGATGCAAATGGAAAATTTACAATTACGATTTCGCCTGCTTTAACTGATAACAAACATGCTTCAGTTTCGGCTATTGATAGTGCAGGAAATAAATCTGAGGTTCTTGATATTATTGGTACTAAGGACACAACACCCCCTGCAAAACCTGTTTTAAACAGTGTGGATGATGATGTTGGTGCTCTAAAAGGTGCGATTACTGCTGGTTCAGAAACTGACGATGCAAGACCAAAGCTCACAGGTTCAGGTGAGGCAAATGCAACTTTAACCATTTATGATAATGGTGTTGCTATTGGGATTGTAAATGTAAGTAGTAGTCGATCATGGAGCTTTACGCTTGATAAAGACTTAGCAATTGGTAAACATACGATTACTTTAACTCAAACAGATGCAGCAGGCCTTACAAGTGAAGTGAGTTCACCATTTACGTTTTATGTGGTCGCTCCAAAGGTTACAAGTTTAAGTGAGGTAGCTGTTGATACTGCTCATACAGAAACTGTATCTGTTGCTGATAGTGTTGGGTTAAATACATTAAAGTTAGTACAAAGCACAACAAATGAAACGGATAGCCAGCAGCAGAAATCTGTGCCAATAGATGATTTGTTAAAAAGCTCTACGTCTAGTGAACCAGACCCAATTGAAACTCTTTTGTCTTCAGCGGCATTAAAGCCTACTCAGGTAAATGACCAGAGTGATATAACTACGAACGCTAGTAATATCACTGCCAATCTTGAGCATGTTTTACCTGATACGACTTCTTCGGTTTTACAAAGCCTTTTAGAACAAACCTATCCTGTTGTCTAAAGTGATCTTAAAAAAGCGCTCATTGAGCGCTTTTTTATTTATGAGTTATTTGTTTTAGATGGAAGCATCAGTGCAAGAAGTCCATAGAAAATTGCCCCAATAGTTGCTAACAGCATATCTTTATGGGCATCCCACATATCGCCTTGTTGCCCATTATAATTTTCGGCTTCTTCGGGAGATAATCCAATAGCAATTGCCCATTCAATAAGTTCATATAAAACACTTGATGCCATTACAAATTGAACTACTAATAAAAAAAGACTGAATGGCTTTACTGATGGTAACCACACTTGAAACACGCGATAAGTAAGAGGGTAGAGAAAAATACCATAGGCAAGATGAACCAAACGATCATACATATTACGGGACCAACCCATGTATTGATCTAAATTAAAATTGAATACCTGTTGTATCCAATCATTGTATGGAACGTATGAATAAAGGTAATGTGCGCCAACAATATGGATGAGCAAAAACAGCAGATAGAAAGTAAAACTTAAAAAATCGAGTCCAATCTTCTTAAAAAATAACAAAGAGCAAAATCAACATAAACACTGTGCCAGCTTGATGAAGTAAATAGGCTTCAAATTCAAGAGGCTGAATAGCTGAAATGACAATCGCAATCAAAAGCAAGCCAAGAGCAATATAGTGTTTAAGTTTGAATTGTTTTTCGATCATTTTATGAAGTCTTTATTGTGATTTATATGAGTGTAATAAAAAAGCGAAGCCTAAGCTCCGCTTTTTGTAAACTTTTTAATTAGATTTTGCTAATTAAATCGTTAATTTGTTTCGCTTGTTCGGCTGCATTACCTGTGTAAGTTGCAGGTGTAAGTTCAGCTAAACGCGCACGTTCTTCGCTTGGTACTTGAGCGAGTTCATCACCATTTACGAAATTAACCATCATGTCACGAGTCATTGCTTGACCACGAGTTAATGCTTTTAATTTTTCGTATGGTTTTTCAATGTTGTAGCGACGCATTACAGTTTGAATTGGTTCAGCTAAAACTTCTTGAGCTTGGTCTAAATCTTCATTTAAACGGTTTGCATTTAACTCAAGTTTACCAACACCTTTTAAGCACGCATCGAAAGCAATTAAGCTTTGTGCAAAACCAACACCCATATTACGTAATACAGTTGAGTCAGTTAAATCACGCTGCCAGCGTGAAATTGGTAATTTTTCACCTAAGTGAGCCAATACTGCATTTGCAATACCTAAGTTACCTTCAGAGTTTTCAAAGTCAATTGGGTTAACTTTGTGTGGCATTGTTGATGAACCAACTTCGCCTTCTTTCAATTTTTGTTTGAAATAACCTAAAGAGATGTAACCCCATACGTCGCGGTTAAAGTCGATTAAAATCGTATTGAAACGACGTAACGCATCAAACAACTCTGCCATGTAGTCATGTGGTTCGATTTGAGTTGTATAAGGGTTGAATGTTAAACCTAAAGATTCAACAAAAGCTTGTGCGTGAGCAGCCCAATCAACATCTGGATAAGCAGAAAGGTGAGCATTGTAGTTACCTACAGCACCATTGATTTTGCCAAGTAACTCAACGTTTTCAAATTGTTTGATTTGACGAGCTAAACGGTATGCCACGTTCGCCATTTCTTTACCCAAAGTTGTTGGGCTAGCAGTTTGACCGTGTGTACGAGACAACATTGGTTGTTCAGCGTGAGTCGTTGCCAAAGCAGAGATCGCATTAAGGATTTGCTTCATGCTTGATACTAAAACTTCACGACCATTTTTAAGCATAAGCGCGTGAGACAAGTTGTTGATGTCTTCAGAAGTACATGCAAAGTGAATGAATTCACCCGCATTTTGTAATTCAGCGATACCAGCAATTTTCTCTTTTAAGAAATACTCAACTGCTTTAACGTCATGGTTAGTCGTACGTTCAATCTCTTTAATACGATTTGCATCTTCTTCAGAGAAGTTGCTAACAATTGCATCTAAAGCTGCATTTGTTTCGTTTGAAAAAGGTGCAACTTCAACAATTTCCGGACGGTTAGAAAGTGCTTGTAACCAACGCACTTCTACAGTGACACGAGCATGGATTAAACCAAACTCAGAAAGAAAAGGGCGTAGCGCATCACATTTGCTGGCATAACGTCCATCTAATGGTGATAGTGCGGTTAAAGCGTTCATAACGATTCCTTAATGTTGGAATAAACATAAAACTAAAAAAATCTCGTTTATAGTCTTAAATGACTTGGTACTGTAAACGAGCAAGTGCTTGAATATCCTGTAGCAATTTACGTTTGCTAAAAATCATGTTCCACGAACTACCGCCGAGTTGTCGCCATAAATGGGCCATTTGCAAGCCAGTAAACAGACAAGCACGGATGCGGTTAGTATGATTGGTATCTTTAAATGCTTCTGCATTACCACGAACTAAAATGCGTGGGTTAATCTGGCCAGCCGTATCAACATAAGTTTGCGCCAAATTGGCTAAAATGCTTGGGTGTAAGTAGTTATTATCAAAAAAAGACAGCTGTTTTAAAATTTTCTGCTGAGCTTTTTCAATGATTGCGACATATTCAGGATTGCTATAAACCTTTTTTTCTAGCTGTAAGAGCGACATCGCATAGGACATTGGCAATTTGGCCGTGCCCATTTTTGGAAGGCGAGACTTAGGCATGTTTGAAAAAGGTTGAGTAATACAATTTTCGAGTGTTTTAAGCCCTAAAGAAATATCTGCCAACTGATTAAAAAAATCTAAGGTTTGAACACCATTGTTGGCTGTAGGGCGTATATTTAAACTTGCTTTGATTAATAGTTCAAAATAGAAGTTACCACTTTCACCAATACTTTGCTGACCCGTCATGGCTGTCATATGGGTGAGCTGAGTGGCCTGAAATACCCCAGCCAAGGCAAGGGCACGGTTTTGGCGAACATTCAAGGCTTGTGATTGTTGAAATGGTAACTCCACCATGCCATTCATTCCCTTAAATAAAATTTGGTGTAGGGGCATTTGTATGGTGAATGACACCCCCGCCTAAGCAAACTTCATCTGAATAAAATACAACGCTTTGACCCGGTGTAACAGCACGCTGAGGTTCATCGAACTCAACGCGAACACCGTGTTCAGTGTTTTCATCAATAAAAATTGTACATGCCTGATCAGGTTGGCGATAACGCGTTTTAGCTGTACAGCGTAATCCTTCAACTGGAATATTTTGTTCACCAGCTACCCAGTCAATTGACTCACTCCACAGTTGAGTACTTTGCATGAGTGGATGTTCATGTCCCTGACCAACAACGAGGCGATTATTGGCCAGATCTTTATGTAGTACGAACCATGCACCTTCAGCTGCACCTTTCAAACCACCTAGACCAATTCCGCCACGTTGACCGAGCGTATAGTACATCAGACCGTGATGTTCACCAACTTCTTTACCTGTATCAAGTACAATTTTCCCAGGCTGAGCGGGTAAATATTGTTTAAGGAAGTCATTAAAACGACGTTCCCCAATAAAACAGATTCCTGTTGAGTCCTTTTTCTTGGCTGTAGCAAGATCAAGTTCTTCAGCAATTCTGCGAACTTCAGGTTTTTCGATTTCGCCTACTGGAAATAATGTTTTATTAATTTCTCTACCATGAACAGCGTGCAAGAAATAGGTTTGGTCTTTATTGTTATCTACACCACGTAATAATGGTGCGTATGCTTCGCCTTTAGAGTTATATGCGGTTTCACCACGGCGTGCATAATGACCAGTCGCAATAAAGTCTGCACCTAAAGTCATAGCATGATCTAAAAATGCGCGGAATTTAATTTCTTTATTACATAAAATATCTGGATTTGGCGTACGACCAGCCGCATATTCAGCTAGGAAAAGTTCAAACACTCGATCCCAATATTCCATCGCAAAGTTTGCTGTATGCAGCTTAATACCGATTTTATCAGCTACTGCTTGGGCATCAGCTAAGTCTTCCATTGCCGTACAGTATTCCGTGCCGTCGTCTTCCTCCCAGTTCTTCATGAAAAGACCTTCAACTTGATAACCCTGTTGAAGTAAAAGTGCTGCAGAAACAGAAGAGTCTACACCACCAGACATACCGACGATGACACGTTGTTGCATAGGACTAGGCATCCAAATGAGAGGTTAATGAGGGAGAGAAGGGGTGCTCATAAATAAGCGATAAAGGATAATGGTGACCTTTCATGGCATCTTCAACTGCTTTAAGTACGAGTGGACTACGGGCACGAGCAGATTCTTTGAGCTCATCTGATGTCATCCACACAGCAGCGATAATACCTGTGTCGAGTTGAGGATCACTTTCAACCTGAGTTACATGTGCTAGAAAACAGAAACGGTAATAAGTGCGGTCGGGAAACATTGGCGGGGTATAAGTATAAATACCGAGCAAGGCATCAATTTCAACATGATGGCCTGTTTCTTCAAGTGTTTCTCGAATGGCAGCTTCTGTTAATGACTCACCACATTCCACATGACCAGCAGGTTGGTTAAATACTGTGTGTACAAAACCTTCGCTATGCTCTTCTACAAACAGATAGCGTCCGTCTTTTTCTACGACTGTAGCAACAGTGACATGAGGAGTCCACGCGGCCATAAAAAAGCACCATGATTTAAAAGACGTATAATACGAAATTTAGGGGTTTTTGGCTACGGTGATCTGCTAAACGATATGAGCAATACGACAAAACCATATCGTTTAAAAATCAGAATTTTTATTACTTACGATCAAGATAGATAATTAATCTTGATTTGCTTGTGCAGCTTTATGATTATTTTGCACTTTTACATAATGTCTTGCTGAATAAGGAAGAAACGCCAGTTCTTTTTCAGTCAATGGTCGCACTTGTTGTACAGGGCTTCCTACATAAAGATAACCACTCTTTAAGACTTTGCGAGGCGGAACTAAACTTCCTGCACCAATCATCACATCATCTTCAATAATTACGTCATCTAGAATAACGGTGTTGATTCCGACTAAAACACGGTTGCCAATGGTACAGCCATGCAAAGTCACATGGTGTCCAACCGTTACATCTTCACCAATAATCAGAGGTGAGCCATTCGGTTTGGCATCATTTTTATGGCTTACATGCAACATACAATGGTCTTGAACGTTACTGTTTTTGCCAATTTGAATACTATTTACGTCACCACGGATGACTGCAAAAGGCCACACAGAAACATTTTCAGCTAAGCTAACGTCACCAACCACAACAGCCATATCATCGATATAACAGGTTGTATCTACTTGAGGGTGGTGTTCAAGATAAGGACGAATGTTCTTTGCCATAAGAAGTATCAAAATAAAATTTAGTCGAATTATAAAATAAAAAAGCACTCAGGCTAAATAGCATGAGTGCTTAATTCAACTATTCTAAAATTAGAATAAGTTGCTGAAGAATTGTTTGATATGGTCGATTAAACGAGCAAAGAAACCTGCTTCTTCAACTGGCTTTAATGCAACTAACGGTTTTTCAGCAATTACTTTGCCGTCTAGGCTAGCAACAAGTTTACCGACAACTTGACCTTTTTGAAGTGGTGCATTTAAGTTAGGTTGAACGACTAACTGAGTTTTAATGCCATCAGCTTTACCTTTAGGCATAGTTACACTAAAGTTTTCAGCTAAACCAACTTGAACTTCATCTTCTTTACCAAACCAAACTTTTGCTTTTGCAAGAACTTGATTTGCTGGTTGAACATTTGCAGTTTCAAAGTTTGCAAAGCCCCATGCCAGTAACGTACGCGTTTGGTCTGCACGTTCAGACATGCTTGGAGTACCAAAAATCACTGAAATTAAACGCATTGGACCGCGTTTACTTGAAGTAGTTAAACAGTAACCCGCTTCATCTGTATGACCTGTTTTTAAACCATCTACACTTGGGTCAGTGTAAAGCAAGGCATTACGGTTACCTTGTTTAATACCATTAAAAGTAAATTCTTTTTCAGAGTAAATTGGGTAGTATTTTGAACTGTCTTTAATAATATGTTGTGCTAACACAGCCATATCTTTTGCAGTTGAATAGTGGCCTTCAGCTGGCATACCGGTCGAGTTAATAAACTGGGTATTTACCATGCCGATACGTTTTGCTTCCTGATTCATCATATGAGCAAACGTGCCTTCATTTCCTGCAATATGTTCAGCCATTGCTTTTGATGCATCATTACCTGACTGGATAATAATACCGCGGAGCATTTCTAGAACAGTCGCTGTACCGTTTAAAGGAACATACATACATGATTCAGAACTACTGCCTTTACACCATGCAGACTCGTTCATACGAACCTGCTCATTTTCAGTCAGTTCACCTTTTAATAATTTTTGTTCAATGATGTAACTGGTCATCATTTTTGTCATAGACGCAGGTGCAAGCTTTTCGTTTTCATTTTTAGAAGCGAGAATTTGTCCTGTCTCATAATCCATTAATACATAAGACTTATTATTTAATTCTGGCGGAGCTGATAAGACAGTTGCTGCATAAGAAAAACTTGGTAAGAGGAGTAGTGCAGCAATAGCGCTTTTTCGAGTCATTCTAGGTAATTCCAATATCTTGTATGAAGCAGAAGAGCCTAGCATTTTAGGATAAAGCAAAGCCGACTTCTACGGGAGAAGTCGGCTTTTTCAAACAGTATTGTAACTCAAGAGTTTTTTACTAATTTAATTTTGCGATTGATATGCTTTCACGTCTTGGCAAACTAATGTGTTTTGTTCATCACCAGCAGCTTTCGCATCGCTACGTGCTTCTTTTAAGTATTTCTTGAAAGCTTTGTCTTTACTACGTTTTTCTAATGCAGAAACAGCATCGGTTTCATTTGGTAGGTAGTCTTTAACTAAACGTTCATAGCCTTGAGCAAAATCAGCGTCTTTTTTACCAATCAAACTTGGACAAATTTCAGAAAGCACTTGAATTGCAGCTAATTCTTCAGGAGTCGTGCCTTGTTGTGGAGTGACTTCAACAACATTTTCATTTTCGGTTTTCTTTTCAGTTGTTTTCTTCTTATCAGCAGCAAAACCAGCTGTTGCCATGCTCATAAGTAAAACCAAAGAGAGCGATTGAACTAAGCTTTTCTTCATAAACATCGATAACCCAAAATAAAATTTCTAAATATGCCGTTAGCTTAACCAATTTAGAATTTAAAAAAATGGAAAAAATGTATTGTTATGTTGGTTTTCTGCTTAATGGCAAACAGAAAACCCAAAATGAATAAGTCTCTATATCACAAAAGAGTAAGATCTATTCTTTATAATTAACGATCTCTTCACAGAGCTCATGTTGTTCATGATGGTCCATTTGTTTTGCCGCAAGACGTGCTTCATTTAATAAAGTTTTAAATTCAGCATCGTTTTGTAGAGCCGCTAAGCTCATTGATTTATTTGAATAACCACTTAAATACATTGCAATAATCTTTTGAGCATTTGACTCAAGTTTTTTATTTGTTCCAACAAAAGCTGGGCAGATTTCCTGCAAAACTTGCGTTGCGGCAATGTCATCTTTAATTAAGCTATCAGCCTCTTGTGTTGAGATATCGTCATCTGCAAAAACCGCTTGCGTACACAATGTGATACTGATCCCCAATACCTGAAAAAAAGGAGCGAAAGTTTTCATTTTTTCACAATTTTATAATGCTATGGAGGCATAAATATATATAATTCAACAAATAATTCAATTGTGAAAACCTTTAGGTTTATTTGTAGAGAAAGATTTTAGTGAATATTTTAATTGCGAATGATGACGGTGTTTTTGCGCCAGGTATACAGGCTTTAGCTGAAGCATTAAGACCACTTGGACGCGTGGTTGTGGTTGCACCAGAAAGTGAAAGAAGTGGTTTCTCAAGTGCATTAACATTGGATCGACCATTACGCCCCATTCAAATTGCCGAAGATGTTTGGGCAGTGAATGGTACGCCAGCAGATTGCGTTTATTTATCCATGAACGGTTTGTTTGATTTTGAGTTTGACTTGGTGGTGAGCGGAATCAATAGTGGTGCAAACTTGGGAGATGACGTCTTATATTCGGGAACAGTAGGGGCCGCATTTGAAGGTCGTTTAATGAAACAACCTGCAATCGCTGTGTCTTTAGCTGGACCTGATGTACGTGCTTATAATGATAAAGAAGATTATGCTCAGGCTGCTAAATGGGTACATGATTTTATTGCAAGCGGATTACCAGCTTTGCCTCCGCGACATATCTTTAATATCAATATTCCTGACGTACCGCAGTTAAAAGGGGCGCAGATTACATATCAAGGTCGCCGTGCTCAATCTAAGCCTATTACCAGTCATGTCGATCCACGCGGACGTCAAGTTTACTGGATTGGACTAGCAGGTGAGGCGGTTACAGATCCGCAACGTGTTTCTAGCCAGATTCAATCTGATTTCTTTGCCGTTGCAAACGGTTATGTAAGTGTTACTCCTATTCAAATGGATGCAACAAATTACGCTGTTTTAGAAGATTTACAGATCAGTTTGAGTCAATAATTTGCCTCGAATGTTATAACTTTGTGAATAAAGAAAAAGAGGAACGTGTTTCCTCTTACTTTTTTGGTACTCTTAGCCGAAATGATTTGTAGCATTTAGTGAGGGAGATCAATGCATTTAATTGGGCAACAAAGCAGAGTGCATATCCAAAAAGACAAAATAATGAAAATTATGTTGTTGTCTGTGGCTGTAGGTTTTACCGTTGCTATGGCAGGGTGTGCTTCTAAACCACAAATTAATAATAGTTCTCGCTATGCAATGGCTCCTAACTATTACACAGTTCGTTCAGGTGATACTTTAAGTGGTATCGCAATGCGTTATGGCCTCGACTATATCAGTATTGCCGAAATGAATGATATTGCTCCGCCATATCGTATTTATGTTAATCAGTCTTTGCGTTTGAAGAAAGGTTCTTCACCAAGAACAGTATCTACGCAAGTCATGGCACAACCTGAGCAAATCAAACGTCAAACCATTGCTCTACCAACCACACAACCTGTTACACCAGTAACTCAGCCTACAACGACCGCACCGTCAACGAATACGACAGTGACTTCGGTTGCACCAAATTCTAGTTTGCGCTGGATAAAACCGAATAATGGGCCAGTGATTCAAGGGTTTAATTTGGCAAATAATGTCAAAGGAATCCGTTATGGTGGAAATCAGGGTGACCCTATTTATGCCGCAGCAGATGGTCAAGTTGTCTACGCAGCTGATGGCTTAAAAGAATACGGCAATCTGGTTTTAATTAAGCATATTGACGGCTATATCAGTGCCTATGCCCACAATAGCAAGATGTTGGTGAAAAGCGGTGACAATGTAACTGCTGGACAAAAAATTGCCGAGATGGGCTCTACTGGGGCTTCTCAGGTCATGCTTGAGTTCCAGATCCGTTTGGATGGAAAACCAATTAATCCTATAAATCTTTTACCAAAATAGCTAATGCATAAAACTTAGGTTTCCTCGTATAATATAATTGGTTGCTTTCATTACAACAATAAGCATTTTTTTATAAATTTAGAATTAGATTTGAGGAAACCTATGTTAGATCAGCTTCGTGCGATGGGTGTTTTTGCTTGTGTGGTTGAAAAAAGTTCATTTAGTGGTGCGGCACGTGAATTAGGAATTACAACAAGTGCGGTGAGCCAGCAGATTCGATCCCTTGAGCATGAAATGGATGTAATTCTATTACATCGCTCCACGCGTAAACTCAGTTTGACAGAAGCCGGACAGGCTTTTTTTTCAAGCTGTCAAGAAATGTTGGCGGCTGCTGAAAGGGGGAAAATCAGAATTAATGAGTTGAGGGATGACTTAATTGGGGATTTGCGTATCGCAACTACTCCTGATTTAGCAGTTCAGCACCTCATTCCTGCGTTATCTCACTGGATGTCAGCTCATCGCGGTTTATCTGTGCATTTTGAAGTTGGCCATCGTTATATCGACTTAATTGAAGAGCGAATTGATATTGCAGTGCGCATGAGTTCTACGCCAGTAGAAGAAAGTAGCTCTGTCATTCCTATGGCTTTTGTCGATCAGATTTTAGTAGCTTCGCCAAGTTATCTGAATCAATCTAGTCCAATTGTGCATCCTAATGATTTAAGAGATCATGAATTATTATCAATTAATGTCATGAATGACGCGCACCATTTCCATTTTCAACATGTAAAAACGGGTGAAACACTTAATGTTGAAATGCAAAGCCGTTTGCAGAGCAATAATTTACAAGTTGCAAAAGCGTTATGTCAGCAAGGACATGGGATTGCAAGAATTTTATATTTAGATGCTCAAAAAGAGTTAAAAAATGGTTCTTTGATTGAACTCATACCAGATTGGAAATTACCAACTTTTACTTTGTATGCAGAAGTTGCCAAGCATGACCAACAGCCAATGAAAATTCAGCGCTGTGTTGAAGCACTTAAACAATATTTTAGTCAGTTAGCAGGAGGACGAGCGATCCAAATCGTTCGCTAATTTTGCGCCTCTAAAAGTAAAAAGGGCCTGTATTTGACAGGCCCTTTTTTATTACTTCTGTTTTAGGGTTGCAACTTCTTCTACACTTTCTTGCGGCAGATCTTCTGCCGTAAGCTCTTCATGCTTCTTAATTTTTTTCTTATTTTTCTTTTTCTTCTTTGGCTCCTCTTCAATTTCTGCGCCATCTTCAATGGCTTGCCAATATTCGAGTTGCTCCATTACAGCAGCATAAATAGAGTGTTTACTGTACTTACCTTTTTTGTCGAGTGTACCGACAGGGCGGGCCATTAAAATCTCAAGCGCTTGATCAATCGTATCAATCGCATGAATATGGAATTGACCACTTTGTACCGCATCAATTACATCTTGGCGTAACATCAAGTGCTGCATGTTTTGACGTGGAATAATGACACCTTGTTTACCAGTTAAACCTTGTAATTTACACGCATCATAGAAGCCTTCAATTTTTGCATTTACACCACCAATTGGTTGAACTTGGCCTAACTGGTTCATAGAACCCGTAATTGCCCAAGATTGATCAATTGGTATTTGGCTAATTGCTGAAATTAATGCAGAAAGCTCGGCAACTGTTGCACTGTCGCCGTCTACTTGTCCATAACTTTGTTCAAAGGCTAGAGCAGCAGAGAAATGTAAAATCTGTTCACGACCAAAGTGAGCTTTCAAGAAGCTAGACATGAGCAACACGCCTTTGGCATGCAGTGAACCACCAAGTTCTACACTACGCTCAATATCAAGAATATCACCGCCACCTTGATAGACTGATGCAGTCAAACGTGAAGGTAAACCAAACTCAACATCTGCATAGTGAATGACAGAGAGGGCATTGATTTGACCTAAACGATGACCAGAAGTCTCGATTAACTGAGTTCCACGCGATAAATCTTGCCAGTAAAGTTCTCTTAAATAGCCTAAGCGATACTGTCTGTGTTGTAGTGCCAAGTTAATGTGCTGGTCAGTTACAAGCTTTTCATTGGCTTTAAATGCATGGTGATGTGCTTCCCGAATCAGGTCGCCCAAAGTTGAAGCATGTAACGACAGTGAGCTTTGGTCTTCTGCCTGACGACTTGAGTCGGTAAGTAAAGCTGCTAAAGCACTGCGGTCAAACGGAAGTAATTTATCCGCTTGTACATAATCAGCAATTAGCTGCATGTAGGCTTGTTCATTTTCATCATTACGTTGCAGAGTATCGGTAAAATCTGCACGAATTTTAAATACACTGCCAAGCTCTGGTTCTACTTCTAAAATCTCATAATAAATTTCAGGTTCTGCCATAAGAACCACTTTAATATCAAGCGGAACAGCAGCAGGTTCAATCGAGATAGAGCCTGTTAACGTCAGCATATGTTCAAGAGAAGAAAGCTTGAGCTGACCTGATTTCAAGGCGCGCTTTAAACCTTGCCATGCATAAGGCTGTTCGAGTAATTGCTCGGCCTCAAGCATTAAAAAGCCACCATTCGCTTGATGAAGGGCGCCTGGACGAATGAGAGTGAAATCTGTGGTAATTGTGCCGTTGTGAGTAAGTTGTTCAACATGACCAAGCAAGTTGTAGTGCGTTGGGAAATCTTCAAAAATAACCGGTGCACCACTGTTTGGTTTGTTTGAGACAATTACATTGGCCTGATAACGTGCAGGCACACGATTGAACATTGCCGGAGCAAAGTCATCTTCTTCTTGCTCTAAAATGAGTTCAACATTATCAATTACATCTTGAGCATATTGTTTTAAATAATCTTCAAGGCCTTTGACTTGACCATATTTATTTAAAATCAAATCCATGCGTGGCTTAACCACTTGGGTCGCGATGTCTCGATTTAACACAGAGACTTTGTCACGTGCGTCATCTTCTAAATCACCTAAATGCAAACCAAGACGCTCGAGCTTTTTATCCATGTAGCGAACATTCGCTGCAATTTCAGCACGTTGCTTAGTATTTAAAGCATCAATTTCTGTTTGAGTCAGTTCTTGCACCTGATCATCTTTTACTTGTACAGGTACAAAGCCATGCTTTTCATTGCGGGAGATGAGTTTTAAGTCGAGCTCTTCGCCTTCTTTGGTTAACTCGACAAGCGCTTGTTGCTGCTCATCTCCAGTTTCCTCACGGATACGCTCAATACGGTTATGATAGGTCTCGGCACTAAAACGGCGTTCAAGCTGTTTTAAAATAATTTGCCAAGTTTGATGAAGGGCATGTTGAAACTTGGTTCCTTGTCCAGCAGGGAAGCGTAGAGCAAGTGGTTGGCGTGCTTGTTTAAAATTATAGACATATACCCAGTCATCTGGAGTAGGCATTGTTTTCGCATGTTGTTGGAGTAAACGCTTAATCATGGTGCGTTTACCCAAGCCTGCTGTCCCTACTGCAAAAATGTTATAGCCAGAGTAGGGTAAAGAAATCCCTGCTTCTACCGATGCTTTGGCACGGTCTTGCCCTAAAAAGTTATTAAGCGGTTTTATACGTTTTGTAGAAGCTGGAATTTTTTCAAAATCGGGAATATGTGTTAATTGTTCGGGTTTTAAGGCTGTTTTATCCAAAGTCATTTTTATATCAGGTTGCTCAAAAGCTGAAGGAAATGCATTTATTGTGACGTTTGTGGTGTTTGTTTTAGCGAGTGATAAAGTTGAGATGGTCACTTGATCAAGTTTTTGTGTCACTGTTGATATCCAGCAAAAGAAAACGAAGGTTGAAGCTTAAAGGTATACAGGTTTAGCATAAAATATCAAGCAAACTTGCCGTTTTTATCGCCAAAACAAAATTGATTGCATAAAGAATCTTGAAAGGAATTGTAAGAAGGGTTTGAATAGGCACATTTATAATTTATGGAAAATAAAAAACGAATGAGTGCTGAATCAAAAGGGTGGAAAAGTTCCTTTATGGCCTTCTTGGATCGCCGAGCAATTATTATGTTGTTTTTAGGCTTTTCATCAGGAATTCCCATATTTCTAATTTTTTCAACCTTATCATTTTGGTTGACTGAAGCTGGAATTAACAGAAGTACTATCACCATGTTCTCTTGGGCAGCTTTGGCTTATTCGTTCAAGTTTATTTGGGCACCTTTGATAGATAAATTACCACTTCCTTATTTAACAAGAAAAATGGGGTTAAGACGTAGTTGGCTATTAGTTGCACAAATTTTGGTTATCTGTGCAATTTGCTTAATGGCATTTACAAATCCCTTACCGAATACTTCTGATTTTGGCTCATTTTCAAATCTGACCATTATGGCAGCAGCTGCTATTTTCCTTGGCTTCTCTTCAGCTACTCAAGATATTATTGTTGATGCTTATCGTATTGAATTAACTGAAGATCCTAATGTGCAAACTGTTTTAGCTTCAACGTATAATGCTGGATATCGTACTGCTACAATCATTACACAATTAGGTGCGTTATTATTTGCAGCTTCACTGGGTACAGCTGTTGGTAATTATATATATGAAGCTTGGCGAACTACATATTTATTAATGGCAGGCCTCATGGGTATAGGAATAATTACAACATTATTTATTCATGAGCCTGAAGTTAAACGTATTCAACATCACTATCAAGCTAAAGACTATTTTCAGTTATTCTCGGTTTTTGTTATTTCAACCATCGTTTTTGGGATTAGCTTTTACCAAATTGGTTTAATTTTTGATTCGTTTTCTATCGAAGATGCTTTTTTAAACTTTCTACTTTTAGTCATTAAATTCTTAATTAGTATATCAATTGCGGTTATTGTAATTTTTGGGTTAATTAAGTTTGGTCTAATTAATAAGAAAATTGTTGTAGAAACATGGTTGTCACCTTTACTAGATTTTTTTAAGCGATATGGATTAAAAGTTGCTTTAGCAATTTTATTGCTAATAGGTTTTTATCGTATTTCAGATGTCGTTGCTGGTGTAATGGCTAATTTATTCTATTTAGACTTAAATTTTGATAAAGAGGAAATTGCTTGGTTTAATAAGTTTTTTGCAATCTTCTTTGTCATATTGGGTGGTTTTCTCGGAGGAATGTTAGCGCAACGCTATAATGTAATGAAAATGATGTTGTTAGGAGCAATTTTAGCAAGCACTACCAACTTGATTTTTGTTGGATTAGTTAAATCTGGCGCTACTATGCAAAATGTTCAAGTTCATATAGGGGATCACACTTATACTACAAGCCCTGATGAAGTGGGAAATTGGTCACTAAAATTCCCGAGTAATACATTGACGTCAGCTCAGAATGAAGTCTCAATTAATTCTCAGCCTGTAGGCTATGCTGAACCTTTAAAGATAAACCTTCCATTAAAAGTATTTAACTCAAAATCACAACCAGATATTTATGTTCAAGCAATTGGTGGAGATAATCTTTTATATAAAGATGAGCTGAAAAAAGATGTAATTCTTCATGGTAGTTTATTGAATCTACCTAAAAATGGTGAGCTAAAATCCGTTAGTATTTTATTGAATTCACAAAATAAAATAGAAGGTAAGATTAAAGGTAGTGATTGGAATGTTATTATTCCTGGAAATGATCTTGCTAAACTTAATTCAATACAAGTAGAAGCAAATTATGAAGCCAATAAGCAAATACATACTTTAACTTTAAACCATTCTTATCAAAAGCAGCTAGAAGAGAATCAACCTCGTTATCGTATGAATTTATCCGATATTCCAGCGATTCCGATTGATAAAAATATGGATATCGAATTGAAAGGAAAAGTAGTTGTTCCTTATAGCAAAGTTTGGTTAGTAATGGGCATCATATTTGATAACTTAGCCTCCGGATTAGCTGGGGCAGTTTTTATTGCATTTCTTTCTAGTTTAACTAGTGTGTCATTTACTGCCATGCAATATGCTATTTTTAGCTCGCTAATGCTGTTGTTACCAAAAACGATTGGTGGTTACTCAGGTACAATAGTGAATCATATCGGTTATTCAGGCTTTTTTACGGCTACATTTTTGATGGGATTACCAATTTTATTACTCGTGATTTGGGTGGGTAAGTTGTTGGCTAATCAATCATCAAAATGAAAGTTTCCTAGGAGATAAATATATGCGAATGCTTCATACAATGTTGCGAGTAGGCAATTTAGAACAATCTTTAAAGTTCTATACCGAAGTATTAGGGATGAAGTTACTTCGTAAGCGTGATTATGAAGAAGGGCGCTTTACACTAGCATTTGTTGGCTATGGCGATGAAGAAACCAATACCGTGCTTGAGCTTACTCATAACTGGGATACATCAAGTTATGATTTAGGCAATGCCTATGGTCACATTGCCATTGGTGTTGATGATGCCTACAAAGCGTGTGAAGAAATTAAAGCACGTGGTGGCAAAGTTGTTCGCGAAGCGGGTCCAATGAAAGGTGGTGTTACCGTTATCGCATTTGTTGAAGATCCAGACGGCTATAAAGTCGAATTGATTCAACAAGATGCTAATGCAAAAAATAACTAAAAATTGACTGTGATGCTTTAAGAATTAGTTCTTAAAAGCCTAGCTTTATTTTTTTAGCCCAGTATGATGAACGCTTGACCAAATGGTCAATTTATCAACTGGGTTTTTTATTTATCTAGAATAATCATAGGATATGGCTATGCTGAAGTTATTGGCGCTTGATCGATTTACAGTTTTGTTAGTTGGAATGGTACTACTAGCAACATTTTTTCCAGTCAGTGGTCAAGCAGCTCAATATTTCAATACACTGACCACAG
Organism: Acinetobacter sp. TG2027; assembly: GCF_000302435.1. Classification (NCBI taxonomy): domain Bacteria; kingdom Pseudomonadati; phylum Pseudomonadota; class Gammaproteobacteria; order Moraxellales; family Moraxellaceae; genus Acinetobacter; species Acinetobacter sp. TG2027. The sequence goes on along the minus strand of NZ_AMJN01000031.1, from coordinate 11,704 downwards.
TCGCGATTGCAATCTTATTCTTTTTGCATGGCGCGAAACTATCACGTGAGGCTGTAATTGAAGGTATTTTGCATTGGAAAATGCATTTACTGGTCTTCGCATTTACTTTCTTTATTTTCCCTGTGATTGGTCTGTTGGCTAAGCCAATTTTATTACCTCTGTTAGGTCAACAGCTGTACTGGGGTTTTTTATTTATGTGCTTTTTACCCTCTACAGTTCAATCCTCTATTGCATTTACGTCGGTTGCAAAAGGGAACGTGGCGGGAGCGGTGTGCAGTGCATCTTTTTCAAACTTGATTGGTATGTTTATTACACCAGTATTGGTGAGCTTCTTTATTCTAGGCCAAAGCCAACATGGATTTGACCCGACGACTTCAATTATACAAATTACATTATTACTGTTAGTGCCATTTATTTTAGGTCAATTATTACGTCCTTATATTTTCCCTTATATGGCAAAAATTCCGAGTATTGTTAAAGCATTCGATCAAGGCTCGATTTTGATGGTGGTGTATGGCGCATTTAGTGGAGCAGTAGTTGCAGGACTTTGGCATCAAGTAAGTTGGAAAACTTTACTCATTCTAACAATTGCGTGTTCAGTACTTTTAACAATTATTATGCTATTAGCACTTTACCTACCGCGTGCTTTAGGTTTTAACCGAGCAGATCAAATTACAGTTTTCTTTTGTGGCTCCAAAAAGACCTTGGCGAGTGGTGTTCCGATGGCGCAAATCTTATTTATTGGCCAACCTTTAGGCATGATCGTGTTACCTATTATGATTTTTCACCAAATACAGTTAATGGTGTGTGGGGTGATCGCAAATTACTTGGCTAAATCCCAAGATTAATTCGCAAAAGAAAATTATTTGACGTATAATGTTGCCCACTTGTTGTGCTTAGCTCTAACCCTAGAGGTTTCGGTGGGCCAAAAGAATGGTCTGTTGTGGTGTTGATCTGCTCATTTTGAGCCTGTCCTCAACTTAAGTTGAGAGTGATCAATTGCGATGACAGCTTAAGCCTTTCTTCCAATTAGGAGTAATCGACGATGCGCGCCGATATTCACCCAAAATATGAAAAATTAGTTGCAACTTGTTCTTGCGGTAACGTAATCGAAACTCGTTCTGCTTTAGGTAAAGAAACTATCTACCTTGACGTATGTTCAGCTTGCCACCCATTCTATACTGGTAAGCAAAAGAATGTAGACACTGGTGGTCGTATCGACAAATTCAAACAACGTTTTGCTGGTATGTCTCGCTCTATCAAGCGTTAATACTGCAACACGAAACAAAAAACGGGCTTTATGCCCGTTTTTTGTTTTTGACTACAAGACCATTATTGGTCTTGTACGTCTGTTAATCGATCGAGTTTTTTCTGGAAATAGCGACCTTGCAAGAAACGCGTTTCCACATTCCATGCGTTAGCAAATAAGTTCATGTCATCTAGATCACTCAGTAAAATCCCTACAGGTTTTACAGTTAAATAGTTCAAAACCTTTTCTTGTAAGCGTGCTAAACCATCATCTGAGTTTAATAGCTCAGTTTTCTTCGATTGCAGTTTTAAATATTGAACGTCTAGTTGTTGCAATATTGATTCGCTATACATAGAAGAGCTGAAATCCCGAATCGAAATTTCTGCGCCGTGTTGACGCAGGCGAGCTATGTGTTGCTGGGCAATTGCAAGATGAGGCTGAATTGCTTGTTCTGAAAATTGTAAAACCAGTGGGCTTTCAAGCTTACTACCAATAATGGTGAGTAATTTCGAAATGAGTTCAGGGAAAGATTTATCTTTGAGCAAGATATCAATATTCAGGTTAATAATCAGTTTGGCTTTAGGGTATTGAGTAATAAAGTTATGTAGTTGCTTACATGCCTCAACCAAAATCCAGCGATCTAATTGAATAGAAAGTTCACCGTCTTCTCTTAATTCAGCCAAGTCATTTATGTCATACCATTGTTCATCGCTAATAAAACCACTAGTCACCTCATAGTTATGGGTTTCTTGATCGTGTTTATCGTAAATCTGCTGATATTTTAAATGTATTTCACTTCGAGCTAGCTGCTGCTTTAATTGCTGCAATAACGAAGATTGCAAAGGAGCATCGACTTGCTCAAGGCTTAGATCAAGCGATATAGAGGATTTGACAGGCTCAGGAGCGATAATATCGACGGTTGGTGCCAACTCAATCTGCGCCTTAGGTAACTCTTGCTGACTTGTTTGAGCAAGTAAGCTTGTAAAGCTATCTTCATTTAAAGGTTCAGTAATTTGGGCATAGCTCAGCTTAAATTGGATCGAGTAGTTAAGCTCATTGATCTTTAATAAATGCTCTTTTTGCAAACTTTGCAGACTAGTCAGTTGGGAGTTAAGGACTGTGCTGTTTTCAGCTTGTAAAACGCCAATATATGCGCCAAGTTCAATATTAAAAATCGGCATTTGCGCGTGTTCTTTTAAGAAACTGTGCAGCTGATTAAAATATTGTGCAGGAGTTTGCCAATCTTGTTGAAATACTCGCTCTGGGCACTGATTTAATTTAAATAAAATTAATGCGTTGGCTTGAGCAGGGTAGGTCGATAGTTGTCGATTAATTTGTTGCCAAGGTGCTTGCACACCATAACTCTTTTCTGAAAAAAGTGTATTTGCAGGTGTTGCTAAATCCAGTTGATAGTCAATGGTTAGCTGTACGGCATCTTCTTCCTGACTAGGAATAAACTCTAGTTTTAGAGCATTGTTACCTGCAATTGCTGCATGTTGACTCTGAATTTCAAAACGTGCCTGATCAAATTGGCCTAATGAAATTTTCTTAAATCTTTGTTTAAAAACATTTAAATCATCAGGTTGTAAAACATCTAAGATTGGCAGGCCAATAATCTCGTCTTCTTGTTTAAAGCCAAAAAGATTGAGGTATTCTGTGTTTGCCTTAACATGCATCCCTTCTTGAAAAAGGGCAACTGCTTTATGGCTATTGTTGACCAATGTTTGTGTATGGGAGTGAATTGTTTCTAACTCATTTGTCAGGCGTTGTTCCGTCTGCAATAAGTGGCTATATGACAAGGTTCGAATAAGAGTGATATAAAAATAATCTAATGGTTCTAATGGAACTACATCATAGATACCTTTTTGAATATAAGCCTGATATTGCTGAGGCTGACAATCTTCAGGTTGTAATAATAAAACAGGTAAATTTGGCTGTTCAGATGCTTGAATGAGGGAGAGAGTTTGTTCAATTTTTAGGTCATAAGCACGACCAAAAATAATAGCATCCCACGGCGTATTTAACTGTTTTTCAAAACTTTTTAAATCATCAAGTAATAATGCCTGAACTTGATAATCATTCCCCAATAATAAATTTAAAATCTGGTTATAACGTAGCTGGTTGTCATCAATAATGAGTAAACGTGTTTCAGTACGTTTTAACTTTTTAGATAATAAAGAGTTTCTCACTTTAGTGCTTCCCATAAATCTTGAGTGCTAGAGTTATTACCCTTTTTCATCATGAACTGATCAAGCAGACCTTGTTGCTGCTCATTCAAAAGCTCGAAATGAAATTGAATAAAACTTTGCGTAATGAGTTGTGCTTTGAGTAGATACACTTTGATTTCTTCTGTCCCCAATCGTAAATGAATTGTTTGTTGCTCTCTAAAAATTTGAGAGCCCGGTAAAATAAGCGTATTTTGTATTTCTTCTAGATTTTGTGTTTGTAGTAATAGTGCGGGATGATAATTGCGAGTATGACGCTCAGCTTGAATATGCACTGAACAAGGGAACATGGCTTGCGACAAAATCTCTAAACCTAACTCTAGGGATTTTTCTGTCGACTGTTTAATCCAGCGAATCACACCGCCACGCCATTGTCCATGCAAAGTTTCTTTAACTAAAATGTATTCACCAGTTCTTAAGTTCTTTGGTGCTTCGCCAGACCATTTAATACGATATCCATTGACACTAATATCGAGAACGGTGGTTTGATAAATGGTTTTACTCTCACGACTCAAGCGTTGATAAGAGCTTGTTTGTTGTTCTTTTTTCTCTAAGTTGGATAAAACCTTAGATTCGCTTTGTAAATTATAGTTATGGTTAAGCTGTAGCGTTTCTTCAAAGTTTTTTGCTTTTGATAGATAGAAATGGGCAGTGCTTAAACCAAAACAAATTTGGAGCTCTGCATTATACTCATAACGTTCATGGCGACGTTGAGCCGTGGTTCCTAAAATCGTTTGAACATGAAATTTTAAAGCTGGGCTTAAATAAAACTTTTCATTCTTAGAAATATATTGAGCATTTTTATGCATGGTTGCAGTGACATGCTCAAGTAAAGCTTGCGTACCTATGAAGATGCTTGGGTTAAAGTTAGAGCTACGCTTTGTATTATAAACAGGCGGATGATCTTTATTTGGGTCGACCACATATTTTGTTAACGCGGTATCTTTCGGCAAAATATGAATCATTCTTGCCCAGTCAAAACTACATTGAAATAATGCTTGAATTTCTGACTGACGAATCTGGTTCGTATTTAAAATATCCAGCAAAATCAACTGAGCATAAGCTTGTGTAATATTCGCTAACGGGTGGTGGATACCCTGAATATGATTGATATTGATGAGATGATATTTGTGCTGAACTGCGGTTTCATAGAGCTGATGCGCTATTAACCATTGACCTTTAAGAGGCTCGCTATAAAGCATATGCTGCTGATAGAGGAGGCTCGTTAATTGTTGTAGCGCATGAAACGTCGATAAAGTACGCGCCGTTTGCAGATTCTTTTTTTGCTTGTAGGCAAAGATTGAAAACTTTTGATGCTGTAGTTGCTCATGACTATTTTGCGCAATATTTAAATAAATACTGGCGAAATAGCAGCGGAGCAACATCGCTAATTCAATAATGTGCTCATTACGATCTGTACTAATCACGCCTTGGTTAAAGAAGTTTTTCTCTAGGCTGGCGAGTACATTGTTAATGGTCGGATGAAGCGTTTGTATGAGATCGAAACGTAAGGTTTCACTACATTTTAATTCATTGAGCTCTAAAATGGCTGTGAATAATGCTTTTGACGTATCACCGAGTTGCATAATAGAAAGGGTAGTGACCCATTCATTAAGATCTTTAATATTGGCTTCACAAAAGCTTAACCGTTCACGAGTGAGTTCGGTTTGATTGTGAAAAATGTCCGACAGCGCATTATTCATCATCACTTATTATATAACTCAAAAAGTTGTAGCCCCAAAAAGCGGTGTTTTATTCTTTTCGCCCGCAATTTCCCTGACGAGTTTAGGAACCAAATACCCCGGTAGGTTCGCTAACACGTCACGATAGATATCATCTATCTCGGATGATTCTAAATCAAAATGTTGTGCACCTTTTACTTTATCTAAAACATGTAAGTAATAAGGCATAACGCGAGCTTCAAATAAACGATAACTTAAATCAATTAACGTCTGTGCAGAGTCATTGACACCCTTCAGCAATACTGCCTGATTTAGTACAGTAATGTGATGGTCGGATAACTGCAACAATTTTGAACAAGTAAAGTCATCGAGTTCAGAAGCATGGTTTGAGTGTACCACCAGAACTATACGCAGCCTACTGTTTTTTAATAAAGAAATCAGCTCTTCGTCGATCCGGTTAGGAATAACAATTGGCACTCGTGAGTGAATTCTCAGAATCTGGATTTGTTTGAGAGATGATAGGCGTTCTAACCAAAGTGCTAATTTACGGTTAGAAAGAGTAAGCGGGTCACCACCACTCAAAATGATCTCGTTAATGTTCGAATTTGCTTCAATATAGTTTTTAATATTTAGCCAATCTTCATTTTTTGGCAAATTTTCTTGATAGGGGAAATGACGACGGAAGCAATAACGGCAATGTACGGCGCAAGCACCAGTCAAGGTTAATAAAAAACGCGATTTATATTTATGCAATACACCCGGTAATTGATTTGCTGCTTCTTCGCCTAATGGGTCAGTCACAAACTCAGGATGTTCTTCAAGCTCTAGATGATGAGGTAATACTTGTAGCAAAAGCGGGTCAAGCGGGTTTTTAGCGTTCATTTTTCCGACGAACGCACGAGGAACACGCAATTTAAACTTTTCAGAAGCCAGAATCGCACCCGATAATAGCTGTTCTGAGGATAACTCGAGTAGGCTTAGCAATTCCGAAGGATCAGTAATAAGGTCACTCAGTTGAGATTGCCAGTTTTGCTCTTGGTATAAATAGTTTATCATTTGACACGATTAAGATAATGCAACAACGCATTATATCGCATAGTTGACTTGTTAAGTTTGGAGTGTGCCTTTCATGGCCTATTATTCTACAAATGATTTCAAAGCAGGCCTTAAGGTTATGCTTGATGGTAACCCATGTTCAATCATGGAAAACGAATATGTAAAACCAGGTAAAGGTCAAGCGTTCAACCGTGTAAAATTACGTAACCTTAAAACCGGTAAAGTATTAGAAAAAACTTTCAAATCAGGTGACTCTTTAGAAGCAGCTGACATCGTTGAAGTTGAAATGGAATACCTATACAACGATGGTGAAATGTGGAACTTCATGGATCCTGTATCTTTTGAGCAAATCGCGGCAGACAAAATTGCTATGGGCGATGCTGCTAAATGGTTAAAAGACGATTCAAATGAAAAATGTACAATTATGTTGTTCAACGGCGTACCTTTAACAGTAAGCCCACCGAACTTCGTTGTATTGAAAATCGTTGAAACTGATCCGGGCGTACGTGGTGATACATCTGGCGGTGGCGGTAAACCAGCTAAGCTTGAAACAGGTGCGGTTGTTCGTGTTCCGTTATTTGTTCAGCAAGAAGAAAGCGTTCGTGTAGATACTCGTACTGGCGATTATTTAGAGCGTGCATAATAGTTAAAAAATACACTATTATCGAAGGGATGATGTAAATCATCCCTTTTTTTATGCGAAAGTATAAGAGGAAAAAAGAAAAAGGAGGAGTAGAGTCACAGGGATTAAGAGAAACAGTACATAACAATATAAAAATGCTGTAGTTATTTATTGAGAGGTTAAGAATGGACACAATGCAAGCGAAATCTACGCTTCCCTCCAAGCTGGTCTGGAGCCTAGTGGCAATAATAGGTGCAATTTCTTTTGGGATGCTGGCACTCAGTCGTGGTGAACATGTCAATGCGGTTTGGCTTGTACTTGCTGCAGCATGTGTATATAGCATCGCATATCGATTTTATAGTCTATTTATTGCAACTAAAGTATTTGAATTAAACCCAAGACGTTTAACCCCAGCACATCGCTTGGCCGATGGTCTGGATTATGTTCCCACCAATAAATATGTGCTTTTCGGTCACCACTTTGCTGCAATTGCAGGAGCGGGGCCATTAGTCGGACCAATTTTGGCTGCGCAAATGGGCTTTTTACCAGGAACGATCTGGTTATTGGTCGGTGTGGTTTTGGCGGGTGCAGTACAAGACTTTTTAGTTTTATTTATTTCAACACGTCGAGATGGTCGCTCACTTGGTGAAATGGCAAAACAAGAACTCGGTTCTTTTGCAGGTATTGTGGTCATGCTTGGTGCGCTAGGGGTAATGATTATTATCCTTGCTGTACTGGCATTAGTTGTGGTGAAAGCACTTGCCCATAGTCCATGGGGTGTTTTCAGTATTGCAGCGACGATTCCAATTGCATTGTTTATGGGCGTTTACATGCGTTTTATTCGCCCAGGACGTATTGCCGAAGTTTCTATTATCGGCTTCGTTTTAATGATGCTTGCGATTGTTTATGGTGGACAGGTTGCAGCAGATCCTTACTGGGGTGAATTTTTCACTTTAACAGGAACACAGCTGACATGGTGCTTAATCATTTATGGATTTATCGCATCAGTTTTACCAGTTTGGTTATTGTTAGCACCACGTGATTATCTATCAACATTCCTTAAAATTGGTGTCATTCTTGGCTTGGCCGTTGGTATTGTGATTGCATTACCTGAATTGAAAATGCCGGCAGTGACTCATTTTATTGACGGTACTGGTCCAGTATTCTCTGGTAGCTTATTTCCATTCCTATTTATTACTATTGCCTGTGGTGCCATTTCTGGTTTCCATGCGCTTGTATCAAGTGGTACGACACCAAAACTTGTTGATAACGAAGCTGACATTCGTGTGATTGGTTATGGCGGCATGCTCATGGAATCTTTCGTCGGTATTATGGCGATGATCTGTGCAACTGTCTTAGACCCGGGTGTGTACTTTGCAATTAATGCGCCTGCGGCTGTACTCGGTACAACGGTAGAATCTGCGGCAGAAGCCGTGCGTAATTTAGGCTTTGTCGTTACGCCTGAAATGCTAACCGTATTGGCTCAGGAAGTGGGTGAAAGCTCGATTCTTTCACGTACAGGTGGTGCGCCTACCTTTGCGATTGGTATGGCACATATCATTTCTGAAATTTTTAACAGCCGTTCAATGATGGCATTCTGGTACCACTTTGCGATTTTATTCGAAGCATTATTCATTTTAACTGCTGTCGATGCGGGTACTCGTGCTTGTCGTTTCATGGTACAAGACACTGTGGGTATTGTTATTCCTGCGGTTAAATCTTCAAGCTCATTCTTTGGTAACTTGCTAGGTACTGCTGTTGCGGTAGGTGGATGGGGCTTCTTCGTCTATCAAGGTGTGATTGATCCGTTAGGTGGTGTCAATTCACTCTGGCCTTTATTTGGTGTGGGTAACCAGATGTTGGCTTCAATGGCACTCATTTTAGGTACAGTTATTCTGTTTAAAATGAAAAAAGAAAAATATGTATGGGTAACGATTTTCCCAACAATTTTCTTGTTCATTACCTGTATGACTGCAGGCTGGCAAAAGATTTTCCACGAAAATCCAAAGATTGGTTTCTTGGCACAAGCGAATAGATTTTCAGATGCGATTGCGCGTGGTGAAATTCTTAAACCAGCAAAAACACTTGAAGAAATGCAGACGATTGTGATGTCAAATCAAATCAACGCTGCACTTTGTGGCTTCTTTATGATCGTTGCGATTGTGATGGTAATTGCTGCAATTGGTATTGTGCGCCGTGCGTTAGCAAGCCCGACACCAACTGCTCATGAAGCACCAGCTGTATATGCTGATCCGAAAGTGGTCACCCCACGAGGAGAGTAATGATGAATTTTAAATTTGCAAAAAATGGAACTGTCATTATTGCGAAAATCATCAAAATGACAGTGCTCTCGCAAAAAGAGCTATTACTTTCTCCAAAGAATTGGTCGCGCATTGCAACCTTGTGGCAGCGTTTGCAGCAAAGCTTCCGACTGATGGTTGGGGTTCCAGACTATCAAACTTATCTGGAGCACATGAAAGCCCATCATCCTGATTTAACTCCAATGGATGCGACGACTTTCTACCGTCATTGTGTTGATTCGAGATATCCATCGGCAGGTGGTAATTTAAAGAAATGCCCTTGTTAAGTTGAGATTAATAGTCAGCTAAAGAAACGGTATGTGGTTAAACCATGTACCGTTTTTCTTTTTTGGAAAATGAAAAAGAGTTTGCTTAAAGTCTGCTCATTTGTATTTTTTTCGATGGCAAATCACTTGTTTTGCTTTTGAAAAATGAATATTATGCTTTCCATTCTAGGTGTATAGCTCAGTTGGTTAGAGCGCTACGTTGACATCGTAGAGGTCTCCAGTTCGAGTCTGGATATACCTACCAAGATTTAAAGTCATATAAACTCGAATAGCTTTATATGACTTAAAAAGCCCTAAATTATAATGGTTTAGGGCTTTTTTATTGTTTTTATAAATTAATTTCAGTTTCTATATTCGCCTAAAAGAGCAATTTCATTTCCTAAAAGGCTGAAGCAGTTTGGAGCTTTTTTAATACCGAATGTTTTAGATAACGATAAATTCTTTATTAATAATTAAAATTAGCGAAGTACCTCCTATTTGAGGTACTTCTAGGATCTATATTTATGCAAAAAAAACTTCCAATACCAGATAACTTACCAAATCATTTAACGGACATTTTTTATCATATCAATATAAATTTGCCTAAAGGTGATTTAAAAGAAACTGTAGAGCTGGATAAAGCAATAAATCAAGTTAACGCAAGTGATGTATATGCTTTACAGGATTATCCTCTGCATAATTTATCTGAATATGCGGGTTGGGCTCTTAACTCAGAAACAACTCAATCTGCAAGTAAAGATAGCCCTTTATTAATTACTCATTGGTACTATTGGGGGCAACAGCTTTATAGATCTATTAATCCGTATAAATTAGATCTAAAAACTCCAAGTTTGTTAGAAATTCCTGCCTATACAAAATTACCAGAGTCTTTAGATTCAGTGATTGCTGAACAAGATGAGAGATTAGATCTCTCTGATACCGATGCTAAAAAAATTACTGGTTCTATTCCTGCCATGCATGGTGTTATCCCAAAGGGCAGTATATTTAAACAAGGCGATGTGATTCTAAAAAAAGATGAGAAACTGACACCTGAAAAATTAATTGTTTTAAGACGAGCGGGAATCAAAGAATTATCTATATATATAAACCCCAAAATTCTCATTATAAGTATGCATTCTTTTGATAAAGAAGAAATGAGTGAGGAAAGTCTGTATGTTAAAGATGTCTTGAAAACATGGGGCTACGAGCAGGTAGAAATCAAATCACTCAAACCTGAACGTTTTGATGCTGCATTTAATAATCTTAAAAAAGATAATGACCTAGCTTTAGATGACTCATTAACGACGAGCAGGGACGATTATATAAAGTTCTTTGAAGAACAAACCTCAAACTTTGATGTCATTCTTTGCTGCACATATCAAAATAATCGTTCTTCTTTATTCCAGCTTGAAAAACTTCCAATCTTTGATCAAAGCAGCATGTCATCGGCCTTGAATACACGTTGTATACCAGCTAATGAAATTAAAATTCTTAAAAGCCAAGATAGGACTCCACCTAGCCGTGAGACTGTGCAGATATATGATGAAAGCGGTAATCATAAAGGTATGCGTGTAGTCGTTACAGAAGACAAAGCGACTATTATTAATTTACCGGGTGACATTCAAGATATTGCGATTCTGATGCATGCTTTTGTGAAATATATTTTGAATAAGCACATCTCAGACTTTTTTGATCATGCTTACTTTAAAGGTAAAACTGACATAGAAATTGTTCCTAATGTGACAAATAGAAAGTTGTTATGGGGGTGTTATAAGGCTCAAGAAAATGGGGAATATGTATTAGAAATTATTGAGCAACAACAGTCATATCAGATAGAGCCATTTGTTAAAGCGAATTGTATTGTGATAGTACCTTTTCAAGAGCAGACAATTGCAAAAGGCACTGATTTATATTTTATGAAAATAGGTTAAGTCTAATTTCTATTTATAATTTAATTGAGCGGTGTAACCTTTAAACTTGTTAAAAGGTTACAACCTATAAAGTTATAGCTGCCAAAACCCCACCTTTATAAACCCCACTTTAACAATCACTTATCCATTATTTATCCTTACTTTTTAATGATCTAATTTAAAACAAATGTCATTTTGTGTGCTTGACTGCTAAAGGGCAGAGCACTATCCTTTGCCTGCTGGCCACATTGCCAGCCGGCTTTGACAGGCTGAATATTATCTCCCGCATCAGAGTTATTTCTTCTGAGGAATAGTCTTGTGTGGTAGCTACTCGTCCCTTTCCCGTAGCGGTAGGATGATCTGACCCCATAAAGTTGGACAGTTAGTTAAGCAG
>NZ_AMJN01000030.1:0-2887 GCF_000302435.1 Acinetobacter sp. TG2027 | reverse complement strand
TCTCATCTTGTGGAATCTGATCGAGTAAATCACCAAGTACCTGTGAATCACTCAAATTGTTGGTCGTGAGCTGAACAGCGCGTATTTGTAAGGTTTTAGCATCTATACCAATATGTAATTTACGCCATTGGCGACGATATTCAGGCTGATATTTTTTACGCTTCCATTCACCCTCATTTGTGGACGCAATAAAGCAATTTGACCTTCTGCCTCAACTTGATCGTCACCTAGAGTAAAAACTCCTTTAACGGTATTTTCTTGATTGAAATTACGATCAATAAAATCTTTATTATAGACTAGAGTTTTTATTGGTTCTTCACCAAGCCATTGAAGTAAACAATGTGTGTAGCCTAATGGTTGATCTATAATTCTACAATTGTAGTTTTTCCTGACCCATTTGCCCCAAATATAAAATTTATCTGCTTTAAACCATCTAATTGTGTTGGTACACTATAAGTAGCAACATTATTTATATAGACTCCAGTAAGCATAGCTTTCCCTATTTTTAATTTGCACGATTTAAAATTTATTTTTTTAGATTATATAGTTACATACAAATATCATCTACTAATTTTAGAAATATAATAGCCCCATAATAAATAACGGTCGTTTTCTTACATTCGGAACAATATTCTAAAGTGATTTAATTTTTGCCATCCAGTATAAGGTCTTAGATATGAGTCGATTAACTTTTATAAACGGTGCGATTGTTTCTGCGTCTGATGTTCGCAAATCTTGGAGCAAAATTGTTCAATGTGTCAAAGAAAGTCATAAACCTGTTTTTGTTTATACGAAGAATACGCCCGAAGCTGTTGTTCTGAGTTTTGAAGAATTTCAAAACATGCAGGAAATTGTTGAAGCCGTCCGGCGTGAACAGCTAGGACAACAAATGGTTTATGATCTTTTGGATATTAATCAGCTCACTGGTCAACCGATCAAACACATGCTTTTGAACCCCAAAGGTGTATTTGAAGAAGTAAATGGACAAGAAAAATAGCTTTTGAGGATATTAGCGGATTCGAGATTAGAGACAAGCTGATTTAAAAGTCATCTTATATTTATATTCGTTGCACAATGAGCTTTTATTTTCGTGAAATAATAGGAAGTGAAAACATTTTCGTAAGTTAAGTAGCCCTGGTGACATAGAGTTGACTAAGTTTATTGAAAATTACAAAGAACGCTTGGATGTCTATAGAACTATATTAAATAATGCACTGGGTAAAGTAATAGACTCACCCCCGGCGCAAACTTAGGAGAATCTCACACATTACCAATGAGTAAAGGACTATTTGAGTTGCGCTTAAAATCTCAAGAAGGTATTGCTCGTGTTATGTATTGCACACTAGTCGGTAAACGCATTGTAATGCTCCATAGTTTTGTTAAGAAAACCCAAAAAACACCTAAGCAAGATCTAAACCTAGCACTTGACCGCATGAAAGAGGTGAAAAATGCGAACACATGAAGAAATGAAAGCACTTGCATTATCTCGTTCAGCAGTGCGTACCGAATACGAACGAATTGAACGTGAAGAAATGCCCTTGCTCGATATGGTACTTACTGCACGTCGAGAGGCAGGTCTATCCCAAGCGCAAATCGCGGAACGCGTGGGAACAAATGTACCTCTGCCGTTTCACGGCTAGAAAAAGCATTGATCACAGGCAAACCATCACCATCTATTGCCACATTGCAAAAATATGCTGCGGCAATTGGTAAACATGTTGAAGTGCGTTTTGTCTAAATAAAAAAGCACCCTAGGGTGCTTTTTACCAATTCACTAATCAATCAACTTTACACATTTAGCAACAACATCCTGTGCCTATAGACCCTTATCTTTGAAATTACTGTTATACGCACGATCAATATCTCTTAAGCCTTCTTGAATTTCTGCTTTTGATGCATTTTTGTCTGTTAATATTTCATTCCTTAAGCTTTCCTTGGAAACCCCTTTAAGCCTTGCATCCATTATAAGAGACTGATTATATGCATCCTTTACACACTCATTGCGCTCTTTTAAAGATAATTTATTTGGAGTGCAGTGTGCTTCCCAAATTATTGCAAATTGAATAACCACCGTAGCTATTCTTAGAATTTACCTCTCCGCAATATCCTTTTATATTTTGGAATTGGGCTGAATCAGGATCTTTTAAGGTGCTTAAGATAGCTTCTTTTGACTCTTTTTCCACCTTTGAGCAACCATTAATCCCTACCAAACCAAGAACTAAGCTTAAAAAAATAATCTTTTTCTACTATGCGAATCGCTTCCTCTTCATCTGCTTGGTCAATAAAATCAGTTGGAGGAAATGGTCTGATCTGATCCATTAAATATTTGCCTCTTTAAATTTTTAGCCATTCACTAGCGTATTCAGTCCGTAACTGCAAAGGTCCAGACTCATCAATGCGACATCTTGAAGCTGTCTCTATGCGAACTACGGTGTAGCCCATCTCTTCAGCCACATCGTAACGATCAAGACTACAAGCTTTATTTTTAAGTTTGCCCTTACGACCGCCAGACCATGGACCACCCGCAATTTCAACTAGTATTCGATACTCAATTAAATGAAAGTCAAACCGCCAGTGCTTAGTAGACTTAAACTGAAATTTCTTTTCATATTTAATTTCCAGATTATCTAAAGTTTCAGTAAATTCTTCTTCTGCCTCTAGATATTTTTGTGTAGGCTTTGGCAGTGGCCGGCTTTTAAGTTTAGTTTTAGGTTCTTTTTTCCGAGTAAGCCAAAAGTATTCTGTAGAATCCATTATTCTTACCCATAAAAAAACCGCCCTAAGGCGGTGGCTAAAAATAGAGACAACTAACTATTATTTCTTAAAAGTTGCCTTATAAAGCTTTGAATTAAAGTAATCCGTAATTTCTTTACCTTCGGTTTGAATT
>NZ_AMJN01000029.1:0-344 GCF_000302435.1 Acinetobacter sp. TG2027 | reverse complement strand
CGTCCAGGTGCCGTCACCATTGTTCACTGCCGGATAGTCAACACCATCCACATTCACAACCACTGTTGCTGTCGGATCATTCACTGTACCGGTTAACTCAGGTGTACTGTCATTGGTCAATACATCGTTAAGCGCTACTGTCGGCGCAACCGCATCAACCACAGCTGTTGCTGGGCCTGATGTATTGCCAGCAGGATCTTCTGTTACTGCCGTTACTGTATCGCCATCATTTAAGCCAGGGTTTGGCACAGTCCAACTACCATCCGGTCCTGCCACGACTGTTGCAGTGGTACCGTCCGGATAAGTTACTGTTACTGTTGAACCAGGTTCTGCTGTACCTGTAA
>NZ_AMJN01000028.1:0-9740 GCF_000302435.1 Acinetobacter sp. TG2027 | reverse complement strand
ATCTTTAATCTGCGATAGAACCTCGCTTAGTGAGGACTTACTTTTGTCAATCATGTGAGAAACCTTAGAGCATGAGGTAACGTGATGTATTACTACCGCTAAAAATTTATTTAAATTCTTAATGGTAGTAATAAATGGAATAAATTTTGTGAGTCAAAAGCGAACTTTTAACTCACATATATTTTCAATTAAGCACTAGCGCGACGACGTTCAACTTCAGTTGAAGGAGCAGCAGCGGCATCTTTAACAAGTTCAATGTTAAATGTGATGTGTTTGAAAGCGTGATCTAAACCACGACGTTGAATTTCAGCTGGGTCAGTTACATCAACTGCTGTTGCAACTAAGCCGTCACGGGTTGCGAAAGCAAAGTCATCCCATAAGTACTCATCACCCTCAATGTTGAATTGAGTAGTCAGCTTGCGGTAACCCGGTGCAGAAACGAAGTAATGAACGTGAGATGGACGGTTACCATGACGGCCTAATTTGTTAAGAAGGGCCTGAGTTGTACCTTCTGGCGGGCAACCATAACCTACAGGCATCGTCGTTAATGCAACATACTTACCATCAGCATCAGTTAAGATGGTACGACGTAAGTTAAAGTCAGATTGAGACTTATCAAAGAATGAGTAGTTACCCAAACTGTTGGCATGCCATACTTCAACTTTGGCATTTTCAATGATATTGCCATCAGTATCAGTTACGGTACCTTCAATAATTAAGGTATCGATTTTGCCAGATTCAGTACCATCATCCATACGAGCAAAACCAACGGTTTCATGCGCGCCAGCTACATAAAGTGGGCCTTCGATGGTACGCGGTGTGCCACCCGTAACGCCAGCTTTTGCATCAGCTTCATCTGCGCGTAAATCAAGATAGTGCTCTAAACCTAAGCCAGCTGCCAAAAGACCAAGTTCGTTTGCTTGACCTGCGTCTGTGAAATATTCCAAACCTTTCCATACTTCTGAAGGTTGAATATCTAAATCTTCGATGGCTTGAAATAAATCCCCGAGAAGGCGCACTACAATTTGTTGAACACGTGCATCAACTTCGCCTTTTGCAGTGTCGACATTCATTTGTTTTACAAGCGCATCAATTTGTTGACGGTTCATACTAAAACTCCTTAAGTATGCAATACGGTTTTGGGTGGTAGCACTGCGGGCATGTTGTTTTGCTAGCGAATAAGTGCTGCCACGTTCCTTGTTACCTTCTGAATAAATATATTTAGTTTTTGAATGTGCTTCAGACCACACACTCAAACTATTTTCTTAGATTACGAATCATCATCACGAACAGAAGAAGGGTGACGATTAAGTGCCATCACTTCGATGTTCATGTAAGGATAAAGAGGTAATCCCTGTAAAATATTGTGCAACTCTTCATTGCTCTCGACATCAAAAATACTAATGTTTGAGTACTGGCCTGTAACTCGCCAGATATGACGCCATTTACCTTGGCGTTGTAAATCTTGCGAATAAGCCTTTTCAACGGCCTTAATTTCATTTGCTTTGTCGGCTGGCATATCAAGTGGAATATGCACATCCATACGTACATGAAATAACATGGGAAACTCCTTATCCTATTGCCTTAACGACGTAACTTCTCGACTTTCTCTTCATCAATTTCAATGCCTAAGCCTGGAGCCGTTGGCAAGTGCAATTCAAAGTTTTCGTAACGTAGCGGTTCTTTCAAAATTTCTTCGGTAAGTAATAACGGACCAAATAATTCAGTACCAAACGCTAATGTTTCAAAGGTTGCAAACGCATGAGCAGAAGCAATGCTACCTACAGGGCCTTCAAGCATAGTGCCGCCATAAAGATCGATTCCTGCTAAACCTGCAATCTTGGCAACTTCACATGCCTCGATCAGACCACCTGATTGTTCAATTTTCACGGCAAATACATCTGCACCCTGACTTTTTGCAATACGATATGCGCTGTCAGGACCAGTTAAAGCTTCATCCGCCATGATTGCGACATCAAAACGTTGGGTGAGGCGAGCAAGTGCTTCAGTATTTTGAATAGCACAAGGCTGTTCAATTAAATCAATCCCGCCATCCTGTAGCTGTTGAATACCTTGAATACATTCCAGCTCTGACCATGCACGATTTACGTCAACGCGTACACTAATATCTGCACCGAGTGCTTTTTTAATTGCAATCACATGATCAACATCGTGTTGCAAAGGGCGTGAACCAATTTTGAGTTTGAACGTGTTATGACGTTTTAACTCAATCATTTTCCGAGCTTCAGCAATATCTTTTTCTGTGTCACCAGACGCGAGCGTCCAAAGTACAGGTAAACTATTACGCAGACGGCCACCTAAAACTTCACTTAATGGCACGCCTAAACGTTTTGCCTGAATATCAAGTAGAGCAGTCTGAATGGCACATTTCGCGAAACGGTTACCATTAATATTCTTACGAATCAGTTTTAGTGTTTGAGCAACATTTAAATCTTTAACTGATGCGAGTAATGGTGCAAAGTAAGTATCAATATTGGCTTTGACACTTTCAGGACTTTCTTCACCATAGTTCAGTCCACCAATGGTGGTCGCTTCACCCCAACCTACAATACCATCCGTGGTCGTAATTTTAACGAGCACCAAAGTCTGAGTACGCATGGTAGTCACAGACAACTGGTGAGGACGGATAGTTGGAATATCCACAAGTATGGTTTCTATGGTTCTATACATGAAGTTTCAACTATTTCAAACTTGTTTACATACCATAGAAGAATGTAATAGCCTAAAATAGATATAGAACGGTATTTTAAGATACTAAAAAGGTATATTAATGGAATTAAGACATCTACGTTATTTTGTTACCGTTGTGGAAGAACAAAGTCTCACAAAAGCGGCTGAGAAACTTTTTATTGCCCAGCCACCGCTCACGCGTCAAATTAAAAAACTAGAAGAAGAATTAGGTATTGATTTGTTTGTGAAAGGGTCGCGTCCATTAAAAGTGACAGAAGCTGGGCTGTTTTTTTACCAACATGCAGTACAAATTCTAACGCATACGGCTCAAGCAGCTTCTATGGCTAAAAAAATGAAGCTGGTCGAGAATGTTGTTAAAGTTGGCTATGTGAGTTCGCTTCTTTACGGGCGATTACCGCAGGTCATTTATCTATTTAGACAAAAAAATCCTGACATTCATGTCGAGCTTATTGAATGTGGTACACGAGATCAGGTCGAAGCTTTAAAGTTAGGCAAAATCGATTTAGGTTTTGGTCGATTGCCGATTAGCGATCCTGCCATTAAGCGACTTCTACTTAGAAAAGAAAAATTAAAGCTCGCGATTCATAAAAAACATCCTTTAAGTGAGTTCCAAGAATCAGGAATCTATTTATCTCAAATTATCAATGAGACAATTTTTTCTTATCCTACAACACCTAAACCGAATTTTTCGACCACTATTCAAGCTTTATTTACCAAATTAGGTCTTGTTCCCGCCAAACTGACTGAAGTCCGCGAAATTCATATGGCACTTGGCTTGGTGGCATCTGGAGAGGGTATTTGTATTATTCCAGAAAGCGCCTGTGACATTGGAATGAAGAATCTAACTTATTTAAATATCTTGGACTTAGAAGCCTATAGCCCCATTTCTCTATCGATGCGCAATATGGACCAAAGTTCGTATATTCCTAAAATCTTAGATTGTATTGAAGAGATCTATAGCGAAGAAGAAGTATCCAGAAATTTAAATTTATAACTTTTTAATACGTTTTAAATTGAATTATCATGTTATTTTAAAACTTTAAACCTATAGGTAATATTTAAAAGGATTATTAGATGAGAAAAATTTTAGGGATAGCTTCTCTTATTATGTCTACTGGTTTTGTACATGCTGAGCAAGTAAATGAACAAGAACAAATTTCTCCATACAGTGCTAATGTAACCTTCGCAAGTCAATATATATCACGTGGTTTTCAACAAACTTGGGGCAAGCCTGCATTACAAATTGGTCTAGATTATGCAAATCCGAATGGATTATTTGTGGGGACTTGGGCTTCAAATGTAAGTTCTAACTATCTTCGTGATGCTTCAGTTGAGTGGGATTTTTATACAGGTTATATAAAAACTTTTGATAAGTTTTCGGCTGGAATGACGGTTTTTTATTACTACTATCCGGGAGCTAAAAGTACACCTGAAACGGGGAGTACCAGTTATAACTATGGCGAAATTGTGCCTCAAATTGGTTATGGGCCTTTGACTCTTAAATATTTTATTACCTACACTCCAGATTATGCAGGCTATAACTCAGACACGATGGGTGGCACAGAAGGTAAACGTTCACGAGGAACAACTTACCTAGATTTAACTTTTACTCAGCCTATCAATGAGTCTTGGACTTTTGGTGCTCACTATGGCTATGAAAGAATTAAAAATTTCTCGGAAGCTAACTTTCAAGATATGAAAATCGAGCTGATTAAGGATTTAGGAGATGGCTGGACTACTGGCTTAGCCTATGCCAAAGCTTGGGACAAAGATGGTTTCTATAAAAAGTATAGTAATGGTGAACCTGATGCGCCAATTTCAAATCCGATTGATTCGACATTTACTGTCTCAGTTAAAAAGGTATTCTAATTTATAAATAAAAAAGCCTGATGACTCTATTTTGAGTGATCAGGCTTTAAATATTGAATACATAAAGATTATTTTTTAATTAAATCGTAAGCCATTTTGGTGTCGTCTAGCTGAACAAGTGAAGCATGGCGAGCCGAGAGCGGATCTTTATTTTCAATTGCGGTTAAAATCGCTTTATGTCTAGGTAGTGAATGGCCTTGTAAATTTGGGCGCAGACTAGTGACTTGAATGGATTGCTGCAAAGGTAAAACCAACATTTTTGACATATAAGCCAATAAGTCATTATGGGTTGCTTTGGCAATTGCCAAGTGAAATTGAATATCTGGCTCTATAAACTCTTCAACGGTTGTCGCTTTTTCCATCCCATCATAGGCATGTTTAATACGTTCAATATCTTCTTCGTTGGCCGTACTTGCGGCAATATAAGCAAGCTCAGGTTCCAACACGCGTCGTACGGTAGAAAGTGTTTTAAAAAATTCGTGTTCAGGTGTGGTTTGAATTAGCCAAAACAATACATCCGGGTCAAGTAAATGCCATTCTTCTTTAGGCCTCACCACCGTTCCAATTTTGGGTCTTGAGTAAGTTAAGCCTTTCGCGTTTAAAACACGAATTGCTTCGCGAAAGACAGGGCGGCTGACTTTATATTCCTCACATAAATCAACTTCACTCGGGAGCTTTTCATTTTCTGAAATTTCTCCAGAAACAATTTTTAATCCCAATTGTTGAACAATCAATGCATGTTGGCTTTTGCTTGGAATAGGATTTTTATAGTCAGCTTTACTCATATTTCACTATTACGACATGTTGAATATCCTATGGTATAGATGACCTTGTGTTTTAACAAGATCATCCTTTTCAAGAATAAATATTAATGAGAATGACGTGGAACTTCTGAGCCACGGCAACCGACCAAGAAATCAAAATCACAGCCCTCATCGGCTTGTAAAACATGTTCTACATAGAGCTTACGGTAACCGCCAATAAAACTTGGTGGAGCTGGTGGTGCTAAATTTTCAAGACGTTGCTTAAGTTCTTCATCACTCACTTCTAGGTGAAGTTTTCCAGCATAGGCATCAATTTCGATAAAGTCACCATTTTGAACTACGGCCAAAGGCCCACCCGCCATAGCTTCAGGGGCAACATGTAAAACGACCGTGCCATACGCTGTTCCACTCATTCGTGCGTCGGAAATACGAACCATGTCGGTAATGCCTTTGGCTAAAATTTTTGGTGGTAGTCCCATATTTCCAACCTCGGCCATGCCCGGATAACCTTTAGGGCCGGCATTTTTCATGACTAGAATACAAGTTTCATCGACATTAAGCTCTGGATCATTAATGCGGGTTTTATAATCATCAAAGTTTTCAAATACGACTGCACGACCACGGTGTTTCATCAACTCGGGTGTGGCAGCAGATGGTTTAAGCACCGCACCTTTAGGTGCTAAATTACCGCGTAAAATACACATACCGCCATCTTGTCGAATTGGATTATCTATTTTCCGAATCACTTCATCGTTATAAATAGGTGACTGTTGGCAGTTTTCCCAAATGGTTTGACCGTTTACGGTTAAAGCTTGAGGATGTGGTAAGAGATTAGCTTCACCCATACGACGAATCACGGCTGGCAAACCGCCGCTATAATAAAATTCTTCCATTAAAAAACGACCCGAAGGCTGTAAGTCAACAATTGTTGGCATGCCGCGGCCAACACGGTTCCAGTCATCAAGTTGTAAATCAACCCCAATGCGTCCAGCAATTGCTTTTAAGTGAATCACGGCGTTGGTTGAACCACCAATAGCTGCATTGACTTTAATCGCATTTTCAAAGGCTTCTTTGGTTAAGATTTTAGAAAGGCGTAAATCTTCATGAACCATGTCAACAATACGCATGCCAGAAAGATGAGCCAACACATAACGGCGCGAATCTACCGCTGGAATGGCTGCATTGTGTGGTAAAGAAGTGCCTAGGGCTTCAGCCATACACGCCATTGTAGAAGCCGTGCCCATGGTATTACATGTACCAGCTGAGCGTGACATACCAGATTCGGCAGACAGAAATTCATTTAAATCAATTTTTCCTGCTTTTAATTCTTCATGCATTTGCCAAACGATAGTACCTGCACCAATGTCTTTGCCTTTGTGCTTACCATTCAGCATGGGTCCGCCAGTCACTACAATGGCAGGAATATCACAACTTGCAGCACCCATTAATAAGGCAGGGGTGGTTTTGTCACAACCTGTCAGTAACACCACGCCGTCAATAGGGTTACCACGAATAGCTTCCTCAACATCCATACTGGCCAAGTTACGGGTAAACATGGCGGTAGGACGTAAATTAGACTCACCATTTGAAAACACAGGAAACTCAACAGGGTAGCCGCCCGCTTCTAAAATTCCTTTTTTTACATGTTCGGCAATTTTTCGAAAATGCGCATTACATGGGGTGAGTTCAGACCACGTATTACAAATTCCAATAATCGGTTTGCCTTGAAACTCATGATCTGGAATTCCTTGGTTCTTCATCCAGCTGCGATACATAAAGCCATTTTTATCCGTTGTACCAAACCAGGCAGCCGAACGAAGAACTTGTTTGTTATTCATACAAATTTCCCTATATAGTATTACTATTTAATTTAATTAAATTAAAAATACACCATAAATTTTATTTTTAAAAGGTTTGAAATTTAAATAGTATTACTATATTTTAAATTAAAAGGATAATTTACGAGCAAGATGCTCTATAAGTAAATAATAGGAAATGGAGTCGAACATGGATTTCGAAAAGGATGTAATACGGACGGTCACGTTTAAGCTGATACCTGCATTAGTCATACTATATCTGGTTGCATACATTGATCGGGCCGCTGTCGGGTTTGCCCATCTGCATATGGGTGCCGATGTAGGAATTGGTGATGCTGCCTATGGCCTAGGAGCTGGCTTATTTTTTATTGGATATTTTCTTTTTGAAGTTCCAAGTAATTTGCTTTTAGACAAATTTGGTGCTCGTAAATGGTTTACCCGCATTTTATTAACATGGGGCCTCATCACCATGGCCATGGCGCTTATTCAAGGCCCTAAAAGTTTTTATCTATTACGGTTTTTACTCGGTGTAGCAGAGGCAGGTTTTTTCCCTGGTGTTTTATATTTAATTACACAGTGGTATCCGGTGCGGCATCGCGGAAAAATCATGGGAATGTTTGTGCTTTCACAACCGATTGCCATGATGATTGCAGGGCCTTTAGCTGGTCTATTACTTGGAATGGATGGCATTGCAAATTTGCACGGCTGGCAATGGTTGTTTGTTGCAGTTGGCTTGCCCGCGGTTTTATTGGCTTTACCGACATTCCTGTGGTTGCCAGATAATATTGATAAAGTGAAATGGCTAAGCATTGAACAAAAACAATGGCTTAAAAATGAACTAGTTAAAGATGAAGCCGAATATGACCAAACCCGACATGCCAATCCATTGCATGCCTTAAAAGACAAACGCGTACTTTTATTAGCATTGTATTACTTACCAGTGACTTTAAGTATTTACGGTTTAAATCTGTGGTTGCCTTCTATTATCAAGCAATTTGGAGGCGGTACTGATCTTCAAATTGGCTTCCTATCTAGCATTCCCTACGTTTTTGGAATTATTGGTTTGTTAATTATTCCACGTAGTACCGATCGTCTAAATGACCGCTACGGACATTTAAGTTTTCTCTACGCACTAGGCGCTTGTGCAATGTTTTTAAGTGGTTGGCTAAATTCTCCAGTCATGCAATTGGCTGCTTTGGCTGTGGTTGCGTTCTGCCTATTTTCATCTACTGCCGTGTTTTGGACATTACCGGGCCGATTCTTAACAGGCGCAAGTGCAGCGGCTGGTATTGCCTTAATCAATTCTGTCGGAAATTTAGGTGGCTATGTCGGGCCATTTGGTATCGGACTTTTAAAAGAATACACGGGAAATATGGCTGCTGGTTTGTATTTCTTATCTATCGTCATGCTTTTTGGTCTGATTTTGACTTACATCGTCTATGCCAAGCTCGAACGTCAAAAAACACAAACAGTGAATATTCAAAAGCCTTTGTAAGGAATAAAACATGCAAATTATTCAATTTGAAAATCGTGCAAATCAACGTGCTGTCGCTAAAGTAGAAGGCAACATGGCATATCCGGTTAAAGATATTCAATCGGTTCGTGATTTAGCACTTTTAGCAATCCGCAATCAAGTTTCACTGGAACAGCAAGTTGAGGCGTTAGGCTTTGAAGTGGAAACCTATGATTATTCATCTTTATTAGCAGATTTAAAGGTATTGCCGCCTTTAGATCATCCAGACCCAACGCACTGTCTGGTGTCCGGTACAGGCTTAACCCATTTAGGTTCTGCATCTGCACGCGACAAAATGCATCAACAAAATTTAAGCGATGACAGCTCGGTGACCGACACCATGCGAATATTTCAATGGGGGCTACAAAAGGGGCGTCCAGCACAAGGTCAGATCGGGGCGCAGCCAGAATGGTTTTATAAAGGCGACGGTTCAATTGTGGTAAGGCCGGGAGCTGAATTACCTTTACCACCATTTGCCGAAGATGGCGGCGAAGAACCTGAAATCGCAGGCCTCTATGTGATTGGAGAAGACTTAAAGCCTTACCGAATCGGGTTTGCGCTGGGCAATGAATATTCTGACCATGTGATGGAGCGTCGTAATTATTTATATCTGGCGCATTCAAAATTACGTTTTTGTAGTTTTGGTCCAGCTTTACGAACAGGCGAATTACCAAAACATTTAGTCGGAACCAGCCGTTTGCGCCGTGATGGGCAAATCATTTGGGAAAAAGAGTTTTTGTCTGGTGAAGACAATATGTGCCATAGCTTGGCAAATCTGGAATATCACCACTTTAAGTATCAACAATTTTTAAAAGCGGGCGATGTACATATCCATTATTTCGGTACAGCCACTCTATCTTTTGCCGATGGTATTCAAGCGCAGGTTAATGATGAGTTTGAAATAGAAATGAAAGAGTTCGGTTATCCACTCAAAAACAAACTTGCTCATATGCAACCCGAGTTACCGATCGGTTCAGTTATTACTCTCTAAGGAATATAAAAATGGTCATTGGACACAACTTTATTGGCGGTTCACGCAGCGCACAAGGTACAACCTTATTAAAA
>NZ_AMJN01000027.1:0-12156 GCF_000302435.1 Acinetobacter sp. TG2027 | reverse complement strand
AACCAGTTTTTAAAAACTGCTTAACTAACTGTCCAACTTTATGGGGTCAGATCACCCTACCGCTACGAAGGGGGACGAACGAGTTCGCCACCAAAAAGAGAACTTTTTGATGTCTTGTGTGTTATATCGATCTGTCAAAATCGACTGGCAATGTGGCCAGCAGGCAAAGGATAATCCGCGAGTTTTGGAGTGTCAATGTAAGGTTGAATAGAAATTGGTTAAATAATTATTGTTGTTTATTCAATCAGATATTTGAGCTAAAAAGACCTTCAACTTAAATTTAACGATATCATCATAATAGTAAAATTGGTGGCAGAACGAAAAGAGGTTAGCAGACTGGACACACAGAACCAGCACACTCGAAAGTGTCCCCTTCTCGCTCTACCATATAATGGTGGCAAAACGAAAAGGGGTTAGCAGACTGGGTACAGCACCAGCACACTCGAAGGTGTCCCCTTATCGTTCTACCCTAGAGTAGTTTGCAGACAAAGAATAATTCTCAAGTTTTTAAGTGTCAACGTTTATATATTATTAATTTATAAAATATTTTTATTTCTATTGGCTCATTTTTTCATTATTAATTTATCGTTCATTTTCAAACCCGTTTAAATGACCCGATTGATCGCGTTATAAATAAAAGCTACAGTAAATAAAGTTTGAATTTTATAACTTTAAATAAATTGATAACGCATGCAGGCAAAAACATGGAAACCATACATGATTTTTATCGCCGCTTTTCTTTAACCAGAGATAGCGATTACTCGGTTCCATCGACGTCGTTTGGACATTTCAACGTGTTCCAACGCGATGCCTGCTCGTTTCTCACGCCTTATAGCCGCCGCGATTATTATAAAATTTCACTGGTTTTAGGCACAGGCGAACTTCACTATGCTAACCGCTGGATACGAGTAGACCGCCCTGCTTTACTGTTTTCAAACCCGATGGTTCCTTATGCATGGGAAATTAATTCGCCTGAACAAGCAGGCTGGTTTTGTCTATTTACCGAAGAGTTTGTAAACCAAGAGTCAAGACAAAGCTTTTTAAAAGATTCACCACTATTTAAAGTCGACGGCGACCCGCTGTATTTTTTAAATGACCAACAAGTTGAAGAAATTTCATTTATTTTCAAAAAGATGATGACTGAAATAAATTCAGACTATATTCATAAATACAACGTTTTAAGAAACTATTTGCACCTGATTGTGCATGAAGCCATGAAAATGCAACCGACCCAACAGTTTGAAAAACATAGCAATGCTGCGGTTCGGATTTGCCATTTATTCTTTGAATTATTAGAACGCCAGTTCCCAATCGACTCCCCCCATTTTCAGCTTAAACTCAAAACTGCAAATGACTTTGCCTATGGCTTGTCGGTGCATGTGAACCATTTAAACCGAGCTGTAAAAGAAGCCACAGGTAAAACCACCTCTGAGCATATTAGCTCGCGTATTACGCAAGAAGCCAAAGCGCTGCTACAGCACACTAGTTGGAATATTTCTGAAATTGCGTATAGCTTAGGCTTTGAATATTCAGCGTATTTCACCAACTTCTTTAAGAAAAATACGGGCTTTTCACCTAAAAAGTTCCGTGAAGACTGTGTGGCCTAAAAACAGATTGTTTGAATTTTATAATTATTGGTTTGAATGTTATACGTCAGTTTGAGCCAAAGCATTTTATAGTTTTTCTACTCAAGTGATTTTGCAAAAAGAGTGTGAAAAATGAAATATAGAACTTTAGGACAAACAGGCGAAAAAGTATCAGCACTTGGTTTAGGTTGCATGGGAATGAGCTTTGCCTATGGTGCCTCAGATGACACACAAAGCATTGCCACTCTAGAAAAGGCATTAGACCTCGGCATTAACTTTTGGGACACTGCCGACATGTACGGCAACGGCGCAAATGAAGTTTTACTCTCAAAAGTTTTAGAAAAACACCGCGACAAAGTATTTTTGGCGACCAAATTTGGCTTCCGCTATAGAGAAGACAATCTTAACCCGAAAAACTCTTTAGAGTCTTATATCGATGGTTCTCCAGAGTGGATTAAAGTTGCGGTCGAAAACAGTTTAAAACGCTTAAATACAGACGTGATTGATTTGTATTATGCGCACCGCATAGATCCGAATGTCCCGGTTGAAGATACCATTGGCGCAATGGCGGACTTGGTCAAGCAAGGTAAAGTTCGTTACCTAGGACTTAGTGAAGCGTCGGCTGAAACCATTCGTAAAGCGCATGCGATTCACCCGATTGCAGCGGTTCAACATGAATACTCGCTACTTACCCGTGAGTTTGAGCAAACCCATTTGCAAACCATTTGTGAGTTAGGCATTAGCCTTGTGCCGTATTCTCCGTTATCGCGCGGTTTAATTACCAATACGCTTGATGTGAGCAGCCTAGACGAAAACGATTTCCGTCGTCAGTTGCCACGCTATCAGGGCGATAACTGGAAAAATAACCAAAGCTTGGCGCAAGCATTTAGCGAGTTTGCTCAAAGCAAAAATGCGACAGCGGCTCAACTGGCTTTGGCTTGGATTTTGGCGCAAGGTGACGACATTATTCCAATTCCGGGTACGCGTAAAATTGAGCGTCTTGTGGAAAATGCAGGTGCTGTAGACCTCCATTTAACAGCGGCAGATTTGGCAGAAATTCAAGCGATTATTGCGAGATATCCAAACATGGGCGCACGCTATAACGCTCAGCAACTAGCAGCGGTCAATCATTAAAAACGAACCTATAAAAAAAGTCCGACTCTATGTCGGACTTTTTAATTTAATTTTTGCTATATGTGCCCTGCTGGCGTCCACCTTCCCAGATCGCATCTAAGGATTTATCTGAAATCGTTAGGCTTTCAGGGAAAATACTTAAATCCTTTTTAAATTTAGAGTCTGGTTTTAAACCAATACAGTCCCCGTTTTTCCACCATGTCCCTTCGGCATATTGGTCTAAAGCGCCAACAGCGAGCATCCATTGAAACTTGCCGTTTGGTTGAAGTAAAAGTTCCGAACCAACTTCCATCACGCCATTTAAATAATAGTGCCCACTCCACGTCTCATCGGATTTTTGGAATTTCACTTCTTTACAGGTGCTGGTTGGTTCTGCATAAATGTGAGCAGAAAAAATAACCGTCGAAAGAAGTATTAGAGGTGCAAATATATTTTTCATTATTGTGTTCCTATATGTTTAATCTTATTTTCCAGACTCGACTTTTAAATACGTTCCATCGGCATAAACGTTATGTCCAAAGCCACAACCCGACTCGCCTTCGCTTTGTTTGGCTTGAATATAATTTCCTAATTTCGCATTAGATTTAAAATCGAGCTGAATACGGCAGTCTTCATTTTTATAAACCGTTTGCTTTTTATTAGTCGGCATTTTAGTGTCAAACTCACCCATATTTGGGCCATAGATCAAACTTCTAAGTCCCATATATAAACCGGCATAGCTGATTGCATATTGACCCTGCTTACGGCTTACCGTGATGTGGTCCCACTCACCAAAACCTGAGTAACGTACATATTCACCTGATAGATCATTTGATGCTTTAGGTGCAGGTAACTGTTTAAGATTAAACTGACTAGATTTTGATTTTTCATCGAGCATAAACCACGATCTTGCCCAGAGTGGTTGACCCAATTTAGCATAGGCTAAGCCCACATTATTGTTGGCAACTTCAATATCTCGGTCAGTAAATTTAACTGTGGTTTCATCTTCATTGGCTTTACAAAAAGCAGTCCAAGAGGCTTGATTCTGGAAATTTTCGAGCGCTTTTTTATATTGTTTTTGGTCGTAGAATTTCTTACCTAAACTCGCGTATTGCTTCACTTTATTACAGCTTTGTTGTAGCTCTTGTTCATAAGAAAACTCTGCATGCGTGACCGCCAAAGCTGAAAGTGTAAGAACCGCGCAGCCTGTAATAATTGATTTAATCATTTTTAAAATTCTTTAATAATTAACTAATTATATAATATGAGCTAGCGCTCTAAATCACAATTATTTGAAACAAAAGTCTATAGAATGCCTTTAGTCTTGAGTAAGAATTTATTAAATCAATTCAAAATAAATCATTGAAAATATTAAGCGTTAATTGGTTATTTTTGTTGAATATTCATCCAAAAAATATTGTAGACTGCATGCGTAAAACTTAGGAAGAATTATAAGAGTGAATAATCTAATTATTGGAAGCCTATTTGCGCTTTGTGCAGCTGCACTCAATGCCTCTATTGGTGTAATTAGTAAATTACTCATGCACAGTGGTTTAAACCCACAAGACATTGCCTTTTTAAAAACCATTATCGCCTTTTTCTTTTTAAGTGTGTTTTTATTTAAAGTGCCTGTCAGCCAAAAGATTGCATTTATTAGCAGCACGCCAAGTAAACTCAGCGTTTTTGCTCAAATTGCTATCTGTGCTTTTTTAGGTATTTTCTCGCTATTCTTTTTTGAGACCATTGCTTATAACCACGGTGCTGCGGCCAATGTGGTGGTGGTACTCATGGCTTCGGCTGCCATCTCTGCCCTATTTTTTGGGAGGTTCATTTTAAAAGAAAGCATCTACATTCATTCGCTTATTGGAACATTATTGGCGGTTGCTGGGATTAGCATTATTTCGTGGAAAGGGGAAAATAGCCTTTTAATGCTGATTAATGCTTCTATTGCCGGTACGGGTTATGGCTTATTTTCGGTTTTAGTGAAAAAGTTCAAATTAAACGGCGGCCTGTTTCTGACTAAATATTTATTGCTGTTTGGTAGCGTTTATCTTGCGGTTCCGTTTTTAATTAATTTTCACAGCATTAATTTTAATAGTGACATTGTTTTAGGTTTGATTGGTTTAGCTGTTCTGCCGACCATACTCGGCTTTTTCTGCACCACCAAAGCATTGTCTTATATGAGTGCCGCAAAGGTACAAGTGACCGAACTTTCTGAACCGATTTTTGCAGCACTTATGGCTTGGGTTTTCATTCATGAACAGCCGACTTTATCGTTTTTATATGGCGCGATTTTTATTATTTCAGGCATCTTTTTAATGAATAAAGCGCCGAAATCAAACTAGCCAATTTCATATATTTCGTTGGCGTGGTGGCAAGCCACTTGCACCACACTGGCAAAGTTAATCGCCATTTGTGAAGGGGCATGTTTTTTATAAGCAAGCCCTAAACCCACCGTAGGTACAGGTGCTTTTAAAGACCGATAAGCCACACCCTGTATTTGCAATTGTTTGGTCGACTCGGGAACCAAAGACACCCCTAAATTTGCAGATACCAACGATAAAATTGACACAATTTGCGGAGCATTTTGTCCAATTTTTGGTTCAAAACCACGCTCATGGCAGGCTTGTTTAATCGCATCAAAAAGCCCTGCACTAATGGAAGGTGGCGAGACAATAAAATCAAGCTCTCGTAGCGCTGTTAAATCAATTTCTGGTGATGCATCGTCGAGTTGAAAAGTCTCGGAAGGCAAAGCAGCAATGAGGGGTTCTGCTAATAATTCTTGAATAATTAAACTATCTGGAATATTTCGTGGCGAACGAATAATTGCGACATCTAAGCGGTCTTCAAGCAATAAATCGATGAGTAGTAAGGTGTTGGCTTCTTCAAGTTTTAAATTCACTTTTGGATATTGCTGCTGAAAATAACGAACACATTTAGGAATTAGAGGGTTCAAGATTGAAGTGCCTGTAAAGCCTAATCGCAATTGGCCCACTTCGCCATTTGCCACTTGTTTAACTAAGCTCGCTGCATCTTCTACACGTTGCTGTACGGGCTGAATTGCATTTAAAAAGGCAAGCCCTGCTTCGGTCAGCTCTACCCCATGAGGTGATCGAATAAATAAATCTGCACCTAGCTCTTCTTCTAAGTCTCGTATTTGCATGCTTAAAGGCGGCTGGCTCATGTTTAAGCGTTGAGCAGCTTTGGTAAAGTTTTTTTCTTCTGCTACTGCCAAAAAGTAGCGTATATGCCTGAGTTCCATTGTTATATATAAAACATATCGTGTCCCATTATTAAATATATTAGAAAAATACCTTTTAAATTGCTAATTTTAATTTATCGAATTTTCTCGATGCAGCATGCCTTTAGGTCCTGCTCTTTTTTCTGTCATGGTCATGATATGAGTTCTTCATCTACACCCAGTACTTTAAGTACTGAGGCAACTACTGTTCTTTCCCGTGAGTGGATTCACAAAGGGACTAAAGCCTATAAACACGCAGGATTTGCTTTATTCCTCGTAGGTTTTGCCAGTTTCTCACTGATTTATTGTGTGCAGCCACTCTTACCTGCATTTAGCCAAAGCTTCCAGATTAGTCCTGCAAGTAGCTCTTTAGCACTGTCATTAACGACTGCCTTTTTAGCGATTTCGATTGTACTATCAAGCGCCTTTTCACAAGCCCTTGGCCGTCGTGGTGTAATTTTTACATCAATGCTGTGTGCAGCAATTCTTAATATTGTCTCAATGTTTACCCCTAACTGGCACAGCTTGCTTATAGCACGCGCTTTAGAAGGTCTACTGCTCGGTGGTGTTCCCGCAGTGACAATGGCTTGGATTGCCGAAGAAATTGCACCTGAGCACCTAGGTAAAACTATGGGTTTATATATTGCAGGTACGGCTTTTGGTGGCATGATGGGCCGTGTCGGTATGGGTATTTTGGTTGAATATTTTTCTTGGCGCACCGCCTTAGGTTTACTTGGGGCAATCTGTTTTATTTGCTCGATTGCCTTTTTAAAGCTACTTCCTGCTTCGCGTAATTTTGTGCAGAAAAAAGGGCTAAATTTAGATTTTCACATGCAAATGTGGCGTGCTCATTTAAGCAATACAAAATTATTACGCCTGTTTGCCATTGGGTTCTTGCTGACTAGTGTTTTTGTCACCTTGTTTAACTATGCCACTTTCCGTTTAAGTGGGGCGCCTTATTCACTCAGTCAGACTCAAATTAGCCTTATTTTCTTGTCGTATAGCTTTGGTATGGTGTCTTCATCGTTGGCAGGTAGCTTAGCCGATCGCTTTGGCAAAAAAACCATGATGATGAGTGGTTTTGCTTTAATGATTGTGGGAAGTCTCATGACCCTGCTCAATTCTCTTTTCGGCATTATTATTGGTATTGCATTTATTACTACGGGTTTCTTTATTACCCACTCACTTACCAGTAGTTCTGTGGGAGCCGAAAGCAAACAAGCGAAAGCTCATGCTAGTTCGCTCTACTTACTGTTTTACTATATGGGTTCAAGTATTGTTGGTTCGGCAGGCGGTTGGTTCTGGCTGCACGGTGGTTGGAGTGCCATTGTAGGCTTAACTGTTGTACTGTCATTACTTGGGATATTTTTAGTCATTTATACAAAACACGCAAAAGCGCATTAATGTGTTGAAACCCTAACTTTTTCAGGCTAAACCCTATGAGAATTTAAAAATGATATGAAAAAATTTAAATGCTCATTTTTTAGCTTGTAATTTTTTTAAGAAACTGTAAAATTCACTCCACGTTGCCGGCATAGCTCAGTTGGTAGAGCAACTGACTTGTAATCAGTAGGTCCACAGTTCGAATCCGTGTGCCGGCACCATCATTAAACCTCATGAATATTTGATTTATGGGGTTTTTTGTTGCCTGTAGGTTTTGTACAGTGCTAGCCCAACGGACTATTTAACGGTCCATTTGATCGATAGTCTGTTGGTCCAAATAGATCATTGGGCCTACTCTTTTTCCTTATCCAACATGTTCCCCATATCGTTTCCAGCTCTTTGGCCTTCCATGCGAATTGCGATGTCGATATACCAACTTTCATAGTTGCTATCGCAGCACAGAGCAGAACGCATGGAAAACTTAAGACGTTAGGGGAATTCTAAAAGTTCCTTGCATTTCCTGTTTCGGGCTGGACATCTAAGGGGAATGCCTGATGGTTGTGGGGAATTTCCAAGTATAAAAATCATTAATATTGGATATGCTATTAAAATCTATAGATAGCAGCCTCGTCACTAGAAACAAAGCTGCCTTTCCTCTAATAAAGATCCGATAAATCTAAGTCAATTTACTATTTGACTTGCGGTAAAATAAGTTAATGAATAAATACATTTGATGCGATCAAATCATTTAATGAACTATGATTATCTACAAGCAAAATCAATTCTTGAGAATTATACATAGAGTGACTTGAACCATCCCTATCAACAGAAACAATTAATCCAGACTGAGTATCTTGTACAGATACATAGCCTTGAAGATTTCCACTGTCATTTATGAGTAATTGAGATAAATCAATTTTATCTTGCTCAGCAAGATTAAAATCCGTCCACTCACTCTTAGCATTTCCGCCTAAATTATCTATATTATCAAGAACATTGAAAATCAACGTATCTGCGCCAGCATCTAAATTATAAGAGTAAGTTTGATCTGCTATAATTGTCTCAATTACATCATTACCAGTTGTACCAAGCACAGTTTTGGCAATATGTTGCTCAATTTGAGCTTTATCCCAAACAGTTTCATCATCAAATACAATAGAAGATAAATTATCCTTACCAAAACGTATTGTTGATGCTGAATCATTGAATGATATTATGATTAGTGAATCCGACTGCTTAAGTGAAATATCACTAG
Organism: Acinetobacter sp. TG2027; assembly: GCF_000302435.1. NCBI lineage: Bacteria > Pseudomonadati > Pseudomonadota > Gammaproteobacteria > Moraxellales > Moraxellaceae > Acinetobacter > Acinetobacter sp. TG2027. The sequence goes on along the minus strand of NZ_AMJN01000027.1, from coordinate 3,578 downwards.
AAAGCACTGATTTTAAATGAAGAATATTTTCTTCATTTGTATTATCTAAAATATGAATATAACTTGATGTACCAAGTAATGTTTTATCTACAATATAAATATCATTACCTGCTTGACCCAATAAAGCCGTATACGCATTTGAATTACCACCATAAACCAACGTATCACTACCAGCCCCACCATATAGATAGTCCGAACCTGTATTAGAAATTAACGTATCATCTCCATCACCACCATACAGATAATCATCCTGTACACCACCTTGTATCGTATCATTACCATCTAGACCATAAATTATGGAATAATTAGCATCTGCCAGTAAATGATCATCTCCATCTGTACCTAATAATCTACCGATAATATTGGCTTCAATTTGTGCTTTATTCCAAACTGTTCCATCGTCAAACACAATTGAGGATAATTGTCCCTCACCAAAATGTATGGTGGCAGTTAAATCATTAAATGTAATAATTCTATCCGCACTAGCTTGTTTTAAGATAATTTCATCAGCTGAAACTGATTTCAAATAAAGTGTATTTTGTTCATTTGTATTATCTAAGATATGAATATAACTTGATGAACCAAGTAATGTTTTATCTACAATATAAGTATCATTACCTGCTTGACCTAGTAAAGCCGTATAGCCATTTGAATTACCACCATAAATCAACGTATCACTACCAGACTCACCATATAGATAGTCCGAACCTGTATTAGAAATTAACGTATCATCTCCGTTCCCGCCATATAGATAATCATTTCCAGTAGATCCTTTAATAATTTGAGTAAATGTAGGGTCTGTTGGTTTGTAAGTTCCTGATACAGTATTAATTATAGTGGTTAGTGGTTGAGAACTATTCCCAGCTTGATCTGTAGCAGTTACCCTATATTCTACATTTAACCAATCGAATTTTTCCTCAATATTTACCTGAACCCAAGCCCCATCAATTTTTTGCTCAACAGCATAACTATCACTTGGCGCATTAAAAATAATTTTATCTGTACTAGCATCGTAATTAAACAAATTAGCCAATATAGGTGCCGTAGTATCAGGTGCATTTATATTAATTGAACTTTCATTACCTTTAGCATCCGCAGCAATTACTTTTAATAATTCACCATCTTCATAAACTGTATTCAAAATTACATTGTAATACCCGGATGCATCAGCTATTGCCGAACCGATTACATCACCTGCAGTATTTTTAACAATTATTGTGGTATTTGCTTCAGTTGTACCTTGTACTGATTGCCCTTCAGCCCATCCACCTTGAATAGTTGGTTGATGCAAAATTGGTGGCGTACTATCTGGTGCAATAACCTCTTTCGCTTCAGTTTTATTATCCGATTGATCTGCTGCCGTTACGCTTAAGCTTTCACCATTTAAGTAAGCTTTATCAAGAGTAATAGAATAATTTCCTGCCTCATCTGCATTAGCTGTGCCTACAACTTTTGTTTCGTAATGGTCTACTTCTAAAATAGTTTTTGGCACTTCTTGCGTTACATTTACATTTATAACGGGGACCATTGAACTAGAATAATTTACTGTCAAAGTATAGGTTCCAGGCGGTAATACCGAACCTTTTGCTAAATCAATACTGTAATTGCCGTCTCCAACTTGGGAAATACTACCATTTAGACTTGTATTTAAACTCGCACTAGAAAGAGTTGAACTATAACTACCAGAAAGTGAATTAGTCGAAGAACTCAAATTTAAAGAAACATGTGCATTTGTGCCTGTAACTTCGAAAGAATATGTTTTCGATAAAGAATTTGACTGTACTGTCTCACTCAAAACAGATTGGGTTTCTAAAACAGTGACTTCTTTATAAATAGCAGTTATTTGTTCTACTGTCACTCTTGCACCTACTTCAGTCGTACCTGTAACCACTTTACCTGCAGCATCTATAATTGCAGTTAAACTTGATGGTGCCGTGGTGTCGGGTGCATTAACTGTTTTTGGTGCGGTAGCATTACCAGATTGATCTGATGCTGTAGCACTTAAGCTTTCGCCATTTAAGTAAGCTTTGTCTAGGGTAACTGAATATTTACCTGTGGCATCAACAGTACCTGTACCGATTATAGTTCCTGCAGTATTTTTAATTGTTACAACAGCATTCGCTTCAGTTACACCTGTAACCACTTTACCTGATGAATCAATCGTTGCAGTTAAACCTGTTGGTGCCGTGGTGTCGGGTGCATTAACTGTTTTTGGTGCGGTAGCATTACCAGATTGATCTGATGCTGTAGCACTTAAGCTTTCTCCATTTAAATAAGCTTTATCTAGGGTAATCGAGTATTTACCTGTGGCATCTGCGGTAGCCGTACCAACTACGGTTCCTGCAGTATTTTTAATCGTTACAACAGCATTGGCTTCAGTTACACCTGTAACCACTTTACCTGATGAATCAATCGTTGTAGTTAAACTTGAAGGTGCAGTGGTGTCGGGTGCATTAACTGTTTTTGGTGCGGTAGCATTACCAGATTTGTCCGCAGCCGTTGCACTTAAAGTTTCACCATTTAGATAAGCCTTATCTAGGGTAATCGAGTATTTACCTGTAGCATCAGCTGTAGCTGTACCGATTAGGGTTCCCGCAGCATTCTTAACTGTTACAACAGCATTTGCTTCAGTCGTACCTGTAACCGCTTTACCTGATGAATCAATCGTTGCAGTTAAGCTTGAAGGTGCAGTGGTATCTGGAGCATTAACTGTTTTTGGTACTGTGATATTACCTGCTTTATCTGCCGCTGTTGCATTTAAGCTTTCGCCATTTAAGTAAGCTTTGTCTAGGGTAATTGAATATTTACCTGTGGCATCAGCAGTACCTGTACCGATTATGGTTCCTGCAGTATTCTTAACTGTTACAACAGCATTCGCTTCAGTCGTACCTGTAACCACTTTACCTGATGAATCAATCGTTGCAGTTAAGCTTGAAGGTGCCGTGGTATCCGGCGCCTCAACTGTTTTTGCTATTGTGGTATTACCCGATTTGTCTGCCGCCGTTGCACTTAAAGTTTCGCCATTTAGATAAGCTTTATCTAGGGTAATTGAATATTTACCTGTGGCATCAGCTGTAGCTGTACCGACTACGGTTCCTGCAGCATTCTTAACTGTTACAACAGCATTTGCTTCAGTCGTACCTGTAACCACTTTACCTGCTGTATCAATCGTTGCAATCAAACTTGAAGGTGCTGTAGTGTCTGGTGCAACAATGGTTTTTGGTGCTGTGGTATTACTCGATTTGTCCGCAGCCGTTGCACTTAAGCTTTCACCATTTAGATAAGCTTTATCTAGGGTAATCGAGTATTTACCTGTGGCATCAGCTGTAGCTGTACCGACTACGGTTCCTGCAGCATTCTTAACGGTTACAACAGCATTCGCTTCAGTTACACCTGTAACCACTTTACCTGCAGCATCTATAGTGGCAGTCAAACTTGAAGGTGCCGTAGTGTCTGGAGCATTAACTGTTTTTGGTGCTGTGATATTACCTGCTTTATCTGCCGCTGTTGCACTTAAGCTTTCGCCATTTAGATAAGCTTTATCTAGGGTAATCGAGTATTTACCTGTGGCATCAGCT
>NZ_AMJN01000026.1:0-2029 GCF_000302435.1 Acinetobacter sp. TG2027 | reverse complement strand
AGCAAGTGAGGTCGAGGTTTTACGTTTACGTCGTGAAGCAAATGATTTGCAAAATAAAATGAATGATGCGCAGAACCAGTATTATGTGAAAGCGCGTGAAGAGTTATCTAAAGCCAATACCGATAGCGAAACGCAGCAACAAATTGTACTGGGTCGTAGTGACAGTTTAGATCGTGCAGTGTTCAGAGCACCGGTACGTGGTGTCGTCAAAGAAATTGCAGTCACTACCCATGGTGGTGTTATTCCACAAAACGGTAAATTGATGACCATTGTACCGATTGATGAACAACTACTGATTGAAGCGCGTATTTTACCGCGCGACATTGCCTTTATTCGTCCGGGGCAAGAAGCACTGGTTAAGATTACCGCCTATGATTACTCAATTTATGGTGGTTTAAAAGGGAAGGTTACGGTTATTTCACCAGACACGATTCGTGATGAAGTGAAACAGGACCAATTCTATTATCGTGTTTATATCCGCACTGATTCTGACAAGCTTTACAATAAAGAAGGTAAAGCGTTTGGTATTACACCGGGTATGGTGGCAACAGTAGATATTCGTACTGGTCAAAAAACAGTACTTGATTACTTACTTAAACCATTTAATAAAGCCAAAGAAGCTTTGAGAGAAAGATAAAAAATTAAATCTATATAGCTTTTAAATATTTAAAAGCTATATAGATATTAATAATAAAAATTTTTGTTTTAAATGTGTGGTTTTTATTATTTATGTTTTAAAACACAAGAAAATTAAAATACTATTGCGAGTATTATTTATTTATAAGTTTTTGAAAAACAATATTTATTATTTTAATTTTTTATTTGGTTAATAAACAAACTTATTTTTGTCAGATTTTTCGTGACGTGATTCATGTTTATAATTGGTTTTTGCGTTGAGGTTGGCTTTTGTTTTCTCTAGTTTATTCCTTAATTTGGGCTCTTCTTATTTCAAAAAATAAGGGCTTTAAATTGGATTGGTTTAATTAAATAATCCTGTACAAGGGGAATAAATATGTCAGAGATAAGGGTAGTTTCTAAGGAGAGTCATGAAACCTTAGAAATTACAACAAAGGATACAGTCTCTCTTTCCGAAGCATCTGTTATTTTAATAAAAGTAAATAAAGATGATGTTTCCGAAATTAGACAAGATGGTCGAAATGCAATTATTACTTTAAAAAATGGTGAACAAATAGTAATAGTTGATTTTTTTAACGGTAGTAATTATTCAACTGATAATAGCTTAGTTTTTGAGGATAACAACCATAAATTAATTTGGGTACAATTTACTGATGCCAACGGGGCATTATTAGAAAATATTACTTATAGTTATATTGATAGTATAGAACCGCTTCTTTATCACGATGGGGTTGCATCTCCATGGGCGTGGTTATCTGTACCGCTAACCGCAGCAGGAATTTTGTGGTGGGCACATGATAGTGATGATAAAAATAATAATTTAAATAACGACTCAGACTCTGACAGCGACTCAGATTCCGACAGTGACTCGGATTCTGATAGCGATTCTGACTCTGATAGCGACAGCGATTCTGACTCTGATAGCGACTCAGATTCCGACAGTGACTCAGACTCTGATAGCGACAGTGACTCAGACTCTGACAGCGACTCTGATTCCGACAGTGACTCTGATTCTGACAGCGACTCAGACTCTGACAGCGATTCTGATTCTGACAGTGACTCTGATTCCGACAGTGATTCTGACTCTGACAGTGATTCTGACTCAGACAGCGACTCAGACTCTGACAGCGACTCTGATTCCGACAGCGACTCAGACTCTGACAGCGATTCTGATTCTGACAGTGACTCAGACTCTGACAGCGATTCTGATTCTGACAGTGACTCAGACTCTGATAGCGACAGCGATTCTGACTCTGACAGTGACTCAGACTCTGATAGCGACAGTGACTCAGACTCTGACAGCGATTCTGACTCTGATAGCGGCAGCGACTCTGATTCTGACAGCGACTCTGATTCTGACAGTGACTCAGACTCTGACAGCGACTCAGACTCT
>NZ_AMJN01000025.1:0-1048 GCF_000302435.1 Acinetobacter sp. TG2027 | reverse complement strand
ACCTGTATCTGTACCTACGTTACCTGCTGCATCTGTTGCAGTCACGGTAATGGTATGTGGACCATCAGTTAACGCAGGAAGTGTATTGTCTGCAAGCGTCCAGGTGCCGTCACCATTGTTCACTGCCGGATAGTCAGTGCCATCTACATTCACCACCACGGTTGCAGTCGGATCATTCACTGTACCGGTTAACTCAGGTGTACTGTCATTGGTCAATACATCGTTAAGCGCTACTGTCGGCGCAACCGCATCAACCACAGCTGTTGCTGGGCCTGATGTATTGCCAGCAGGATCTTCTGTTACTGCCGTTACTGTATCGCCATCATTTAAGCCAGGGTTTGGCACAGTCCAACTACCATCCGTTCCTGCTACAACACTTGCTGTACTACCGTCCGGATAAGTTACTGTTACTGTTGAACCAGGTTCTGCTGTACCTGTAATTGGGTCTGTCCCGTTAACCGGGTCGATCACTGGCGCATTCGGTGCAGCTGTATCAACTGTCACAACACCTGTATCTGTACCTACGTTACCTGCTGCATCTGTTGCAGTCACGGTAATGGTGTGTGGGCCATCAGTTAATGCAGGAAGTGTATTGTCTGCAAGCGTCCAGGTGCCGTCACCATTGTTTACTGCCGGATAGTCAGTACCATCTACATTCACCACCACAGTGGCTGTCGGATCGTTCACTGTACCGGTTAACTCAGGTGTACTGTCATTGGTCAATACATCGTTAAGCGCTACTGTCGGCGCAACCGCATCAACCACAGCTGTTGCTGGGCCTGATGTATTGCCAGCAGGATCTTCTGTTACTGCCGTTACTGTATCGCCATCATTTAAGCCAGGGTTTGGCACAGTCCAACTACCATCCGGTCCTGCTACAACACTTGCTGTACTACCGTCCGGATAAGTTACTGTTACTGTTGAACCAGGTTCTGCTGTACCTGTAATTGGGTCTGTCCCGTTAACCGGGTCAATCACTGGTGCTGTAGGAGCTGCTGTATCAACTGTCACAACACCTGTATCTGTACCTACGTTACCTGCTGCATCT
>NZ_AMJN01000024.1:0-92789 GCF_000302435.1 Acinetobacter sp. TG2027 | reverse complement strand
GTCAACGTGACCGATTGTGCCCACGTTTACGTGTGGCTTATTACGTTCAAACTTAGCCTTAGCCATGTTTATAGTCCTCGTTTACGTCGAACACAATTCTGAGCAAAAACTCAGCATCGACATATCGCCTAAAAAATCAAACACCCAATACTTGAAAAGCAGACTAATAAGCCTGCTTTTTAAATCTTTGTAGAAAATCTACTAAACTGTATCTGGAGCTCTTATCGAGATTTGAACTCGAGACCTCTCCCTTACCAAGGGAGTGCTCTACCACTGAGCTATAAGAGCGATTATCCTTCGATGGAGCGGGAGACGAGGATCGAACTCGCGACATGCAGCTTGGAAGGCTGCCGCTCTACCAACTGAGCTACTCCCGCACTGTGTTGGTATATATACCACTTCAATCGAAGTTAATGGTGGTGAGAGAAGGATTCGAACCTTCGAAACTTTCGTAGCGGAGTTACAGTCCGCCCCCTTTGACCGCTCGGGAATCTCACCATATCACACTTATTTCAGTGTTGTTCTTTACTTCACAACTACACACCTTTAAGATGGTGCCGGCACACGGATTCGAACTGTGGACCTACTGATTACAAGTCAGTTGCTCTACCAACTGAGCTATGCCGGCTCTTCTTAGTGTTTCGTACGTTTCGTATCGGAACGGTGTGCAGTTTAGCAAAACTTCCAAACGATGCAAGCGGTTTTTTAAAAAAAACCGCTAAAAACTCATAAAATCAATCCGTTTGATGATAATTCAACCGCTTTGATCACTGCGCGAGCTTTTATTTGCGTTTCATTCCATTCAGATTCAGGATTTGAGTCTGCAACTAGGCCTGCTCCAGCCTGCACATAGACCTTTTTATCTCGAATAACACAAGTACGGATTGCAATCGACATATCCATTTCGCCGTGCCATCCTAAATATCCCACTGCCCCACCAAACACACCTCTTTTCACAGGCTCAACTTCATCAATAATTTCCATTGCACGAATTTTTGGTGCACCCGATAAAGTACCTGCTGGGAAAGTTGCTTTAAATACATCTAGCGCATCGATATCGTCACGAACTTCGCCTTGCACATTTGAGACAATGTGCATGACATGTGAATAGCGTTCAATCACCATTTGATCCGTTACTTGGACCTTCCCTATTTTAGAAACTCGCCCAACGTCATTTCGACCAAGATCAATCAACATTAAATGCTCTGCGATTTCTTTTTCATCAGAAAGCAAATCTTTTTCTAGCGCAATATCTTCTTCTTTAGTTTTTCCACGAGGTCTGGTACCTGCAAGCGGACGTACTGTCGCAATACCATTTTCGAGGCGAGAAAGAATTTCTGGCGACGACCCTACAATATGGAATGGCTTTTTATCAGTAATCGTTTGCCCTTGTACCAAGAATAAATAAGGCGATGGGTTCAAATGACGTAAAGCACGATAAACCTGTAAAGCCTCCCCATCGAAATCAGAAACCATACGCTGCCCCGGAACAACCTGCATCACATCACCAGCACGTATATATTCTTTAACTTTTTCGACTGTCTCTAAGAATTTCGTTTTACCAGTAATTGATTCAAAATGTGGAGGTGTATGCGGCTTAGCTTGCAAACTAACTGGAGTAGCTAACAACTGTTCCAATTGATCTAATTTTTGCTGAGCGTCTTCATAAGCATTACTCTGCTCTGTATCCGCATGCACAATTAGAAATAAAGTATCTTTAAGGTTATCAAAAACAATGACTGTCTTTGATAGCATTAACCATAAATCCGGCAATGTAATTGGGTCAGCTGTAGGAACATTCTTTAAACGTGGCTCGATATAACGGACTGCATCATAGCCTAAATAACCCACTAATCCGCCAGTAAAACTCGGTAAGTTTGGCAAGAGCTCAGCAGATGGCACTTTAAATTGCTTCTGAAATTCACGAATATACTGAAATGGGTCTTGGCAATCTTGTTGTGTAATTGAGCCATCAGCATGTTGTATAGACAGAACACCTGCATTACATGAGAAAACCGTCGACTCACCTAAACCAATCATAGAATAGCGCGCCCAATTTTCGCCACCTTCGACTGACTCAAATAAATAAGCTTGCGTGTGGTCTTTAAAACGAGCGAACACAGATAAAGGGGTTTCTGTATCTGCTAAGCGTTGGCGATAAACTGGAATCGTGTTGTAACCAGCAGCCTTGAGTTGCTCAAATTGCGCTAATGTTGTCATGAATTTTCTCTAATATGGTTTCGATTTAAAAGTGTGTTTTTCTAGATTCGGTTTAGACACGCCATCGAAAAACCATACGCTTATTCATTCTGATCTCCATTTCATTCATTAGATAATTAACTCAGCAAGACTATCAACAACTTGCTGAGGTTGGCAATCATAGATATTTTCTCCATGATTATAGCCATAGCTAACCACAATACAATCAATTCCAGCACGACGCGCAGCCTCAATATCATTACTTGAATCGCCAATCATTAATGATTGTGAAGCAGATATTTTTAGGCTTTGCATACAATGCAATAATGGCAATGGATGAGGCTTTCTCTCTGGTAAGCTATCCCCACCAAGTACGACCTGAAAATATGGAGAGAGCTGTAAAGCATCAAGCAAACCTTGAGCAAGTTGTACAGGCTTATTGGTAACGCATGCCATTTGTATATTCAAAGTTTTACAATGTTTTAAAAACTCGGTTACACCAGGATAAATTTGAGTATTTACACAGAGTTCTACACTATATATATCAATAAATTTTTGTAATAAGACTTTGTGCTGTTCAGGATCTAATTTTCCAAAAATATGAAGCAGAACACTTTCACAGAGTTTTGAAGCTCCTTTACCCACCCATTCTCGTATCTGAACTTCTGTTACCAATGGCCAACTTAGCGCCTCTAAACTTAAATTCATAGACCGATACAAATCAGCAGCAGAGTCAACCAACGTCCCATCTAGATCAAATAAAATTAAATCGCGCTTACTTAGTTGTGCAACAGACATCTTTTTTCTACTCAAAATTAAAAAGGCATGCGTTTAGCATGCCTTGATTGTAAAAGCAGCAACGGATTATTTAAAGAATAACCATGCCAATACAGCTAAAATTACTAAAATAATAATAGTGATTAAACCAACTGAGGCATTCTTCTGTTGCTCTTTTTCTTCTGCAACACGAGAAACCGGTTCATCAAAAGCGATAAGTGTTTGCTGTTGCGCATTAATATCCACACCTTCTGGAATAGGTGCAGGTTTTGGAATAGAAATATTCTGCGGCATACCATCGCGACGAACTTCGACTTCTGCAGCGCGCTCTGCAAGGCTCGGCATTCCTTGATCGCTTAAATCTGGGGAGGATGTCGTATTTACAGGTTCGGCTTCAATTTCAGGTAATTCCGTGATTTTCTGTGCAGGAGCCAATACAGAAAATTTAAAACTAGCAAACTGAACAATATCACCATCATGCAACTGCTTTTCTTGCTCAATACGAATATCGTTTACAAATGTGCCATTCGATGAATTAAGGTCTTGCACCCATAGCGCTTGATCTTTTAGAAGCAATGCAGCATGGCGACGTGAAATTTCAGCAGCTTGTAACAATACATCGGCATCTTGATGACGCCCTACCAACATATCACGATCAACATTAATTTCTTGGCCAGTAATTTCACCAGTAATTGCTTGTAGTTTCCAAGTCATGCGTATGTCCTATTCATTTTTTATCAATCATAACATGCTACTACTGTGCTGTGCTTGGGCGCAGTGTCGTTGTTGTTACTGTATTTTTAGTACGATTAACTTCAGGATCAGGTAACTGTAAAGTTTGCTTTTGCACTGCTGGCTCTACGGCTACAGGTGTAGTTACCGTCGAGGTTTTTCCACCGGAAGGAACCTGTTGATAGTTTTTCGGCTGAGAGGCAATACTAGGTGGTGTCATCTTTTGATTATAGACATCATCAACTTGCTCAGGCAGTTTTGCAAAATTGCCGTTTTTATCCATAGCCAATTGCAAGCTATAAAGCTGGCTATAGCGCTGCTGAGACAAACGGCGCACATCATTTGCATCACCCACAATTGTTGGATGGATAAAAACAAGAAGGTTACGTTTTACATTACTTCTATTATCTGAGCGGAATAATCGACCAACATAGGGAATACTACTTAATCCAGGTATACCTTGTCTTGAAAGTGACGTGTCATCCGACACCAAACCACCAAGCACTACTGTCTGTCCATGCTCAGCCAAAACAGCAGTTTTAATGGCACGTTTACTTGTCACCAAATCAGCCGCTTGTCCACGACTGTCTTGAACAGCAGAGACTTCTTGTTCTACTTCCAGACGAACTGTACCGCCTTCACCGATATGTGGAACGACTTTTAATGTCACACCGACATCTTTACGTTCAACCGTGGTGTATGGGTTAATACCTGTACTGTTTGTAGTGACCGATCCTGTTACAAAGGGAACGTTCTGACCAACAACAATATACGCCTCTTCATTATCCATCGTCACAATGGATGGTGTCGAAAGCAAATTTGATTTGGTATTAGTTTTAAGTGCTTGAATTAATGCACCATAAGCCTTACGAGAATTCTCAAAATTACCCAGAGCCAAGGTTGCCCCATTACCTTTATTAGCGCCACCAGCAATAGCTGATGCAGCCCCAGCTGAACCACCCGATAAATAACCAGCAGCAATAGAAGATAAACTAGCACCTACATTACTAAAGCTCAGCAAACCAATCCCACTAGATAAATCACCTAGTGCCCATTGAATACCAAGTTGATCTGCATCATCTCCTGACACTTCGATAATTGCAGCTTCAATCAGAACTTGCTGACGGCGAACATCAAGCTGCTGAATAGCAGATTCAATTTCGCGCATTAATTGAGGATCTGCCTTAACCACTAACGAGTTTTGGGCATTATCCGCAATAATACTCACACCATTTTGGCTAAAGCTAGAGATACTGTTCTGATTATTATTGTTCGAATTACCGTTTAGATTAATAGATGGCGTAGAAATTGAGCTACCATTTGAACCAGAGGTATTTGAACTAGAATTCTGGTTATTACCCATCAAATTATTGATCGGATTCGATGAATTAGAAGAACTGTTATTACTATTTGACGAAGAAACAGCTTGTCCTGTTACGAGGCCTTGCAAAATCTCAGATAAATTTTTTGCACTTGCATATTTCAATCGAAAAACTTTTAAACCACCTAAACGGTCGGCCGAAGGCACATCCAGCATTTCAATCATGTGGCGAATGCGCTTACGCGTTTCAGGATCACCCTTAACTAAAATACGATTTGTTCGATTGTCTGCAATAATACGGATCCGTGCACCATTAAAATCTTTAGATACTCCCGTAGCACTCATTGCCTCTAGTTGAGTAATGATTTCTTCCGCTTGGCTCGATTGAAGACCTATTGCCTCAATATCATTCTGGCCAGTACCATCTAAATTACGAATAATATTTTCAAGTTGATAAATATTTGCCGCACGGTCCGAAACAATCAGTGCATTAGTCCCTGCAATTGCAGCCATATGTGCAAATTGCGGCATTAAGGGACGAAGTGCTGGAATTAAATCATTAGGATTGGTATTTTCAAGCCAAATGACTCGGGTAACAATCTGATCACCACGCAATTTATTTCGTGAATCGTAAGGAATTCCCGAATTTTTAACATTGCTATCTGGAACTAGCTTAATTGTGTTACCCGAAGGAATTGCCACCACTCCATTCACATTTAAGACCCCAAGGAATAGGTCGTAAACTTCATTTTTATTGAGGGGTTTATTCGATATTACTGTGACGTTACCACGCACTCGTGGATCTACTGCAAAGTTTTTACCCGTAATGTCTGCCACTTCATTAATAAAAGCAGTTAAGTCAGCATCACGTAAATTGATCTTCCATGTTTGGGCATAGACGCTGCTGCTCACTGTCGCAATCAATGGGGCTGCTGCAAGTAATGCCCAAAGTGGACGTTGATGATTCAATAAAGCCATAACTTGCGATAATTCCTAACTCTTATGGTGACGTGTTATCACTAAAAATTTTGTTGTATGGTCATCACTTGATCACCACGTTTTATTTCTATTTTCACTTGCCCAGCTCGACGAGCCTGTTCAAGCAACTGCACATCCGTTTGTCCCTGCCCAACCGTTTGACCGTTTAAAGAAACAATCCGATCACCCGGCCTTAAACCTAACTTATTTCGAAGCGCAGTGGGTGTACGTTCTGTAACTTCAAAACCTTCACCAGAGTTCCCACTAACGCCCATGTCACGCAGATATTGTTCACGGTTGCCTTGCATTTGCTGAATAGCCTGCCCTAACGCCTCTTGAGTCGTATTAACAGGTGCCGATGACTGAGGCGCAGTAGCAGTTGGCTGTGAAGCATCTGGCGTCATAGGTTGATATAAACCGTTTGGCAAACCTTTAAATTGGAGTTCACGAGTACTTCCATTACCTTGACGCAATATCACGTGATCCCAATAAACTTCTGCTAACTGATAAGAGGTAGAACCTATTGTTTCTCCTACACGATATCGGTCAGCAATATTATCTAGCTTAATAACAGCCGAAGAAAAACGGTTCGGATAGCCCAGCATTACGCCTTGTAATTCTAGGTTGACATTTTCCTGAGCCGCATTGGCTGAAGGTTCATTAAAAAGCGAAAAAGTACTAATGTTAGGAATTTGCGGCTGCTGTGATCCTAACTCGACTCGATCAAACTGCATCATTTGAGGAGGGGCAATTACCCACCAAAATAATGAAGCTAATTTCCAACACAACCATAAAACCAAAAAGGCAAATACAACTACACTTAACCGATCTAATTTTTGCCACTGTAATTGCTGTAATTTTTCAATCCATACTTTCATTAGTTACCCCCTTGTATTAAGGGTTGACGAGAACTAATGACAAACGTATCTAAACCAGCTTTTCCATCATAAGATGGAATATTAAGTAATAACCTTTGGGTAAGCTGTACATCAAGCATCATGTTGGCATCTAATAAGAGATTCGCCATTTTTTGACTGCGTTGATCACGTATATCAACTTGTAATTGTCCATTTTGATCCGTTAATTGCCCATTTAAAGAAGGCATATTCATACGGTCTTGACGATCACCAATATTATAAATTAAAGCACCACCACCCCAATGTAATTGACCATCAACTGCTGCGAACCCCTGCTCTTTCTTATAATTAAACTCAATATCTTTCAGCTGGATGCTGTTCGCAGGCCATTGCCAATTCACAATTTGTTTTAATGTTTCAGGTGCAACCTGACCATTCATAGCCTTTACAATTACTTTTTTCCCCACACCATAGCCCATTACCCCAGCTAATTGGGTATTTCCACTATGGATATCTACATCAGCAGCGAACCTTAATAAAAACAGGTCTAGAGGTCTAGTTTTCCAATGAATCGAGCCTCTCAAAGTACCACGCCGCCAATCTGCTTGGCCTTGCCAGATATTTCCACTTACATTGTGTAGAGTTTGATTATTCTTTGAAAATTTAGAAATAAGCCACGTCGCCGGGATCTGTAAAATAATAAAAATTAAAAATGCAATGAGGGCAAAAAACCACCACTTCCATTGCTTAGACTTTTTCTTCATTCAGCCTTACCAACATGCAAATTATCGTCCTTATTTTGAGAGTAGCTCCCTAGTCTGACATTATGCATACTTTTTCAACATCGCCAATTCACTTCATATAAAAAAACCAAGCAATGGGGCTTGGCTTCGGTATTGAGACTATAAGTTGAACGTATGACAAAATCATGAAAACTTGACGCTCAATGAACTAAATGCACATTTGATCTCAACAATTCATTTAAAGAGCAATTTAAACACTCAATTTTTTAAATAATATTTATAGCAAAATTTTGAGATATTTTTATCAATAAAAAAGCCAAGCAAATTTGCTTGGCTTTAAAAAATGGCAATTTGATTAGATTAAGAAATCTTCAAGTTTTGCGCCTTTTTCAATTTCAGCAACTAACCAGCGTGGTTGTTTACCGCGACCAGTCCAAGTCTCTTCAGCATTGTTTTTGTTGCGGTAACGAGGCTCAACAGATTTACGAGTTGTTTTCTTACGTTTTTGAGCACCAAACTCAAGAAGTTGTTCAACACTGAAACCTACATTTTCAGCAATCTCGATAATTTGATTATAAGCATCTTCGATTGCTTGATCTTTTTTACTTGCAATTAAAGCTTCTGCTTCTTCTTGTAAGCGTTTTAACTCTTCAACAGATAATTCACTGATATCCGGTTTCATTAATAAATACTCCAGTCTTACAGACAATTCAAAATAATACAGACAAAATTTAAAAACATAAAATCAAGACCAATATTATTTATAATCTATTCAATAAGCAATAGTTTGAAAGCCGTGTTCATCAGAATAACCAAAAAAATTACCTTTTAATTACATTACCAATTATAAATGAAATATATTTTATTAATATTTATTTAAGATAAATGTATTAAGTCATGCCCAACTGATTTTTCTAGCTCAATAATTTTTTGTTTTATTTCCTGTGGTATTTCACATTTTCGTTCTGTTAATTTATCAACGCATACCATAACAGCTTCACCAGTAGCGACTATTTGTTGTTGGGTTTCACTCCACAATATATAAGCCATACGGAATGCGCTATTACGGAGCTCTTCCACGCGAACACCAACTTTCAATACGTCAGGATAAAAAACAGGCTTTAAATATTTACACTGACTTGAAGCAACAACGGTATATAAATGTGGGGTTAATATATTGATTGCTTCCATATATAAAATACGTGAGCTTTCAATATATCGATAATACTGTACATTATTGACATGACCAAAAGCGTCCATATCTCCCCACGCTACTTTCTGTTCATATATTACTGGGTAGACAGACAGTTCTTTCATTTTTACCTCATATTTTAAACTTTAAAAAATTTGCATCATTTTCAAAGATTAGATTTAACTGCTTGATTAACACGTCATCTTCTTTAAGCGTAGACTTAATACGTAAATAGCTCATTAAAATATTATCTGGATATAATGATAATAATGTTTCAGCTTCTGTTTGACGTCCAGTTGCCATATAGACATGCCATTTTGCAAAGGTTAAAACTGGCAAATTCATATATTGATTTTCAAATTGAATAATTTTTTCTTCAACATCGGCATAGTCTGGAACTTGTTTAAGCAACTGCTGCTGAAACCATAGATAAAACACTTCTGGGTCAAACTGCTCTTTTAACAAATGTAGTGTTAAGGCCGCATGCTGCATGCTCATATCTGGCATACGTGCTAATAGTTTTAGCCATAACAACTTACTGCTATAAGGTCGAGTTTGAATTTCAGACTCTAAATCTAAATAACGTTGCTGCAAGGCATGTAAGTCATCGATAGAGGCTTGGTCAAATTGCTGAAGAAGCTGCTGCAACCATAAATCACGGTGTTCTGCATCTAGCAAACCGTATTTCATGGAACGTAAATATACCCATGGATGTTGCAGCGCTAATTGCCCCCATAAAGCCGTTAATCTTTGCTGGTAAGCAGTTTCTATTTCTTGTAACCACGGTGATAACTGATGTTGGTATAAAAACTCGAGATGAGTTAATGCACGATCGGCTTCATTTTCGGCTAAAAAGATTTCAATTCGTTGTAACTCTGCCAATTCAAATGCCATCGGTGGTGATTGATCGAGAGCAGCCAATGCTTTTGGATAGTCCCCACTTAAAACCAGAAACTTGGCATCAATAATATTTTTTAAAAGCCCTGATTGAGTAAAAACACGTTCAATAAATACACGTTGATCTTCTGCCGCTTCTAATAACCAAACAATACCTAATTGTTCATAGGGATGAAGGTTTTTAAACTGGAAGATATTTTCACTTTTTCTTTGTTCACGAGATGAATAACGTTTAATCCACAGCCACAAGAGTTGAGCAATAAAACTCATCACTACAAAAGTAAGAGTTAATCCCCAGACATTTGTTTGCAGCTGCAATTGTCGCCAGTAAATATAGACATACCCCATTCCATAGCCATAACTAAATAAAGCTAGGGCTGCAAAGAGTATTAAGCTGATTACGAAATAAACCCACAGGAGGTGTTTCATATATCCTCCTTATGAGCCGATTAGCCCAAGTGTAGAGAGTTTAGGAACAGGCACGATAGATAAATGTGCCACTTTAGCAATACGTTTTTTTAACTGCTGACTGGTTGCATCAGGCATTTCATCTAACTTTTGCATCACAGATTGCAACTCATTTTGATACTCAGTCATTTTTCCTTGATTGAGTGCCTGTTCGGCAATCAACAATCTTAATTGCACTTCTTTAAGCACAACGCTTCGACTCATTAAATTAATAGACGGCGTTTCTACTTTTTCTATACGGAACCACTTTTTCCACCAAGACACAGTCTCGGATTGATCCATTTCAAGTTTAGGCTGGGCTAAGGCTTGTTGAATATTCTTATCAATGTTCTGTAATAAATCATCGATTAATTGATGGCGTTGATTTTGAGCCAAAGTAAACTGTTGAACTGCCTGCTTATCCTGCTCGAGCGATTGATTCAAGCTATGCTGCAATGCAGGAGCAATTTCATAGTGTACGAGCGATTGCTGTAACTGATTTAATTGATCAACTGCATAAATCAACTGCTGCTGATCAATCGCAAATTGAATTAAATCTAACTTTTGTTTAATTAAAACTGTAGGTGCAATACCTGTCGGTAGAGCATTTGGTTGAACTACTGAACTCGCTTTATTCCCTGTACTTACGGGTTGATTCTGCAACTGTCGCTGTAAAGCAACCAATTGATCATTTAAATTGGCATAGTGCTGTTCTGATTGCAGCAGACTTTGTTTAAGCTCGGGAACAGTACGAGAAATTTGCCACATATCGTAACTGAGCTTAGCCAACCAAGCTACGCCCAGTAAAATGATGATAGAAACAAGTTTTCTCATACGAATCCTTATAATGCCTGAATGTGATGAATCATCCCCGAAGGCGATAAATTTTCAAGTTGAATAATGTGAAAATGAGTCTGTTGCTGATCGCGATACTCTTTAACAATTTGAAAAAGACGAGGTCCTAAAACCAGATATACACCATCAGGTTGTACATTATTTTTTGAACAAAGCTCTAACCAATATTTCCAGCTCGCTTCACTGGTAATTAAGACGAGCCATTTATTTAAATTATAATTTGAATTCTGTGTCAGATGTTTGAATGTAGAATATGAAGCTTCTGGGCACTGCCGATGATATAGAACAAAATTTAAAATCTGAATTCCTTGTTGTTGCAAAGTCTCCATCATAAATTGGCGTCCACCTTTTCCCCGCCAAAAAGCCACACTACCCGTCTGTTGCATATTGTGCAGAATAGGTAGGTTCAACATTCCCTCAGAAGTTTCAACATCTGGGATATGTGCTTCTATTCCATATTTGTTTAGACAATTGGCTGTTGCTTGCCCTACCGCAATCCACTGAATATTTTTTAAGTCGCTAATTTTTAAACCGCTTTTTACTAAATACTCCATACCCAATTCAACAGCAGTTGGGCTGACGACAACAATAGCTTGCGCCTTAACTAATTGTTGGTAAAGCTGAAGTAAGTGTTCGGAAAAGGGGGTAGCAACGAGCTCTAAAAGAGGTAAAGACTCAACCTGATAACCTTCATTTTGCAAAGCTTCTGTTAATTCAGCTGCACGCGAATCAGGTCGAGTATTAATAAACAGCATGGTTTAGTAGAGGGCCTTTAATAGCTCGCCAGCACCTTGATCAAGTAAGTTTCGAGCAAGGTTTTCGCCCAATTGATGAGCATTGCTGGCTTCATCTGTCAGTTCAGCACGTAATAATGTTTGGCCATCAGGGCTTCCAACACGACCTTCGATATGGATTTGACCATTTTGCAGTGTGGCATAACCTGCAATTGGGACCTGACAACCGCCTTCAAGATAGGCATTAAATGCACGTTCAGCACGTACACAAACATCAGTTTCTTCGTGTAATAAAGGTTGAATTAAAGCCAATACATCTTGGTCAACTGCACGGCACTCTAAACCCAATGCACCTTGTCCCACAGCAGGCAAACTAATATCTGGTGTCAAACAATGACGGATACGTTCTGACAAACCTAAACGCTTCAAACCAGCACTGGCCAGAATAATCGCATCGTATTGACCTTCATCTAGCTTCGCCAAACGTGTGCCAACATTTCCACGCAAGTCAATAATTTGCAAATCAGGACGTTGTTTTAAAATCTGAGATTTTCGACGCAAGCTTGATGTACCGACTTTTGCACCTTGAGGTAAATCAGCGAATGTTTCAAACCGATTTGAAACGAAAGCATCTAACGGATCTTCACGCTCACAAATCACTGCTAAAGTTAAACCTTCAGGCAAAGCCATTGGGACATCT
Organism: Acinetobacter sp. TG2027; assembly: GCF_000302435.1. Taxonomy (NCBI): domain Bacteria; kingdom Pseudomonadati; phylum Pseudomonadota; class Gammaproteobacteria; order Moraxellales; family Moraxellaceae; genus Acinetobacter; species Acinetobacter sp. TG2027. Next base: position 80,357 of record NZ_AMJN01000024.1, on the reverse strand, counting down.
TTCATTGAATGTACAGCTAAGTCTGCACGCCCATCTAAAAGTGCTGCCTCTAACTCTTTAACGAACAGCCCTTTACCCCCAATTTTTGCTAAAGGCGTATCTAAAATTTTATCGCCCTGCGTGACAAATTTAACCAATTCCACCGTTAAATCAGGGTGAAGCTCCTCTAAACGGGCACGAATATGTTCTGCCTGCCAAAGAGCAAGTGGGCTTTGTCGTGTAGCAATTTTCAAGGTTTTCATAAATTCAAGCATGGGCTGATCAAACAATACACCCTAAACTTAACTTGATCCCTTAAAATTGCAAGTAAAATCTCGCAAGTCCAAGATAACTCTTTTAAATTTAGAGCTGATGAATTCGCTCTCTAAGCGTAGACAAATGTCGACGGCTCACTGAAAGTCTTTCATCAAGGCCTCGTAATCTAACCTGATATTGCCCCGAACTGATCAGTTCCAGCCCATCTAAATATGCAACTGCAACCAATGCATTTCGATGAATACGAATAAACTGATCTGCGAATTCGGTTTCAAGCTCTTTTAATGTTTCATCTATTAATACACTGCCATTTTTATGTCTCACAGTGACATATTTCTGATCTGCTAAAAAGTAATAGATATTTTCAACAGGAATCAGTTCAACCCCGCGATAGGTTTTTGCGGCAATTTGATGACGCTGTGTTTTTAAATCTTGTAAAAGCTCAGAATTCGGTAATGCATTGAGCTGTGCTTGAGTAAGTTGGGTTAGCTGGTTTAAAGCTTGCTCAAGTTCAACCGGATCAATCGGTTTAAGAAGATATGCTTGAGCCTGAGCTTTAAAAGCTTCCAATGCGTGCTGATCGTAGGCGGTACAAAATACAATCGCAGGTCGAGGATTTAGCTGACTTAACTGTTCTGCACAGACAAGCCCATTCATACCTGGCATTTGAATATCAAGTAAGATTACATCCGGTTGATGAAGCCGTGCCTGTTCCAAGGCCTCCTGTCCATGATGAGCCGTTGATACAACCTCATGTCCCATCTTTGAAACTAAACGTGATAAACGCTCCACTGCAAGTGGTTCATCATCACAAATTAGCACCTTCATTCATCCTCCTTGTCACCGTTAACTTGGTCCATTTTTTTATGGTTAACTCTGACTGACTTATTATTTTGTTTGATATTGATAGCTCATAATAGTGGTATATAAAGCTTCACCTTTATAAACCTGAAATCTAACGGTGTTCCCATAATACGCTTTCAGGCGCTGCTTAACATTTTCAAGAGCGATTCCATGCCCTTTCCGTGAATTTATTGTATCGTCTGTATATGGGTTGGTAATGACTATACTGACCTGATTTTGCAATATTTCAACCAATACCCCTATGGTTGCTTTACCCATCATTGGTTCTACCCCATGAAAAATACTATTCTCTAACAAGGGTTGTAATGTCAATAAAGGAATAGTGATCTGTTTTAATTGCACAGATGAAAGCTCGATCTTCCAATCTACTTTTAAACGCTCCCCCAAACGGACCTGTTCAATCATTAAATATTGTTTACTCAGCTCGATTTCTTCATGCAGACTCACCAATTTTAATTCTTGGAAACTCGCGCGAAATAACCGCGACAAACTGATGAGCATGCTTTCTGCTTTATCTGGATCTATCGCAATTAAACTCACCACATTATTTAAACTATTAAATAAGAAGTGAGGGTGAATTCGTGCTTGCATGGCCTGAATACGGGCATTTAATTCGGCATATTGCTGATGCAACCATTGTTCCCTGACATATAAATAACGTAAGCAGAAAGCCCCGAGTAATATTCCATAGCTTAGATATAAAGGTACATTGGTAAAATAAACACTCCAGCCCTGCGTTAAAGAAGCATGTTTATTTAAAAGACCAAACTGAAAAAAATTACTCATTAAGGTGGTCAAAACAACAATACCTTGCAGCATGACAAAACCAATAGCCAAAGCAAATTCTTGACGCAAGCTGCTAAAAAAACCTTGAAAGCGTTCAACCAATGCAAAAAAGGACAATATTACCCAGTTAATAAAAATGATGTATTGAAAAAGCCTTCCCCCGCTTAAGGCTTGCCAAGACTGCGCTTCAGCCAATGCCAAGACCAGTGCCAAAACATTACTTGCGATAATTAATTCGAATAAGTGTTGCCAACGCCCGCTTTTCGTAAAAAAATAGGAGGAATTTTGATTTCGGTATGCTGTAGGAAACAACTTTGTTTGTTGAGCTTCGGCAAGTGATATACTCTTTTTTATTTTACTGAGCCACCATGACCACATCTTCAAATCCCCCTAATTCAGTAACCCCAGACCAAACCTCAGGTATGTGGGGTGGTCGTTTTTCTGAAGCGACGGACGCTTTTGTAGCCGAATTTACCGCCTCTGTTCAGTTTGACCAACGTTTTTATAAGCAAGACATCGCTGGTTCGATTGCGCATGCTACCATGCTTGCGAAAGTTGGCGTACTCACAGAAGCAGAACGCGATGACATTATTGAAGGTTTAAGCACCATTCGCTCAGAAATTGAGGCTGGAAACTTTGAGTGGCGCATCGATCTTGAAGATGTTCACATGAACATTGAATCACGTTTGACTCAACGTATTGGCATTACAGGTAAAAAATTACACACAGGCCGTAGCCGTAACGATCAGGTTGCAACTGATATTCGTCTTTACCTGCGCGACGAAATTGATGATATTTTAAAATTATTAGAACGTTTACAAAAAGGCTTGTTAGGCTTGGCTGCCAAAAATGTAAATACAATTATGCCGGGCTTTACACACCTACAAACTGCTCAGCCTGTGACTTTTGGTCATCACTTGTTAGCATGGTTTGAAATGTTAGTACGTGACACTGAACGTCTTCAAGACTGCCGTAAACGTGTTAACCGCATGCCACTTGGTTCAGCTGCTCTTGCTGGTACAACTTATCCGATTGACCGCGCATATACAGCAGAACTTTTAGGTTTTGAAGCTGTATCTGAAAACTCTCTTGATGCTGTATCTGACCGTGACTTTGCCATCGAATTTAATGCGGCGGCTGCACTCATCATGATGCATTTATCACGTATGTCAGAAGAGCTCATTCTTTGGACTTCTGCACAGTTCAAATTTGTGAATATTCCTGACCGCTTCTGTACTGGTTCTTCAATCATGCCACAGAAGAAAAATCCGGATGTTCCAGAACTTATTCGTGGTAAATCTGGCCGTGTATTTGGTGACTTAATTAGCTTACTTACGCTCATGAAAGGTCAACCATTGGCATACAACAAAGATAACCAAGAAGACAAAGAACCTTTATTTGATGCAATCGATACGGTTCGTGGTTCACTCATGGCATTTGCAGACATGATTCCTGCATTGGTTCCAAATATTGAAATCATGCGTGAAGCTGCTCTTCGTGGATTCTCAACTGCAACTGACCTTGCTGACTACTTAGTGAAAAAAGGCGTTGCGTTCCGTGATGCGCATGAAATTGTAGGTAAAGCAGTAGCATTAGGTGTTGCAGAAGAAAAAGATTTATCTGAACTCACACTTGAGCAATTACAGCAATTCTCTGACTTAATTACAGCAGATGTATTTGATAAAGCCTTAACTTTAGAAGCTTCTGTAAATGCACGTGATCATATTGGTGGAACTTCTCCAAAACAGGTTGAAGCTGCAATTGCGCGTGCCCATACACGTTTAGAACAGTTATACGCTTAAGGATAAAACATGAGTCGCCAAGTATTTTGCCGTAAATATCAAAAGGAAATGGAAGGTTTAGACTTCGCTCCTTTCCCAGGTGCTAAAGGTCAAGATTTTTTTGAAAATGTTTCTAAACAAGCATGGCAAGAATGGTTACAGCATCAAACTACGCTCATTAATGAAAAGCGTTTAAACGTGTTTGAACCAGAAGCGAAAAAATTCCTTGAAGAACAACGTGAGAAATTCTTCAATAATGATGAAAGCGTAGAAAAAGCTGAAGGCTGGAAACCAGAATAATCGGTTTGTTTTAGCTTACTCATCATTAAAAAGGCGGGTCTATATACATAGATCCGCCTTTTTTTACGTGAAACTTACACAAACATAAAAAGCCTTACATAGAGCGCACAGGACTCTACATGACATCAAAAAGCGAAGAACTTAATATCACTCTATAGCAAGAAGAACACGATCCCTGTCGTGTTTATGCACTTGATTTTCTGTCCTGAACTTCCCCCCAAAGTTCGGGACATTTTTTTATCTATTATTTTGTAAAAACAAAAAAGCCTTGTTTTAAACAAGGCCTTTAAATATTTCAGCTCAAGATTACTTTTCGTGGACTTTGGCTTCAATTTCTTCAATTTTGGTATGACGAGCATCAAAGCCTTTCGCCATATAAATCACTTGCTCAGCAATGTTACGTGCATGATCGCCAATACGCTCTAATGAACGTAAAACCCACATGACATTAATCACACGAGCAATATGGCGCGGGTCTTCAATCATATAGGTCATTAACGTACGTGTTGCTGATTGATATTCACGGTCAATGTCAGCATCCGCTAAAAGTACACGTAAAGCTTGATCTGCATCTAAACGTGCAAAAGCGTCAAGTGCATCATGAATCATGACACGAACTTGGTTACCAATATGACGTGTTTCCATGTAGCCACGCGGTGACCCGCCCTCTTCACACAGGTTTTGTGCAATACGGGCGATTTTTGCTGCTTCATCACCAATACGCTCAAGGTCAGTATTGGCTTTGCTCATGGCAATAACCATACGCAAATCAATCGCTGCCGGATGACGACGCGCCAAAATCAACGTTAAGCCTTCATCAATATCACGTTCATATTGATTGACTGCATTATCTTTAAATTGAACATCAATCGCTAAATTTGCGTCAGTATCAAGTAAAGAATGGATTGCATTTGCAACCTGCTGTTCGACCAAGCCACCCATGGTCATAAACTTTGTGTTTACATCTTGCAAATCTTCATTAAATTGAGAAGAAATATGATGGCTTAACACCGGATTACTCGGACTCAAGGGAAGCCTCCAACATGATGGCGCGGGAATAAAATGATTGAGCATTAAAACACAGCAATCATTAAGTTTTTATGACAAAATTAAATTTCAGATAAAAGCATTTAATTACTGATAAGTTAACCAGCTATTAAGCTCAACCAGATCCTTTTCACCTAACTGGCCTACCGCAGCTTTTAAACGAAGCACATTCAATAAATAGTCATACTGAGCATTAAGATAATCCTGTTTTGCAGAAAAAGCATTACGCTGCGCCAATAAAACATCAACCATACTTTTTAAGCCTTCGTTATAACTCGCTTTTGAAGCTTGAGAAACTAAAGAAGAGGAATCCATTGCAGCCTTTCTTGCTTCAAGTTTGGCTTGATCCGTGTCTACCTGCATAAAGGCACTTTTCACATCGACATTGGCACGGCGAATGGCTGCATCAAGTTGTGCCTGCGCTTTACTGACTTCTACAGTGGCTTTTTTAATTGATGTTCGGGTCCGTCCACCATTAAATAGATTCCAGTTCATTTCTACCCCGACCTGATCAAATTTTCCGTCAGTCGAAATGAGTGTCTCTGGTGTTTGTTTAGTATAGCCATAACTTGCTACGGCATCTATTTGAGGATAAAGCGCTGCCTTTTCGACACGGCGCTGATCTTCACTATATTTTTGCTGTAAACGGGCTTGCTGGATCTTTAAGTTTTTTTGCTGGGCCAAAGAAAGCCAGTCATTAAGTTCTGCCGGATAAGGCTTTTGAAAATTAAAATCACTGCGCAGTACAGCGAGTTTATCTTGATAAGAACCAATATATTCAGAAAGCTGCTCTTGGGCTAAAAGTAATTGAACATTGGTTGAAATACGATTGGCTCTGGCATTTTGATATTGAGCATTTGCTTCACTTACATCACTACGTGCCACCAACCCTTCTTTGAGTTTGGCATTCATCATATTGAGCTGTTCAAGCAAAGCCTTTTCTTCTTGTAAGTATGCAACACTCAGTGCCTGCTGACGCAACACATTAAAATAGGCTTCTGCCACATTTAAAACATGATCTTGTTTTTGCAGTCTTAAGGTAATTTCACTTAAGGCAACCGAAGTTTTAACTTGCTTATAACCTTCCCAAGCATCCATTCGAAATAATGGCTGACGCGCAGTGAGAGTGGCTTGTCGAGTCGTTGATGTATTACTTACCAAAGCATCTGACAGGCCTTCTTGATCAACACCCGGAAAGTTTGAACGTTTTACAGTTTGTCGATTACGGGTAATGTTTCCAGACAATGTGACAGTGGGTAATAATGCCCCTGTTGCTAAGCCTAAGTTCAGTTGATCTGCTTCATATTGTTGTTGATTGGCTTGCCACGTCGGGTCATTTTGTTTTGCGCGCTCATAAGCTTCAACCAAATCCAGAGCAAAACTCGAAGATGCAAAACTCCAAAGGCCAACAGCGACCATTAATTTTATTTTCATTGTTCAAATCAACGATAAAACTTGCCTTTAAGACTAAGAAAAATTCAAATCAAACTCAAGCCATTAAAAGTTTTAGTTTTTTAAGCGTTCTTAGTTTTTGACAATATTAAAATACAAATAAAAATCAAAAACATGCCTATCCAACCTACCCATGAAACATGCTCGCCAACCAAAACAATCGCAAAAATCGCAGCCACTAAAGGTTCAAATAAAGTTAGGGTGGTCGCTTTGCTGGCATTTACTGTTTTTAGACCAAATCCAAAAAGCAAATAACCCAAAAACATAGGAATCAGCATCATATAACCAGCCACAAGTAGATTAGTTGAGCTTTGTAGTAACCCTCCACCTGTAATCAACAAAGTAGGCAGTAAAATAATCGCTCCACCGCCCATAATCATACCCATTGCAGCTTTAGAGGCAACACCCCGATCTATTAATCTTTTTGCGGCCCATGAATAAAGTGAATAAGTTGTAGCTGCGACAAGCCCAAGAAAAATACCGAAGAATTTATTCCATTGATTTGTACTCTCTTGGATCGCATGACTTTCCCCCATCGATAACATACTTACACCAAGCACACCGCACACAAAACTTAGAAACCAGATAGCCGATAAAGCTTTGCGGTCAAAAAATCGCTCTAAAATTGCTGCTATTAATGGAGCGGTACCAATTGAAACCACGGTGCCAATCGTAATGCCCGCATAATGCATTGAGGAATAAAAAGCTAAAGGATAAATACCAACCGCCGCTACCCCTAAAAGCAGTATTGAAAGATTTTCCCTTATAAACTGACGGTTTTCGCGTATTGCTCGTGATGCAACCAAAGCTTGTAAAAGTCCTCCACCGCCCATCGCTACGGCACCAATAGCGAGTGGGCCAAGTGTCGGTGCAAATGCTGCCGCCGTACCTGTTGTTCCCCACAAAACAGAAGCAACCAAAATCGCAATTGTGCCCCCATAGCTACTATTTTTAATGAGGCTAATCATGTAGGCATTCTCTATTTAAAATATCTTCTGCCATTTGTTTTGCTAATAGAAGTTGACGACTGTTTCCTTCTAAGCCTGCTCGTGCCATAGAACCCTCTAAAAGAAAAGAAAGCTGCGTGGCCACATAGTTAACGCGCTGTGAGTCTGGTATTAATTTTTTTAAATGCTCAGCAACAATACCTTCCACTTCTTCTTTATGCTGCCTTACAGAACTACGGCCTGCACTATTCGCTGGAAACTCTGCGGCAGCATTCAATAACCCACAGCCTCGAAACCCTTTTTCGTAGGCAAATTCTGCATGGTCCTGATAGGCATCAAACACAGCCAAAATGGCTTCTTTAGCTGTGTTTGTTTTTGCTAAACGCTTTTGATAGAGATCGAGCCACTCTTGATGGCGTGCAGCAATATAGGCATCAACAAGATCGCCTTTTGAAGAAAAATTATTATAAAGCGACATCTTAGCGACATCGGCTTTAGCCGTAACTGAATTGATTCCTGTTGCCGTAATGCCATCGTTATAAAATAAGGTTGCCGCTGCATCGAGAATTTTCTGTCTTGCTGTTTTATCATTCATAGTTTTAATTTAAGTAGACCGACCTACCCAATAATAAAGATTTCTAACAATGATGCAATCTTTTTAAGCGTTATAATTTGAGCAATATTAATTTCTATAAAAGTAAAATGATGAAAAAAGTTCTAATGATGAGTATGTGCAGCGCACTACTTTTAGCTGGATGTAATAAAACATCAGAGCAAGATCAGGCTGTATCTAAAGAGCAAAAACCAACTGAGCAAAAGGCCACTCAAAAACAAGACAGTAGCTGCTTACAAATTATGGTAGCTATGCACACGATTAATCAAAACAGCAAAATAGAAGACTTAAATCAAATTAATGAAAAGCTTAAAACCTGTGTTCCTTCTTTAAAAAATCATGAGCAGCTTAAGCTGATTGATGCATCAACTGCCATGTATCAACGTTTTCTAAAACAAGACTACACTGAAAAAACAGGTAGAGCTTTTGAAGCATTTGGTTATGCCGTTTTAGAACAGAAACAAGACCTTAAAAAGGTTATTCAAAGTAAGAAAAAGCTCTTCGCCCAACTGAGCCCACGTGATCAATATTTACTTCAACATGAAGGGCAAGCCTACATTGACCTGCTTTATCAAGGCGAAGGCATGTTTACCTATCGACGCCAGCCAAGCTATTTAGTTGACGTTTTTTCTAAAGCCTTACCCGTTGACCAAAAAGAGTTTTTAACGCGTATGGCGAAAGACAATCAAAATATTTTTTATAACGATGGTGCTTTGGCTATTTCATGGAAAGAGCTCACTGAACGCGCATTGTTTTGGGAAAAATTTATTCAAAAATATCCAAAGAGCCACTTTATTAATGATGCCAAATTACTATTTAATGAATATCGTTATTTTATTTTCTTTGGCTTAGACAATACGCCCGTGTCAGATGAATATGCGCCGAATACGTGGTTTGATAAAGATGCTCTTCAACAAATTCGGTTTTTGTCTACACAAAATCAGTCGAGTCTAGCGAAACCCGCTCAACTGTTTCTTAAATTTATTGCTACGCCTATCGATGAGCGCAATAAGCAATTTAAAATAGATTTAACTGATAAAAATGGTGATAAAAAATCAAATTATCAGATGACTCATGAACAGCTTGAGCAGCTATTAAAATTTGATTCGCCATGGAACACGGAAGTCTATCGTGACTGCCATATGGATGCGGTTTGTATAGATACAAATTGACAATGCCAGCCAACCTAAAACATGTTAGTCTTTAAATCGCTTGACGGAGCGCGAGTAATAGCTCGCTGAGATTGTGTAAATTCTGTGTTGTCGCAACACAAATTTGATCACAAGTACCGTTGAACCTGATCAGGTTAAGACCTGCGTAGGAATCAAGCCATCTGAAAACTTACAGCCTTAAATTTATCTCATAAAGATAAATCCGCCATCGTTTTTGGTCGTGCTTGATTCGTTGATGTTATTCATAAGGATCATGTGATGAACCAGTTAACGAATCTTTCTTCTGCTGAAATTTCAGCACAACATGAACAAGATGCAAAAGATTTAACTCGCATCTTACCCGCTTCTAAAAAAGTTTATATTGAAGGCTCTCGCCCTGACATTCAGGTTCCAATGCGGGAAATTTCTTTAACCGACACCCCAACTGGCCTTGGTGGTGAACATAACCCTCCTGTTATGGTATATGACACTTCAGGTGTTTATACCGACCCAAATGTTCAAATTGATTTAGACAAAGGTTTACCTTCAGTTCGCCAAAACTGGATTGAAGAACGTAACGATACTGATGTACTTTCTGGCTTGACCTCAAAATTTGGTCAGGAACGTTTAAAAGACATTCGCACCGCTGACATTCGTTTTGCTCATATTCAAAACCCACGCCGCGCTAAAGCTGGCAAAAATGTCACTCAAATGCACTATGCCAAGCAAGGTATTATCACACCTGAAATGGAATATATTGCAATTCGTGAGAATCAGCGCCAGCGTGAAGGTGTTGATATGCGTCAACATGCTGGACAAAATTTCGGTGCAAAGAATTTAAAAGAAATTACACCTGAATTTGTTCGTCAAGAAGTTGCTGAAGGTCGTGCGATCATTCCTGCCAACATTAACCATCCAGAACTTGAGCCAATGATTATTGGTCGTAATTTCTTGGTTAAAATTAATGCCAACATTGGTAACTCAGCGCTTGGTTCTTCAATTGATGAAGAAGTTGCAAAAATGACTTGGGCAACCCGTTGGGGTGCCGACACCATTATGGATTTGTCGACAGGTAAAAACATTCATGAAACACGTGAATGGATTATTCGTAACTCACCTGTTCCAATCGGGACCGTACCTATTTATCAAGCGCTTGAAAAAGTTGATGGTGTTGCAGAGGACCTGACTTGGGAAATCTTCAAAGACACACTAATTGAACAAGCTGAACAAGGTGTTGACTACTTCACTATTCACGCAGGTGTATTACTTCGCTATGTGCCACTTACAGCAAACCGTTTAACAGGTATTGTGTCGCGTGGTGGTTCAATCATGGCGCAGTGGTGTCTAGCGCATCATGAAGAAAACTTCTTATACACTCATTTCGATGAAATCTGTGAAATCATGAAAGCTTATGACGTTTCATTTAGCTTAGGTGATGGCTTACGTCCGGGCTGTATCCAAGATGCAAATGACGAAGCACAGTTCAGCGAACTAAAAACATTAGGTGAACTGACTCACCGTGCATGGGAACATGATGTTCAAGTCATGATTGAAGGCCCTGGTCACGTACCAATGCACATGATTAAAGAAAACATGGACCTTCAGCTAGAAGTGTGTAAAGAAGCGCCATTCTATACACTTGGGCCATTAACAACAGATATCGCTCCGGGGTATGACCACATTACCTCTGCAATTGGTGCAGCCATGATTGGCTGGTACGGCACAGCAATGCTTTGCTATGTCACACCGAAAGAGCATTTGGGTCTACCAAACAAAAAAGATGTTAAAGACGGGATTATTACCTACAAGCTTGCAGCACATGCCGCCGATCTTGCGAAAGGACATCCAGGTGCACAGGTACGTGATAATGCCTTATCAAAAGCACGTTTTGAGTTCCGTTGGGATGATCAGTTCAACTTAAGTTTGGACCCTGATACAGCACGTAGTATGCACGATGAAACCTTACCAAAAGAGGCTCATAAATCTGCACACTTCTGCTCAATGTGTGGTCCAAAATTCTGTTCAATGAAAATCACTCAGAATGTACGCGACTATGCCAACAACCTCACCAATAACGATTCGGAGGTTGAAGAAGGCCTCAAAGCGATGAAAGAGGTTTATCAGGAGCAAGGTCAAAAACTGTATCATAAAGTGTAAATATTCAAAAAAAACACTTGCCTAGCCCTGATTCTCGGTTAGGATGAAATAAATAGATTTCGTCCTGACCGAATCATGAGTATTGTTGAACGTCCAAGTTATACATCTAAAGATGTCGAAGTAACATCACGTGAATCTCTATTCCGTGGTTTTATTCAAGTTGAAAAAGTCAGCCTTCGACATCGTCTATTTAATCAATCTGAATATACTCATGTATTGCAGCGTGAACTCGTTCATCGGCCTGAAGCAGCTGGTGTACTACTCTACAACGATCAAAAACAACAGTTTGCACTGATTGAACAGTTTCGTGTTGGGGCTTTAGATGACTATCATTCCCCATGGCAGCTAGAAATAATTGCAGGTGTGTTAGATGGTGATGAATCACCAGAAAGTTGTATTCGACGAGAGAGCCTTGAAGAATCAGGTTGCGAAGTTCAAAATTTAGAGCATCTATTTAGCTTTTACCCGTCAGCCGGTGCTTGCTCAGAGTTATTTCATCTCTATGTTGCTGAAACTGAATTACCCGCTGAAGGGGGTATATTTGGTGTAGATGATGAGGGGGAAAATATTCAATTACACTTATTTAATTATAGTGAAATCCAGACTCTACTCGACAGCGGACGTTTAAGAAATGCTCCTGTCATTATGGCATTACAATGGCTGGCCCAACACAGCAAAACGATAATAAACCCGAAGAGGTAGGACGGTGACTTTTCAAGTCTCAACACTTTCACAAAAAGACCATGTCATTATACAAATTACCGATACCCACCTATTGGAGTATCCGCACTTAGAATTTGTGGGTATGAATCCTGAAGAAAGCTTTCATGCCATTATTCAACAGATACTTAATAAACATCCTGAAATTGATGCAATTATCCATACTGGGGACCTAGCTCAGGCACCAACGCCTATTACCTATAACCGTTATATTCAATATATGCAAACGCTTGGTCTCCCCTTTTTTCAGACCTTAGGTAATCATGACAATGTTGACCATTTCCCATTGCATAAAGAGAATCATCAGGAACCTGTAGTTATTTGCTTAGGGAACTGGCGGGTTGTTTTATTAAATAGTGCGGTAAAAGGTCATATTGATGGGCATCTATCAGCAGAACAGCTAGAGAACTTAACGACTTTACTTGAAGAGTATGCAGATAACCCGATTTTGCTAGCTTGTCATCATCACCCTTTTGCCATGAAGTCAAAATGGATTGATCATCACAAGTTACAAAATTCTAATGCCCTGCTTACTACCTTGGCTCCATTTAAAAATGTAAAAGCTTTAGTCTGCGGGCATGTTCATCAGGACTCAATAAACACTTGGCAAGGGATCGAATTTTTCTCTACACCTTCGACAAGTGTGCAGTTTAAACCCTTTAGCAATGATTTTGCACTCGATCAAAATGCTCCCGGCTATCGTTACATTCGTCTAAAAAAAGATGGTAGTTTTGAAACCGAAGTCTTCCGTCTTGAAAATTTTCAAGGGCATATAAACACTGATATTTCAGGCTATTAGCCCTATTTCTTATATGCTTATATATAATTATGACTGGGGTAAACACGTTTTGAAAATATTTACGGGTCGGAATGACTATCATCTTGCAGGAAAAATCTATATGATGACGACCCGATGGGAAAATCCCATCGATGGTTTTCTATAAAAACACTTGCATATCACCATATTTTTTGCGTATAGATAATACGTGTATGATGAGGAATGCCCTATTATGGCGAATGACAACCACAACCAAGTTTTGGATGAACATACAGAAGTTGTAGTGGAAGGTGACAAAGCTTCTGCAAAACGTGCACGTAAAGTGAAACCTAAAACTTCTGACATAGGCACAACTGCAAGTTTATTTGGTATTGCACCTTATCAACCTAAGAAAAATGAAGAGTACATGTCTGAAGGACAGCTCGAGCATTTCCGACAAATTCTGCAAGCATGGAAAGCTGAATTAATGTCTGAAGTTGATCGTACTTTAAATACGATGCAAGACGAATCAACTGCACTGCCAGATGTAAACGACCGTGCTACCCAAGAAGAAGAATTTGCAATTGAATTACGTACACGTGACCGTGAACGTAAGTTAATTCGTAAAATCGAACAATCTATGGAAGCTATTAAGAATGAAGACTACGGTTTCTGTGAAACTTGTGGTATTGAAATCGGCTTACGTCGTTTAGAAGCACGTCCAACTGCAACGTTATGTATTGATTGCAAAACTTTGGCAGAAATCAAAGAGAAGCAAAATAACGGTTAATTGTGACTGTTGATAATTCTCCAGCCGAGCACAACTCGGCTGTTGTGCAGCAGTTAAATCGCCTGCCAGAAAAGCATAGCTTTTCTCTTGCGCAGCGGCGGAACAATGTTCCGCTTAATCGCTGCTCATACTCAGGTCGGTTTGCGCCATCGCCAACCGGCCCTTTGCATTTTGGATCACTCATTACTGCTGTTGCCAGCTATTGCGATGCAAAAGCCCATCAAGGCAAATGGCTCGTTCGTGTCGAAGATACAGATATCCCTCGTATTTATCCCGGCAGTGAAGAGCATATTCTCACATCACTTGAAGCCTTCCAGTTCGAACCTGATGCAGAGATCATCTTTCAAAAAAATCGTTTAGACATTTATGAAAGCGTATTAGACCAACTCAAAAAAGAAGGTCTTATCTATGCATGTCAATGTACCCGCAAAATGCTTGGTTCAAATGCAATCTATGCAGGTACTTGCCGCGATCTCAATCTTGATTTTCAAGGTCAAGCGATTCGGGTAAAAGTTCAAGATCAGCAGATCTGTTTTGATGACCGATTGCAAGGAGTACATTGCTCCAATCTACAACACGATCTTGGAGATTTTGTTCTTAAGCGCCGTGATGGAATTATTAACTATCAACTTGCGGTCGTCGTGGATGATTATCTACAAGGTATTACCCATGTCGTTCGAGGTGCAGACTTATTAGATAACACTGAACGTCAGATCTGGTTAAGCCAGCTTCTAGCTTATCCTCAACTAAGCTATATGCACCTTCCCCTTGCCATGAATGACCAAGGACAAAAGCTCTCTAAACAAAATCTAGCTCAAGCACTCGATTTATCAAAAGCGCCTGAATTACTTCAAAAAGCGATACTGGCCTTGGGACAACCCAACATTGATTTAGATCAACCTAGACTGATGCTCAAACAAGCTGTAGCACAGTGGAATGTTGATTTGATTCCCCATGGGCAAGAGCTCAGCGGAACATATCTATAAATAATAAAAAAGCCCGATATCAAATCGGGCTTTTTAAACTTCTAAGTACTCAATTAGAAGTTTGACTCTTCTCGTTCTGGGTTGACTTCTTGTGTTGATGCATCAATCTTTAAGATTAAGCTAATCATCGCAGCACACATCATTAAAGACGTACCACCATAACTAATGAATGGCAAAGTCAAACCTTTCGTCGGCATTAAACCCATATTCATGCCCGCATTTACTAAAATCTGGAGCAAGAAAATAATACTAATGCCGTAAGCTAAATAGCCTGCGCGAAGGTAATGATGTTTCAAGGCACGGTGACCAATTTTGATACAACATGCCAGCATCAAGAAAGACAAGCCAATAACAATAGAAATACCCACAAAGCCAAACTCTTCACCTAGCACTGCCAACATAAAGTCAGTATGCGCTTCAGGTAAATAAGATAGTTTTTGTACACTATGCCCTAAGCCTGTACCAAACCATTCACCACGGCCAAAAGCCATTAATGCATTTGATAACTGATAACCTACCCCTAATGGATCTGCCCATGGGTCAGTAAACGAAATCAAACGCTGGAAACGGTATGGTTCAAATAAGATCAAAAACACGATACCCGTGACAATCGCACCAAGCATGATTAAGAACTGGGTTGGCGGCGCGCCCGCTAAAAAGAACACACCAACCATCATCATGACAATAACGACGGTTGCCCCTAAGTCAGGCTCAGCAATAATTAAACCGACCGTGATTGCCATAACCCCACTTAAACGCAATAAACCTTTCCAATGAGTACGAACCTCTTTGGCTCGGCGCACAACGTAGTCTGCGGTAAAGATTGCCATCATGACTTTGGCAACCTCGGTTGGCTGCAATGTAAAGCCACCGATCTTAATCCAACGTGTAGAACCGTTGACTTCCGAACCCACCACCAAAGCAGCAAGCAACAGAACCATGGTTAATAACCACAGCGGGAAGGTATTTTTAAACCACGTATTCAGTGATATTCGATAGGTCAAATAAGCCACTACACCCGCAGCGACAATCGAAATACCATGACGAATCACATAGTGAAACGGGTTTTCATGCATATATTCAGCATAGGGCATCGAAGCGGACGCCACCATCACTGAACCGATACACAACAATGCAACGACACAGAAAATCAGGACATTACGTGGCGTCACTTCCGCTGGCCATTTAGGCAATATCCGTTCATACCAATGATTGATTTTCTGGATTGTGGTCTGAGCTAAGCCTGCCATACTACATTCCTAATCATGTTTTCTTTAAACCAACGAATTGACGCAGGCAACAAACTGCTGACCACGGTCATTATAACTTTTAAACATATCAAAACTTGCACATGCTGGTGATAACAACACCACATCTTCAGCCTGTGTTTCACGTTGAGACAGCTCTACAGCTTCTTTAAGCGTTGCTGCATGTAAAATTTTGGTTGCACCTTGAATGGCTTGTTCAATCACCGGAGCATCCTCACCAATCAATACCACAACTTTGGCATATTTTTCGATAGAAGAACGTAATGGGCCAAAATCCTGACCTTTACCTTGCCCACCTAAAATCAAGGCAACCTTACCTTTTTTAACCTCAATTGCAGCGCCTAAACCATCAATCGCTGCAAGCGTAGCGCCAACGTTGGTGCCTTTGGAATCATTGTAATAACGTACATCATGCACAGTCTTTACATATTCACAGCGATGCTCTAAGCCTTTAAATTGTTTTAAGGTTTCAAGCATAGATTCCATAGGCAGGCCTATTGCCTCACCTAATGCGAGACAAGCCAAAGCATTTGCTACGTTATGCATGCCTTGAATATATAAATCTGAGCTTTTAATTAAACGCTGTAAACCACGCGCAAGCCAAAGTGTGCCATCGCCATCTCTTAAAACACCATATTGATTTAAATCTGGTGCATTTAAACCAAAGCTTTGCATTGGTGTGGTATCTGGAACGAGAGGACGACTTAAAGCGTCATCACGGTTAAATACTACTTTTTTAACACCTTGGAAAATACGGTGTTTTGCTTGATGGTAACCCAACATATTGCCGTGACGATCTAAGTGGTCTTCACTCATATTGAGAACCACAGCAACTTCAGCATTTAAGTGAGACGTGGTTTCTAGCTGAAAACTTGATAGCTCAAGTACAATTAATTCAGGTTGATCTTTTAATAAATCTAGAGCTGGGCGTCCAAGATTGCCACCCACAGCAACTTTCTTACCCGCATCTTTAGCCATTAAACCAATTAAAGTCGTTACTGTACTTTTAGCATTAGAACCAGTGATCGCCACAATAGGCACATCGGTTGCACGGCGTAATAATTGAATATCCCCTACTACCGAAATACCTTTAGCAATAGCTGCCTGAATTTCCGGTAATTGCGGTGCAAGGCCTGGGCTTAAAATAATTTCTTCTGCTTGTAATAATAATTCTTGGTCAAGTTGACCGAAACTGGTTTTAACGCCAGCTGGGATCTGATCATGCCCTGGTGGCGTGGGACGAGAATCTGTTACTGCAACTTGGTAGCCTTGTTCATGCAGGAAATTTACAGCAGAAACGCCTGATATTCCCAAGCCTGCTACAACTTTTAACCCACCACGTTGTATTAACATTTTTACCCCACAATTTATCAATCGACAGAATGGCAAAAATGTTAGCACTTTGCTGTTTTG
Source organism: Acinetobacter sp. TG2027 (assembly GCF_000302435.1). NCBI lineage: Bacteria > Pseudomonadati > Pseudomonadota > Gammaproteobacteria > Moraxellales > Moraxellaceae > Acinetobacter > Acinetobacter sp. TG2027. The sequence goes on along the minus strand of NZ_AMJN01000024.1, from coordinate 63,070 downwards.
AATGCTTTTTCAGTTTGAACTTTATTCATCTTTTTTTGTGTCAGTGCGTAAAAAAGCCATCAATATGATGGCTTTTTAAACGAAACAAGAAATACTAAATTTATTGCCATTTAATCGGCTTAACTTCTTGAACTGTATTGGTCGGTTTATCTTCGCTTGAACAACCACAACCGCCAGCACAACCAAAGGTCATTTTTGGTTTAAGCCATTTTGCCAAAGTTGTCCAACCCTGCTTTTCGCAAAATGCAGAAAGTGATGAAAATACTGAATTTGCTGTTTTTGGAAATACTTTCTTAAAAACAACGACAGCACTCCAAATCACTAAAACCGCAATGATCAGATATTGAACCATATACAACCTCCTTTCTTGCCTTAACCCCAATAATGGGAAGCAATTTGATAGGTAACAAACGATGCAAAATAAGCTAAACCAAACAGATATGCAGTCATAGCTGCAACATGTTTCCATGAACCTGTTTCGCGACGTACCGTTGCCAGTGTTGCCAAACAATGTGGAGCATAAATGAACCACACTAAAAGTGATAAACCTGTTGCCAAAGACCAACCTGTTCCATCTGCACTAATCAGATGTGACAAACCTTGTGCCACAGCATCATCATCTGTTGCAGACAAGGCATAAACTGTACCTAATGCCGCGACAACCACTTCACGAGCAGCCATAGCCGGGATTAAAGCGATACAGATTTGCCAGTTAAAACCAACTGGAGCAAATAAAGGTTGGATAAGATGCCCAAGCATACCTGCAAAACTATAATCTATGGCAGGTAATGTCGCCCCTTCTGGTGGCTGCGGGAAAGTACACAAGAACCAGAGCAAAATAGAGAGCGCAAAAATGATTCCACCGACGCGTTTCAAGAAGATCTTTGCACGATCCAATAAACCGATTCCCACACTTTTTAAATCAGGGAAACGATAACTTGGTAGCTCTAGCAGTAAAGCATGCTGTGACTTATCTTTTTGCAAAAACTTCATTAAAAATGAAACACAAAGCGCACTCACAATACCAGCCATATACAGACCAAAAAGCACTAAACCTTGCAGGTTAAAAATACCCCAGACCATTTTCTCTGGAATGAAGGCAGCAATCAGCAAGGCATAGACGGGTAAACGTGCCGAACAAGTCATTAAAGGCGCAACCATAATGGTCGTAAAACGATCACGAGGGTCACTAATACTACGCGTTGCCATAATTCCCGGTACTGCACAAGCAAAGCTCGAAAGTAAAGGAATGAAAGCTCGTCCGCTTAAGCCAGCTTGGAACATTAATTTATCAAGCAAGAATGCTGCACGCGGTAAATAGCCTGATTCTTCGAGTACTAAAATAAAGAAGAACAAGATCAAAATTTGTGGCAAGAACACAACTACGCCACCCGCGCCTGCAATAATTCCGTCAACAACCAAACTATGCAGTAGTGGTTGGGTAATCACAGTTCCCACTACCTCACCAAGCCAGCCGAAGAAGCCTTCAATACCATCCATGAATGGAGCTGCCCATGCAAACACTGCTTGGAACACAATAAACATCATGATAGCAAGGCTAAGTAGGCCTAAAACTGGATGTAAGAAAATTCGATCTAGAAAATCAGTACGCTTATCTCCCTGATCAACATAATGAACTACATCTTTAAAAATCATATCGATTTTTTGATGATGAGTTCCAGTTAAACCACTTAGTTCGGTTTGTGGCACACTGTATTTTTCTTGATCAAGGGCATGTAATAAATTTTCAATACCCGCATTACGGACGGCAACTGTTTCAACAACTGGTACACCCAAACGTTGAGACAACTTTTGAGTATTAATTTGGATGCCACGACGACGCGCTTCATCCATCATATTAAGTACAAGTAAAATCGGACGACCTAACTCGATCATTTCGAGTACTAGTCCTAAATGCAGTTTTAAGTTAGTGGCATCAACCACACATAAAAAGGCATCTTGCTGCCCTTCTTCTGCAATTTTACCCAAACAAACGTCACGGGTAATTACTTCATCAGGACTGGTGGCATTAAGGCTATATGTACCCGGTAAATCAAGTACACGCACTGCTCGGCCTGAAGGCAACTGAAAATGACCAACCTTACGCTCGACCGTTACACCAGCATAGTTTGCAACTTTTTGTCGAGTTCCAGTTAAATGGTTAAAAAGAGAGGTTTTACCACAGTTAGGGTTTCCCACAAGGGCAATACGTAACGCATCACTCATGCGGGTACTCCTTCTTCTACTTGAATTTCAATTTTTTCCGCTTCTGCTTTACGTAAAGCGAAACGAGTAAAGCCAATTTGGATTAAGATCGGATCACCACCAAAAATACCTTTGGTAATCACTTCCACTCGTGTGCCCGGTACAAAGCCCAGACTTTCCAAACGAATTGCGACCAAATCTTGCTGCTCGGACTCTAGTTCTATCCGATTCACTTTGGTGATGGTCGCCGCTTGCTTCACTTTTAAAGCTGATAAACGCACCGCATCCGATCCTAAACCTTTTTTAATAGTATACATATAAATGAGAATAATTACCAAATAAGGTTAAATTTCACTTCTTCTCTAGTTTAATCGACAAACCTTAAAGTTTCTTTTACAGTACAGAAGTTTAGAGGATCTAGTGTATGTTGAATAAAAAACCGCGTATTCCAAGCCCTGTTCAAATTCCTGAACATTTAAGCTTTTTACAAGGTTTTCGTGACTATCTCGTTGCTCAGACGGTAAGTCCACATACACGTAATGCTTATTTATCTGACCTTATTCAATGTAGTGAACTACATAAAAAATCAGCTCTTCCAGAGTGGACAAGTGATGATATCGCTGATGTTTTGATTGAGTTAACTAAAGCGGGAAAAAGCCCACGCTCGATTGCCCGCTGCTTATCTGCCCTACGCCAGTTTTACAAATTTTTACGTGAACAGAAATTACGAAGCGATAATCCTGTAGCAACTCATCATTCTCCAAAAATTGGCAGAGCCTTACCCAAAGATTTATCAGAAGAAGATGTCGAAGCACTGATTCAGGCTCCTGATATTGATACAGCACTGGGTTTACGTGATCGGGCAATGTTTGAAGTCCTTTATGCATGTGGTTTACGTGTTTCAGAACTACTGAACTTGCGCCTAGAACTTATTAACTTAAAACAAGGCTATTTAAGAATTACGGGTAAAGGTAATAAAGAGCGTTTGGTCCCGCTAGGGCAATTTGCTTGTGAATGGGTAGAACGCTACTTGCAGGATGCTCGGCCTCAACTCTATAAAAGCTCTACTGACTATCTCTTTTTAACTCAACACGGCGGAATTATGAGCCGTCAGAACTTCTGGTATGCCATTAAGCGTTACGCCTTACAAGCCAATATTCAAGCTGAACTCTCACCTCACACCTTACGTCACGCCTTTGCAACACACCTGCTCAATCACGGCGCCGATTTACGCGTAGTACAAATGTTATTGGGCCATAGTGACTTATCAACTACTCAAATTTACACGCATGTAGCCCAAGTAAGAATGCAACAATTGCATGAAAAACATCATCCTAGAGGTTAAAAAATTTAAAACTTATTATTTGAAATACATCCAACAATCAATTGATTTCGTTCACAAAGGTTAAGAAAGTTTTAACAATACACACTAGTTTTTTTGTTATGCTTAGCAGCTTCTGACTATAAATACTGATGAAATAAGGGTTATCTATGTCTTTTACCCGATCTCAACTGTTTCTTGCCTGTGCTTTGGCTTCTAGCCTGTTATTCAGTGCTTGTTCTAAAGAAAACAAACCACAAAAAGAAGATGCGCTCACTGCGACCGCACCTGCTACTGGGGAAGCTTCAACCATCATTGAACGCAATGCGAAACAGCGTTTAATTGAAACTTTGCAAAAACAATTTAAGAATGCAAACATCAACGCCAAAATTTTAGATATCAAGCCTACTGAAGTTCCTAACTTATATTGGGTAAATCTCGAAGGAATGACGTCGATTTATACAACCAGTGATGGCAAATACCTGATTCAAGGTGATGTCATTCGTTTAGGCGGTAAAGAACTGCATAATATTGGCGATAGCCTCCAAGCATCGGAAAATAAAAAGCACCTTGCAGCTTTAAAAAATGAAGATTTGATCGTCTACCCTGCAAAAGGTAAAGCGAAACATGTGATTTATGTGTTTACCGATGCAAGTTGCCCTTATTGCCATAAGCTACATGAGCATTTACCTGAAATTAATGAAAAAGGTATTGAGGTACGCTATATCGCTTGGCCACGCGGTGAACAATTTATGCCGACCATGGAAGCTGTATGGTGTAGTGCAGATCGTAAAGCTGCCTTTAACCAAGCAGTACAAGGCATTAATATTCCACCAGCTCAATGTAAAAACCCTGTCCGTGAACAATATCAACTTGGTTTAAACATGGGTGTAAATGGAACACCAGCTATTTATAATGTTGATGGCGAGTACTTAGGTGGATACCTAACACCGGATGAATTAATTAAACGTCTGGATAAATAACATCCTTTAAGCTGATGAATGATTAATCATCTATCTCTTTTAAAAAGCGCTGCTCTGATCGCAGCGCTTTGTTTTTTCAACAATTAATATTTAAACAATCTCTGTTTAAAGACTGATCTACTCTTCTTTTCCAAACATCGCACTCTAATTCATTGAACAGGCACTAAAAGCGCTAGAGTCTGGCGTTTTTTTTAGCTATGATCTAGCTTCAACTAAATGATTAAATGATGAATGGAGTGTGACGTGAAACCAGTTCGCCTGGCAATACTCGGTCTAGGAACCGTAGGTGGAGGAGCCCTTAAACTACTACAAGAAAATGCCGCTGAAATTAAACGTCGCACCGGTCGAGAAATTCAAATTACCCACGTTGGAACACGCCGCCCTCGTCCAGATCTTGAATTGGAAGGGATTAAACAAAGCGCCGATTTACTTGACATCGTTCGTCAACCAGACGTTGATGTAGTTGTAGAAGTTATGGGTGGGATCCACCCTGCTTACGAAGTTATCATGGAAGCGATCAAACACGGCAAACAAGTCGTGACTGCAAACAAAGCGTTACTCGCTGAACATGGCAATGAATTATTTAAAGCAGCAGAAGACAATGCTGTGCAAATTGCTTATGAAGCAGCAGTTGCTGGCGGTATTCCAATTATTAAAGTGATCCGTGAAGGTCTTGCTGCAAACCATATCGAATGGTTGGCTGGCATTATTAATGGTACAGGTAACTTTATTCTGACTGAAATGCGTGAGAAAGGTCGTGCATTTGATGATGTATTAAAAGAAGCTCAAGAACTCGGTTATGCAGAAGCAGACCCAACTTTTGACGTTGAAGGTATTGATGCTGCGCACAAACTTACAATTTTAGCGTCTTGTGCGTTTGGTATTCCTCTTCAGTTTGATAAGGTTTATACCGAAGGTATCAGCAAAATCACTGCGCAAGATGTGAAATATGCAGAAGATCTTGGTTTCCGTATTAAACATCTTGGTATTGCACGTCGTGCTGAAAAAGGTATTGAGTTACGTGTTCACCCAACGCTCATTCCAGATGAACAACTTATTGCGAATGTAAACGGCGTTAAAAATGCTGTTTTAGTTCAGGCAAATGCCGTAGGTCCAACACTTTATTACGGCGCGGGTGCAGGCGCAGGTCCTACAGCTTCTGCAGTTGTTGCCGACGTTATTGATATTGTTCGTGACATCTCTTATACCGAAGATGGCGCAGGAACAATTCCTCAGTTGGCTTTTGAAGCATTAACAAATGTGCCAATTTTAAGCCGTGAAGAAATGACCACAGGTTATTACATTCGCTTAAATGCAGAAGACCAAACTGGCGTACTTGCAGATGTGACGACCATCTTAAGTCGCGCTGGAATTAGTATTGATGCAATCATGCAACAATCTCGTTTAAAAGACCTTATTCCAATCGTGATTCTGACCGATCCAATCGTTGAATCTAAAATGGATGATGCTCTTGCACAAATTCAAGCATTACCTGCAATTCGTGGCGAAATCGTAAGAATTCGTTTAGAATCGCTCGATAGTTAATCAGGTTGAGGGAAAGATTCCCTCTCCCGCTTCACCTCTAATTGGAACACCATCATGTCTAATGCCAATCGTTATACTGGTCTTGTAGATCGTTATCGTGACCGTTTGCCAGTTTCGGCAACTACTCGTGCTATCTCTTTGGGTGAAGGCAACACCCCACTCATTAAACTTGAGAATATTCCACGTATTATTGGTAAAGATGTTGAAATTTATGTGAAATACGAGGGTTTAAACCCAACTGGTTCATTTAAAGACCGTGGTATGACCATGGCTGTAACCAAAGCGGTTGAAGAAGGCTCTAAAGCGATTATCTGTGCATCTACTGGTAACACTTCTGCTGCTGCTGCTGCCTATGCTGCACGTGCAGGCATCAAAGCATTTGTTTTGATTCCAGAAGGCAAGATTGCGATGGGTAAAATGGCGCAAGCGATGATGTATGGTGCGATCACTATGCAAATTCGTGGTAACTTCGATGATGGTATGCGTCTTGTAAAAGAAGTCGCTGATCAAGCGCCTGTAACGATTGTAAACTCAATCAACCCTTACCGTTTGCAAGGTCAAAAGACGATTGCTTATGAAATCGTTGAAGCTCTAGGCCGTGCACCTGATTACCACTGCTTACCTGTAGGTAACGCAGGCAACATCACCGCTCACTGGATGGGTTATACCGAAGCTGTAGCAAACCAGCCTGCTGATCAGTTTGAACAAGTGATTTATGATGCTGCGACTGATCAATTCACTGGTCCAAAACCAGAAGGTTTACCGACTATGGTGGGTTACCAAGCTTCTGGCGCAGCTCCATTCTTACGTGGCGCTCCAGTTGAAAGCCCTGAAACTGTTGCAACTGCAATCCGTATTGGTAATCCACAAAGCTGGAACCATGCAAAAGCTGTAGTACGTGACTCTAAAGGCTGGTTTGATGAACTTCAAGACAGCGAAATTTTAGAAGCTCAACGCTTACTTTCTATGTATGAAGGCGTATTTGTTGAGCCAGCGTCTGCAGCTTCTATCGGTGGTGCGATCCGTGATATTAAAGCGGGTAAAATTGCTGAAGGTTCTGTCATTGTATGTACAGTAACTGGTAATGGCTTGAAAGATCCTGACACTGCAATCAAACAATGTGCTGATGCAGTGATGTTGTCAATTGATGCAACAATGGACCAAGTAAAAGATTCGATTTTATCTAATATGTAAGATCTGATTTTCAAAAAACGGCTGTTTAATACAGCCGTTTTTTATGTCTTTTTTATAACCATAAAAAAACGCTTCTTGATAAAAGCGTTTTTAGAATATTGAAATTAAATACGTTTTGGTAAATTACTTAACCAACCCAATAAGTTAGTTGCATCATTATTACGTGCCTGTGTACTTGGTTCACCCAGTAATACAATGACTGCCGGACGTGAATTTACAGTCGTGTGCATTACAACACAGCGACCTGCTTCATTAATATACCCAGTTTTAGACAAGTTGATATTCCAGCCACCATTACGCACTAGAGCATTGGTATTGTTAGATTTCAACACGCGATAACCCAAGTTAAAATCATAAGTCGGTGTGGTTGAGAATTGACGAATCAAGCCATATTGAGAAGCCGTACTTACCAAAATTCCTAAGTCACGTGCTGAAGACACATTACGCGGATCTAAACCAGTTGACTCATAATAGTGAGTCGAACTCATACCCAAGGCACGAGCTTTAGCATTCATTGCAGCTACGAATGCAGGACGCCCACCCGGATAAGTACGTGCTAAAGCTGCTGCTGCTGGGTTTTCTGACTTCATTAGAGCGAACAGAAGAACTTCTGCACGGTTCATCTTGTCACCAACACGTAAGGTTGAACTTGAGTTTTTACCACCTGCGCCAGCAAAATCAATTTGCTCAAGTGTAATCTCTTCTGACATGTTTAAACGGGCATCTGCCGTTACAACCGCTGTCATCACCTTTGTAATAGATGCAATTGGCACAGAAGCGTTAGTATTTTTACTGTAGAGCACTTCACCAGTTTGCGCGTCCATCACAAGTGCAGCTCGAGCACTTACACTCGGCTGGGCATTGTAACCAGACGTATCACGGATTGGAGCAATCTTCGGTGCAGATGCTACAATTTTAGGTGCGCTACCACCACGCAAAGTTGTGGTTACCGATGTTGAACCTTGCGGAGTAGGTTCGTCATCTTCATCATTTAAAAATTGGCTAGCATCAGCTGAAGACCAATTTAAGCTTGCAGTACCACTATTCCCTGAGGACGGGTTATTGACGAGTTCTGCAAAGCTTGTTGAACTCAAACTAAGCAAAATAGACATGCTTAGCACATGCATTAAAGACTTTTTAGAATTTTTCACGGCACAATACTCGACTCAGGGTGATACACATTTGCGCTTACTATAATTATGCCTTACATTTGAGGTATAAGGTATAACGCTTTTACCGACACAATTGTGCACAACTATTCGCTCACTATATAAGAATAGGATTGCTAATTTTGTCATTCCATTGCAAGCTAATTTTGCTTTATGTAACAAAAAACTTGTTTTTTGAAAGAAAGGAGGTCTTCTTGATTACAGTTTTAGTTGTGGATGACCATGAACTTGTACGTACAGGTATCTGCCGTATGTTAGAAGATCATGCCGATGTAGAGGTCATTGGACAAGCCGAATCGGGTGAAGAAGCAATTGCTATTGTTCGTCAGAAACATCCTCAAGTTGTGCTACTTGATGTCAATATGCCTGGCATCGGCGGCGTAGAAACAACACGTCGTTTACTGCAAACCGCACCAGATACAAAAGTGATTGCAGTCAGTGGCTTAGCAGAAGAACCTTACCCTTCTCTTTTGCTTAAAGCAGGAGCTAAAGGTTACATCACCAAAGGTGCTCCAATTACCGAAATGGTTCGGGCTATCAATAAAGTGATGCAAGGCGGCAAATACTTTAGTGCCGATATTGCTGAGCAATTAGCAAGTTCTTATTTATCCGATACGCAGCAATCACCTTTTGATTCTCTCTCTGAACGAGAAATGCAAGTTGCAATGATGGTTGTAAATTGTATTAGCGCTCAAGAAATTGCAGACAAACTTTTTGTAAGTGTTAAAACAGTGAATACTTACCGCTACCGTATTTTTGAAAAGCTAGCCATTGATAGTGATGTTAAACTAACTCATCTCGCGATTCGTTACGGTCTGATCAAGCCTTAATCAGACTTACATGCAATTTCCCGTAAACTCATCCTTGTCCCATACGATATTTCGTTTGGGCACGTGGTATGGTTTATATCGCCTTATTATTGCGGTTAGCCTGAATATTATTTTGGTTTTAACCGATGCTCAAATCGACAATAGTCTACAACAACCCGCTCTATATTCTTACACACTACTCGGCTATTCGCTCTTAAGCCTTCTTCAACTTTTATGTTTTAAGTTTATTGCCACTCAGGCAACCAGGCAGCTCATTTTATTTTTTGTAGTTGATATTATCTGTCTGAGTTTACTTACATTTTCTGTAGGTGAACCCAATCTTCAACTCAGCTTGCTCTATGTGATTGCCATATTTACTTCGGCCATTTTACTTAGCGCAAGAATGTCGTTGCTCATTACATTACTTGCAGTCATTGCGGTTATTTACCAACGCTTCGTTGGCAGTTTATTTGACTACAATAATTTAAATACGATTGGTAATAGCGCCTTATTGGCATTCTTATTTTTTGTAGTACATGGAATCGGACAAATTGCGGTCCAGCGCTTTAAATTACTTGAAGCGCTAACTTTCCATCAATCAATAGAACTCTATCAACTACAAAATATTAACCGCTATATCTTGGAACAAATTGAAGAGGGTTATTTAGTCCTAGATGAAAACTACGACATTGTTTTAAGTAATCCAGCCGCCTGCTCTCTTTTAGGAATTCCACCTCAATTTGCCAGTGAAAAATATCCCTTAGCAAAATGGCATGCTGACTTATTTGAAATTCTTAAGTTTGATAACCTAAAGGAAGGTGATCGATTTATTTTTGAGTCCCGACTGTCGGCTTATTCTATTAATATTAAAGTGCAACATCTTTTGGTGCCACAGCAAGCATTAACACTACTCATCTTACAAGATGCGCAGCAGATTAATCAGCAAGCTCAACAACTCAAACTTGCCGCTTTGGGACAACTCTCAGCAAGTATTGCACATGAGATCCGTAACCCTCTTGCAGCCATTGTTCAAGCAAATGAATTGCTCAAAGATAGTGATTCAGAACAGCAAAACACTTTGCGCAATATGATTGGCAGGCAAACGAAACGCATTGATAGTATTGTTCAAGATACGTTAGGACTTGCCCGCAGTGAAAGAACGTATCCCATCCAGATTGAATTAAATGACTTCTTAAAAACGTTATTAGATGAAGATTTATTTGATGTTAAAGGTTCGATACAGCTTAAAATTTCCGATTCATCTTTAAAACTCTTATTCGATGAAAAGCAACTCAGACAAGTGTTAATTAACCTTGTTAGGAATGCTTTACGGCACAATGCTCCCGATTCGCCCTATGTTCTGATCAATATCCATTCACAAACAAATAAAATTTATATTGATGTGATCGATTACGGTGAAGGGGTTTCAAAACGTGATATATCTCAATTATTTAAACCATTTTTTAGTACCGAAATTAATGGAACTGGTTTAGGATTATATTTGTCTCATAGTTTTTGTGAGGCAAACCATGCAAAGCTCACTTATGTAGAGCAAAAACAAGGGGCATGCTTCAGAATAGAATGCCCAATAATATATTGATTTTTTATTAGGTTTTTGGGGAAATGGCAGAACAGCAACCACTCGTTTTGCTTGTAGACGATGAAGAAGATTTGTGCCTGTTAATGCAAATGACTCTTGCACGGATGGGGATTAAGACACATCTTGCTTATCGGGTTGAACAGGCCAAACAGCTCTTTACTCAGTTTCATTACGATGCGTGCTTGACCGATTTAAATCTACCTGACGGTAGTGGTTTAGAATTGGTCCAACATGTTTCTCAAACTTACCCACACACACCCATTGCAGTCTTAACTGCATACGGCAATATGGATATTGCAATTGCAGCATTAAAAGCGGGAGCTTTTGATTTTGTCAGCAAACCGATTAACCAGATTCATTTAGATCAGCTATTAAAAAAAGCGCTCAATCAGCCAAAACCAGAGCATGAATTTGGTGAAACAACTCTAGAGAATGACTTATTAATTGGGCGTTCACCACCTATACAAAACTTACGGACAGCTATTAAAAAAATAGCCCGCTCCCAAGCTCCTGTATTTGTTACAGGCGAATCTGGTACGGGTAAAGAAGTTGTTGCTAATCTAATTCACCGCTTAAGCAACCGCAGTGAAGGACCATTTATTGCAATTAACTGTGGAGCAATCCCAACTGAGCTCATGGAAAGTGAACTTTTCGGGCATAAAAAAGGCAGTTTTACTGGAGCAACCCAAGACAAACAAGGTCTTATTTTATCGGCACACGGCGGCAGTTTATTTTTAGATGAAATTGCCGAATTGCCTTTAAGTATGCAAGTTAAATTGCTTCGGGCAGTACAAGAGAAAAAGATTCGCCCTGTAGGTTCAGATCAGGAAATTGATGTTGATTTTCGAGTAATCAGTGCGAGTCACCAAGACTTAGATTTATTAGTTCAACAAGGTAAATTCCGTCAGGACTTATTTTTCCGTATTCATGTTATGGATATTATGCTGCCGCCACTGCGTGACCGTGGTGGAGATATTTTGCTATTGGCCAATCATTTTATTCAAAAGGTTTGTACGGAATGGGGCATTTCAAGCAAGCAATTAACGGCGAGCGCTGAAACTTACTTATTGCAGCAAGACTTCCCAGGTAATGTTCGTGAATTAAGAAATATGATTGAGCGAGCTATTACTTTAAGTGATGATGAGTCCATTGATTTAACACACTTAGCACCTCCTCTTAGAGGGAGTAGCGTGAGCCCGCAAATCGTAACGAAACAACTAAATCAAACACCGACTGTTCAGGCACACCCAAAATTTCCAATGGAAGGTTTAGAACGCTACTTAGAAAATATCGAAAAAGATATTTTACTGAATGCGCTAAATATGACGCATTGGAATCGAACTTTGGCAGCTAAAAAGCTAGGAATGACATTCCGTTCTTTACGCTATCGACTCAAAAAATTTGGCTTAGATACCGAAATGGGAGAGGAAGTATAAAAGTTACTTCCTCTTTAGAAATAAATCTGCAACGCGCTCTAAATATACATCTTCTTTCATTTCTGCAGGCAATGGATAGGTCTGATTAGGCTGAATACCCTGTCCTTCAATCATATTGCCATTTGGCGTGTAGTAATGTGAGACCGTCATTTGTAGAGCCGCCCCACTTGGCAAAGGAAATAGCTTTTGCACTACACCTTTTCCATAACTTTTTTCACCCATCACCCAAGCACGCTGGTGTTCTTTCATGGCCGCAGTAAAAACTTCTGCCGCCGATGCAGAGCGGTGATTAATTAATATACCCAGTTTTATATTCTGAAATTCATTACCGGGCAAAGCCTGAAACTGCTGGTTACCTTCCGAACGGCTTTTGGTCGAAACAATAATTCCGTTATTTAAAAATAAATCTGCTGATTCAACTGCTGCCGATAACAACCCACCCGGATTGTTTCGCAAATCGATTAAAACAGCCTTTAAACGTGGGGAGCTATTTTCTTCAATTAATCTTTTAATTTCATTAGCAGTGTCTTGTTGGAACACTCTAATTTTGAGTACAAGCACCTGATTATGTAGCATTACAGGTTCTATATCGGTTTCTATTTTTTTATTACGAACTAAGTTGATATTTCCGTTTAGCTCTTCTGCTTGTACTTGAAGTGTACTTCCTATAGAACCGTAAAGTAGGCCAAATACCTGATCTTGGTTTAAATTTTTTAAATCTTGGTTATCAATTTTGAGAATCGTCTGACCATTTCTCAAACCTAATTTATAGGAATCAGAACCGGTTTTAAGATCACGAATCATCCATTTATGAGCATGTGATTCAGGGCTTAATGCAAAATCAACTGATGCAAGGTCACCCTCTGTGTATTGAATCAGTTGACGATATTCTTCTGCCGACAAATAACGCGAATAACGATCTAACCCGCTCACTAACCCTTTTATGGCTTGCTGAAATAAGGCATCATCGGACTTCACATCAACGTAATTATCTCGAACGATTCCATAGATTTGCACAAACTGTTGAATCGACTCGATCGGCACCTCTGCATAGCTATGTTCCGGTTCTTCCGAATCCGAATGCAAAGGTGACATTTTTTCTTTTACAACTGGCGCTGCAAAGGCAAATTGGCTGCAACACAGTAACATACTTACAATAAGTTTTTTATATTTAATGTGTTGCAGCATCCAATCACCTTTAACTTATGCAGATAGTGTAATCAGATTACGTCCTTGCATTTCAGCAGGAACAGGAATCTTCATTAAATTGAGAATTGTCGGTGCTACGTCTGCAAGCACACCACCTTCTGCAATTGTTGCTTGTGTTGGGCCAACATAGATAAACGGCACAAGCTCAGTTGTATGTTGAGTATGCACTTGCCCACTTTCGTAGTCTTGCATTTGTTCAACGTTACCATGGTCAGCAGTAATGAGCATATGGCCTTTTTTCGCCATAACTGCCTCATAGACACGACCTAAACAAGTATCAACCGCTTCAACTGCTTTAACCGCAGCATCAAATACACCTGTATGACCGACCATATCACCATTTGCATAGTTCACAACCAATAAGTCGTATTCACCTGAATTAATTGCCTTAACCAACTCATCAGTGACTTCATAAGCACTCATTTCTGGCTTAAGGTCATATGTCGCAACGTTTGGAGATGGAATTAAAATACGTTTTTCACCCGGATATTCATCTTCACGACCACCACTAAAGAAGAATGTTACATGTGCATACTTTTCAGTTTCAGCAATACGTAACTGGGTTTTACCTAAAGAAGATAAATACTCACCCAATGAATTTTTAAGGTCTTCTGGCATATATGCAACTGGTGCATCAATGCTTGCCTGATAACGCGTTAACATCACAAATTTAGAAAGATTTGGTACAACTTTACGCTCAAAGCCAGCAAAATCTTTCTCTACAAATGCGCGAGTAATTTCACGAGCTCGGTCAGCACGGAAATTCATAAATACAACGCTATCACCGTCTTGGACTTTAGCAACATCACCAATACGAGTCGCTTTTACAAACTCATCATTTTCATTGGCTGCATAAGCTAACTCTAATCCTTCCACTGCTGTTTGTGCAGTACGAAGTGCCTCGCCTTCAGTTAATAAGCGATAAGCTTGTTCAACGCGATCCCAACGATTGTCGCGGTCCATTGCAAAGTAGCGACCAATCATGGTTGCGATACGGCCTTGACCTGGATATTGAGCAAATAATGCATCTAATTTTTCTAAAGATGGCTGAGCACTACGTGGAGGTGTATCACGGCCATCGAGGAAAGCATGTAAATAAACTTTTGCACCGCGTTTTAATGCAAGCTCACACATCGCCACAATATGGTCTTCATGTGAATGGACGCCACCTTCTGAAAGTAGCCCCATGATATGGACAGCACCGCCAGCAGCTTTGGCTTTTTCAACAGCGTCGATCAACACTTCATGTTTAAAGAAGTCACCAGTACGGATATCTTTAGTAATACGGGTAAAGTCTTGATATAACACACGGCCAGCGCCAAGATTCATATGGCCAACTTCAGAGTTCCCCATTTGCCCATCAGGCAATCCAACATCTTCACCTGAACCAGAAATTAGACTATTCGGATGCTTGGCTTTCATTGCCGCCAAATTTGGTGTTTTTGCTGCAAGAAAAGCATTATCTTCAATCGCTTCACGGTGTCCAACACCATCCATAATGACCAGAACGTGAGGGATCTTGCCAGCAGTTGCATCCGTCATAATCAATTTCTCTTTTGTCTACAATTTCGTCACAATATCTTACCGAATTTTCGGTCAAGACTCTATTTATTCCTATGGCTTTCACCAATATCCGCGATTGATGAAAACCATAAATATCACTTATTTCTAGCGAGCGCGGTAAAGCAAATAACTTCCGGCACCAAACATTAGCAAGATAGGTACAAGTACGAACCATGCTGGAGATGGGGAATAAACCAAGCTCGCATAGCCCAAGAAATCTTGCAAATAATAGAAACTCAAACCAATAAACAATGCGATCACCAAACGGAAACCCATCGATTGTTGGCGTAATGGTCCAAAAATAAAAGAACACGCCACGAGAACTAATGCAATGAGTGAAAACGGCGAAGCAACTTTTTGCCAGAAAGCCAATTGGTACGTCTTTGGTACCTGACTATATTCATCCATATAACGCATAAAGCTAATCAGTTGACTTGGTGATAAATCTTCAGGATCTAAAGTCACCATGTGCACATATTTAGGCTGTAATGCTAAAGCAAGCGATTGTTCTTCATGGTCAGTTTTGATGGCATTGCCTGCCGCCAAAATGTCCATTTGTTCAGCTTTTTTCAAAGCCCATTGACCATTTTTAATAAACTGTCCTTGCTGAGCATTAATTAATGATTGCAAGTAATAATTCTGGTCAAAGTCGACCACTTGAATGTCTCTTAAATTGCCTTGAGAGTTAGCATAGTCGATATAGATAAATCGCTGCCCTTCACGTGACCAATAACCTTTAACTTCACCTAAAGCAGCTACTGAACGATGGCTTTTAACACTTTGTGCTTTTTCATTCGTGTAAGGGATAACCCATTCACTTAAAGCAAACGACAAAATAATAAGCAGTAAAGCTGAGCGCATAACCCAACCGACAATACGCCATAAGCTAACACCCACTGAACGCATAACAATGAGTTCACTACTCGTTGCCAATGAGCCCAGTCCAATCACAGCACCAATCAAGGCAGAGATAGGTAAAATTTCATAGAGATAGCGAGGAGCTCCCCACAAGACATAGACGAGAGCTTGCCATGCGTTATAGTCTGGTTTGAGCTCACCCAACTCGCCAAGATATGTAAATAAGACCTGAAGAATGGACAAAACAACTGTGGTGCCAAACATCGCAAGCGCAGTGGTTTTCGTCACATATTTGGCGACTATTCGACGTGCTAACATTATAATTTCACTCGCTTGATCTGTTTCTTGATTTTTGGTCCTAACTTCTGCTTACGTGAGAATAAGGCGGCAGCAACGCCATACACAACTAACACGGCAGGATAAGCCCAAATATCGAGTTCTTCTTTACTAATACGAGTCTTGATTGCAATCATTAATACGATCAGACTGGAAAAAATAAAAATCGCCGGAATAAGACGGTAATAACGGCCTTGTCGTGGACTCACTTCAGACAATGCCACTGATAGCATTAACGCAATAACAATGGTGAATGGCCCAAATAAACGCCATCCCAACTCACTTCTGATGACTGAATCATTCGTTTTTGAAAAGAGTTTTGTTGTTGATAGTGCTTCTACATCGCCACTCTCAAACTTAACATCTTTGTCATTTTCTAAACGTAGACGATAAGACTGAAACTCCGCTTGTGTATATTTTGGTTGTCCCGGGAATATTTCATAGCGACGACCTTGTACCAGATCAACGACATTGGCGGTGTCATTTGCAACTTCTACACGAGTCGCTTCTTTTGCCAAAATCATAACATCTGGCTTATCTTCTTTAGCAGCGCGCTGATAAAAGAAAATATCCTTCAAATTCTTTCGGTCTTCTGACAATGAACCTGCATAGATCGTATATGGCCCAGAGGAAATAAACTCTCTTGGTCGAACCAAATCGAAACCTGTCCGGACAGCTTGTGTCGTTGTCAGTTTTTCAAACTCACGTAGTCCCCATGGCGTCATCCAGAGCATAAGCACAGACTGAAACACCATATAAACAAGCGTCATTGGAATGAGTAATCGTGCTAATTGATGACGGCTTACACCACTACCATTTAAGACAGCCATTTCATGGTCAACATATAAACGACCAAACACCAACATTAAACCAATGAAGAAACCCAATGGTAAAATGAGTGTTAGAAATTCAGGTAAACGATATCCAATGATGCTAAATAAGATACTGGCATCTAAACGTCCCTGCGCCGCCACACCAAAGTATTTGATCAGACGACCACCCATCATGATTAAGGTCAGTAAAGAAATGACCACCAATGAGGTAGAGACAACTTGCTTGACGAGATAACGCCGAATAATCAAAGTAATACTTCCAAAAGGCTAATCGGGACGTGTGCTAGTTTACCCGAATGTTAAAAATATAAAACCGCACATTGCAACGCTATGCTTGAAAGTGTTTCAATGTTTTAATCCAACATAACTTTCTATAGGCAATCACGGCAGCCATGAAATTTACAACTTATACAACTTTTCCCGAACAGACATCTAATGAATCTTTGTGGGTTTTAGTTGATTCAGAACAGCTACAAAGCAACATCAACACATATCAAATCAATAACCTAGAAAGCGTTCTTACTGCTACCCAATTCAAAGGCAACTTCAATGAAACTCTGCCTTTATTCGGTCAGATTTCAAATCAACCTCATAGCCAATTACTTGGCCTAGGAAAAACAGCCGAACTTCAGGCGGTTAAGCTCGCTAAACTTGCCCAAACCATTATCAAATCGACACAAAATAAATTTAAGCATATCGCGATTGATATTGCTGCGTTACCTGTCGAATACCATTATTTATTCGCTTTAAGCTTAACTCAAGCAGCTTATGGTTATGATGAGTTTAAATCGAAAAAAAATGAATTTGTGTTACAACAGGTTGATTTAATTAGTTCAACGACGAGCCTCGATGAAAAACAACTGGCTTTAGTGCATGCCGTACAGTCTGGTCAGTCGTATGCACGTGACCTTGGCAACCGTCCAGGCAACATTTGCTTCCCTGAATATTTGGCAGAACAAGCATTAGCTTTAGCTGCAGAATTCCCTGACTTACTCAAAGTAACTGTCTTAAATGAACAGCAAATGGCTGATTTAGGTATGTATGCTTTTCTTGCAGTCAGCAAAGGATCTGAACGTCCGGGTCGTATCGTAACACTCGAATACCAAGCTGGAATCGATCAAGCGCCTGTTGTGCTTGTTGGTAAAGGCGTTACTTTTGATACAGGCGGTATTTCTTTAAAACCAGGCCTAGGCATGGATGAAATGAAGTTCGATATGTGCGGTGCAGCCTCTGTACTAGGTACTATTCGCGCGCTATGCGAGGCAAGACTTCCTATTCATGTCGTTGGAGCAATTGCAGCTGCGGAAAACATGCCTTCAGGTAAAGCAACTCGCCCAGGTGATATTGTGACAACCATGAGCGGACAAACTGTTGAAATTTTAAATACCGATGCTGAAGGTCGTTTGGTACTGTGCGACACATTGACCTATATCAAACGCTTCAACCCAGCAGTCGTGGTTGATATCGCAACATTAACTGGTGCATGTGTAGTCGCTTTAGGTAAAGTACTGAGTGGTTTGTTCTCACCAGATGATGCTTTAGCAGCTGAACTTCAACAAGCGGGTGAGCAATCATTTGACCGTGTATGGCGTATGCCAGTCATTGAAGATTATCAAGAATTACTTGATTCACCATTTGCTGATATTGCAAACATCGGAGGTCCATACGGCGGTGCGATTACGGCAGCATGTTTCCTTGAGCGCTTTACACGTGAGTACCGTTGGGCTCATTTAGATGTAGCAGGAACAGCGTGGTTATCTGGTCCAGCTAAAGGTGCAACAGGTCGTCCAGTACCATTACTCATGCAATTTTTAGCGAATCGTGTAAATACGAATGGCTAAAGTTAGTTTTTATCTGTTTGAAACCAGTGAAGAACGGCAAGTCGATAGTGCTTGCCGTTTATGCCGAAAGATTTTACAGAAGCATCCTAAAATCTGGTGGTATTGCCCAGATGTGCAGCTACAACAAACTCTTGATGAAAGATTATGGGATTTCGACCCTGTCAGTTTCATTCCACATGGAGTTGATCAACCTGAGGCTGCTGTATGTATTTCGGCTAAACAACCGCTTGAACAAGGCTTGTTAGTATTTAATTTTAACAATCATGCACTTGAACAAGTTGATCATTTTAGCCACATTATAGAAATTGTTGAAAATAATGAAACAGCCAAGCAAATTGGCCGAGAAAAATTTAAAATGTATCGCCGTTTGGGTATAGAACCGCGGACCTTTAAATTATAACGCGCTAAAATGTAAATACTGTTGAACAAAGGAGAAGCATGGTGGCATTAAATGTCGGGCAAGATTTTAAAAAAAGATGGTTAAATGCGCCTGAAGCTGTCCGTCATGCCTATCAACAGGATCTGGCACGTATTTGTGACTTATTAGAACCACAAACCCCTATTCAGCTTTGGGTTTTAAATGACGAAAAAGCGCAGTTAGAATCACAGCAAAAAATTGAACAAGCTTACGCGGACCTTAAGGCAGAGCTGATTGAGCAAGCACGTATCCGTCGTCAACTCGCTTTAGAAAAAGCACTTGCTGATAAACGTGCATCAGAAGCTGCTTATGCTGCGGAGTTGCAAGCAGACGAAATTCGCAAGTTTAATGAACAAACTGAAACATTACAGACATTACGTAGTCATTTAGAACAAGAAGTTGCAGAACAAACTGCACGTTATCAGAAAAACCCTGAAACCCCAGCCGTCAATTACTCTGCTGGCGTAAAACTTAGTATCACCGATGATCAAATCTTATCTGAGCTTGAAAGTTTACGCATTCGTTTAGAACTTGAAGCTGAAAACTTAATTGAAGAGTCTGTAACGGCTTTCCGAGCCAAATTACATTCGGCAGCTCAAGAAGAAATTGAATACATTTTAAAGAACTCTAAGTTTTCTGATGAAAAAATAGAGAAGTAATGTTGTAAAACTTCTTGTGTCATAAAACTGACACCTATATGTCACAAAATAGACATAAATATTATTCTTGTAGATCAATTGATTATGAGAATAGAAAGTAGCGATTTTAAGATAATTAATGAGGGTAAGAAATGGACATTCCGCATCAGATTTCAAAGCAACTTGAGCAGCTTAATCAGGGTGAGCAATGGACATTTTCAGCACAAGAACTTTATATGAGTCATAACGACTTTAATTCACTTTCAATCTTGCTGACACGAGCGTCAGAAAAAGGTGAGTTTTCAATTACACGTACTCAGCATACTAAACCATGGGTCGGCACACATTCGGTTACACTCACCAAGCATTAATTTTTAAAAATAAAAAAACCGGACATATGTTCCGGTTTTTTTATTTTGATGATCTGGCTTTTATTTTAAAAAACCATTTTCAGCTAAAAAAGCCATACTAATATTTGACTCAGTTTTTTGCTCAGCAGCTTTATCACCGAGCAATAAACGCTCGATATAACGTGCCAACACATCGACTTCAAGGTTGACCTTACTGCCTACTTGCCATGTTCCAATATTGGTACGTTCTGCCGTATGCGGAATCAAATTCAAGCTTAAAATATTTCCACGTAAGTGGTTAATCGTTAAGCTAATTCCGTCAACAGTTATCGAACCTTTTTCCGCCAAATATTTAGCAAGTTCTGTCGGTGCTGTAACTTCATAATAGATTGAACGAGCATCTTCACGCACTACGGTAATTTCACCTACGCCATCAACGTGACCACTTACAATGTGCCCGCCAAAGCGCGTTGTCGGTAACATTGCCTTTTCAACATTGACACGTTGTCCAACTTTCCAGTTACCCAAAGTCGTTCGATTTAAACTTTCACGGGAAACATCTGCTGCGTACCAGTTATCGCCCCATTCAATCACTGTAAGACAAATACCATTGGTTGCAATCGAATCACCCAAATGTACATCAGACATATCCAGATCAGTCTGAATACGTAGACGCACATCACCACCTACACTTTGCAGGCTTTCAACTTTAGCTAAACTTTCAATAATGCCTGTAAACATGGCTCAATCTCCAAATCTTTTTACACTGCTTAAATTGCAGCGCTTACCAAAGTGCGAGCTGTGTACTATTGCCTGAGGTATCTACACCACCTAGCTCGGCGAAGTGGTAAAGCTGGCCTAATAACTGACGTAATGGTGGTCCTGACTTGGCATGAGTATCCGTAATCACAATAAACTCAAGCACGCGTGCACGTTCAGACTGTCGTTGTTTACTCACTCGATAGCGCGGAACATCTTGTGTTAACAAGGTCACTTTGCCTCGTTCCAGATTGGCCATAAGTAAATCTTTCGGCTCGATATTACCATCAGTTGAATAGCTGGTCAGAATATAGCGTGCATTGATCGTTGAAAGTAATTTCTCATACGCATCTTTTGCATGTTTAGAAGAGTTATATGGACTTGGGCGTTCTTTACGCCATGCTCTATCAATACCACTCTTATAACCTTTGGTATCCGGTGAAGGTAAATCCACCTGATCCCATAAAGTTAGTGCATTTAAAACATGGTAATTACTACTATATGCGTGCTGGTTATATGGTGGATCGAGATAGGCAACATCAACCTCAAAACCACTCATTTGATTTGCTAGATGTTGTGAATCTACACACCACATTTCAGCAGCCGGACGTTTGCGATCACCAATCTCACAAAAACGGCTCGGTGTTAACCAAAGTAATGATTCAATTCGTTCTAACGCAGTTTGAGTACGTCCGCCCCACCCTTGGTGGAAGCTTTTAAATACACCACTCGTGTTACTGACAAAACTAGCTGAATAGAGCAATGGCGCAAGCAAAGCACTCATCTCTA
This sequence comes from Acinetobacter sp. TG2027, assembly GCF_000302435.1. NCBI lineage: Bacteria > Pseudomonadati > Pseudomonadota > Gammaproteobacteria > Moraxellales > Moraxellaceae > Acinetobacter > Acinetobacter sp. TG2027. The sequence continues at coordinate 41,214 of NZ_AMJN01000024.1, read as the reverse complement.
CATCATTAATTGCACCTTGTGCCTGCCATGTTGCAATCTGCTGACGAATTGCATCGATACGCATACCGTTACGGCGTTTAAAGAATAAACGGTCACGAGTTGGATCGTATACATCATCGTTACGTGGACAAAGGTTATGCGTTACCCAACCTTTAACTTCAGGTAAGCGATTTAAATAATCGATTGCCTTTTGATAGCCCCCCAGTTCTTTAAAAGCAGGTGCATCTACACAGGCTAAAATCGCATGATTTAAAGCATGACTATAAGGTTCCCAGTCATTCGCAATCACACGGTAACCATTTTGACGTGCTAAACGAGATACAACGCCACTGCCGGCAAAGAAATCGGCAAAAATCGGTGGATTCTTTTTCTTGCTATTCAGTGTCCCTGTAATTTCAAGGGCTTCTAAAATTAGATGGAGCAATCGGCGCTTGTTACCCAAGTACGGCACAAGCTGATGGAAAAGATATTCGTCTGTCGTACGGGCTGCATGACGACGTTTGTGATAAACCGAAGGCTCTGAATTCATACTTTCTCTTGCGTAGGGATTAACCTTAAGCGTATATCTTGATCAATTTGTGTCACATCAAGAAGTGTAAAACGAAGTTGCTCTGCCATATATTCAAACTCTGCATTGAACATGGCCCTTGCACTTTTCCCCAATAAGGTCGGGGCAATATAACTGATCAATTCGTCCACCAAACCTTCTTGCAAAAAGGCAGTAGACAATGTTGCGCCAGCTTCAACCAACACATCATAAATTTGATGTTGCTTAGATAGGGTCTGTAACAGCATTTTTAAAGGCTGAATTTCTAATTGTATCACGCCTAAATCAGCAAGTTCTTGACGATACGGCCCCATTACCATCACAGTTTCAGGATTCTCTAAGATCTTAGCGTTAAGTGGTAAACGCCCTTGGCGATCTAAAACGACACGTTTTGGCTGAGCAACCATCTCGATATCAAAATTATTGAGTGAACGCACATTAAGCTGACAATCATCTGCAATCACACTTTCAATACCTGTAATCACTGCTCCAGAAATGGCACGCCAATGCTGGACATCTTGGCGTGCAGCCGAACCAGTAATCCACTTCGACTCACCTGATGCCATTGCAGTACGCCCATCTAAACTTGAGGCTACCTTTAAACGTACATAAGGCATGCCTGTAGACATTGTCTTTAAAAAACCTTGATTAAGTTTTGATGCTAAATCTTCACAAATGCCAACTTCTACTTCAATTCCGGCATTTTTCAAAATCTGAACACCCTTACCTGCCACCAATGGATTTGGATCAGGACAAGCGACCACTACTTTTTTAACTTGAGCTTTCACCAATGCTTCGGCACAAGGAGGGGTTCTGCCATAATGCGCACATGGTTCAAGCGTGACATAAGCCGTTGCCCCTTCTGCATGTTCACCCGCCTCACGTAAGGCAAAAACTTCAGCGTGTGGCTGACCTGCTTTAGGATGAAAGCCTTGTCCAATTAACTGATCATCTTTGACAATCACACAACCAACATTTGGATTAGGCTTGGTCGAATATAGTCCTCGTTTGGCAAGTTCAATAGCTTGCTGCATCCAATACTGATCTTGTTTCAACTCAGACATAAAAATCTCAAATGATTAGTGTTCACGTTGTTGCATTTGCTCTATTTGACGGCGAAACGCTTCAACATCCTGAAAATCTTGATAGACAGAAGCAAATCGGACGTAAGCAACATGGTCAAGGGCAAATAAAGATTGCATGACAATTTCGCCAATTGTTCTAGATTTCACATCACGCTCACCTAAACGGCGAATCTGCAACTGAATATCACTTAAAACTGTTTCGATCTGCTCTTGTGTGACCGGACGTTTTTGCAAAGCATGCATTAACGAACGGCGTAATTTGGCCTCATCGAAAGGTTCATTTTTTCCATTCGATTTGATCACACGGGGCATTACCACTTCATAGCTTTCAAAAGTGGTAAAACGTTCACCGCAACTTACACACTCACGACGTCGACGAATCTGACAGCCTTCGGCGGCTAAACGTGAATCGATGACTTTACTATCTGCGGCGTTGCAAAATGGACAATGCATAGCGGATTTATAGGGTCGATTACTTTGACCTAGTGTAGCAAAATTTCTACACTTACAGAACCAGCATTCTTCAAGACAAAAAAACAGTCCGAAGACTGTTTTTTGATTGGAATATATTACGAATTATTCGATACGTTCGCCATGTTGGCTTAAATCCAGACCCATGCGTTCATCATCAGCATTAACACGGATACCAATCACAAGATCAATCACTTTAAGAATAACGAAAGTCGCGATACCGCTGTAAACCATTGTTGCCAATACGCCTTCAACTTGTACCCATAATTGGCCAGCGAATGTTGGAGCTAATGCAACATTGGCTGCTTTAATAATTTCGTCACTGTAGAATACGCCAGTTAAAATCGCACCGACAATACCACCTACCGCATGCAAACCAAACGCATCCAAAGCATCATCGGCTTTAAGTAAGCGTTTAAGTGCTGTAATACCCCAGAAGCACACTACGCCACCAATAAGGCCCATGACTAAAGCACCGCCTACCCCAACAAAACCTGCTGCTGGTGTAATCACAACTAAGCCAGCTACCGCACCAGAAGCACCGCCTAATACAGATGCTTTACCACGGATCATACGTTCAACAACTAACCAAGAGAATGCAGCAGCGGCAGCGGCAACTTGAGTCACTAAAATTGCCATACTTGCACGAGCACCAGCGCCTAGAGCACTACCACCGTTAAAGCCGAACCAACCCACCCAAAGTAAGCTTGCACCCACTACAGTTAAAGTCAGGTTATGCGGAGCCATAGATTCGCGGCCAAGGCCAATACGTTTTCCAAGCATGTAAGCAGCAACTAGACCTGCAACACCTGAGTTGATATGTACAACTGTACCACCAGCAAAATCTAATGCGCCTGCTTTAAATAACCAGCCATCTGCAGCCCACACCCAGTGGGTAATTGGTGCGTAAACAACGAGCACCCAAACTGCAATAAACACCATGAAAGCTGAATATTTCATACGGTCTGCAATAGAACCGCTAAGGATCGCCACTGTAATAATGGCAAAAGTCATTTGGAAAATAACAAAGAGACTTTCAGGAATTGTCCCACTTAATGCATCAAACGCTACCCCGTTTAGCATTGCTTTAGACAAATCACCAAAAAATGCACCTGTGCCAGAGAACGCGATTGAGTAACCAGCAATCACCCACAGCAAACTTACCAAGATTGCAGCTGAAAGGCTGAACATCATCGTACTGAGTACATTTTTTTTACGTACCATACCGCCGTAGAATAATGCCAATCCCGGAATGGTCATTAATAGAACCAATGCGGTTGAAACTAGAATCCAAGAGGTATCACCCGTATCAAGCGTAGGTGTCGGTGCTGGAGCTGCTGGAGTTTCAGCAACTGGTGCTTCTGCAGTAGTAGTTGCAGTAGCTGGAGATGTTGATGCAGCCGCAACTTCCGATGTTGGCGTTGTTACAGCTTCTTCTGCCCAAACGGCAGTACCACCCAAAAGAGCGCCTGATAGACTGAGCGCCATAAGCATTTTTTTCATTCGTGTCCCCCAACCTCATTTGCGAGTTATTTTCTACTCAGCAAGCTTTGTGCCAATTTAGACAGCATCCGGTCCAGTTTCACCCGTACGGATACGGATTACTTGTTCCAGGTTAGTCACAAAAATCTTACCATCGCCGATTTTTCCAGTGCTTGCGACACGTGTAATTGATTCAATTACTGCGTCGACCATTTCATCACTAATCGCAATCTCGATTTTTACTTTAGGTAAGAAATCAACCACATACTCCGCGCCACGGTAGAGTTCAGTATGCCCTTTTTGACGACCAAAACCTTTAACTTCAGTTACGGTAATCCCTTGTACACCAATGTCAGAGAGTGCTTCACGCACGTCATCCAATTTAAACGGTTTTACAATTGCAGTTACAAGCTTCATGTTTGTTTCCTTCGGCTTCTTTTCACCAGTAAGGTTTTATGTTCAATTTTCATGCCAATATTTCAAAGGTTGAGGGAAATGAATCTTTTGCATGAACTTTCTTTATAACCTATTTAGTGAGCAAGATGTAGATGAGCTATCAAAAATAAAATGAATTTTCAGTAGTGTTATGTGCTGATTTAATGATCTATTTGCACTAAAAAAATTGAAACCTATATCCCGCGCTTAAGCAGTGTTAAACTGTAAAGCATAAGGTAATACAACACTTTGGATATTTCATGCTAGAAACTTTGCTACAGGCCATTCTGGAACAAATTGATGAGCCTAAAAAAGATTTGGAAAAAAATTTACGTGCATTATTAAATGAAGCGGTCGAAAAGTTGGATCTTGTTTCCAAACAAGAGATCGACCGTCAAAAGACTGCACTTCAATCAGCCAATCAACGTTTAGAAGAGCTACAAAAACAAGTAAGTTTGTTAGAAGAAACTTTAAAGAATAAAAAATAAGCACCAACGTAGCGCATTTATACTTTACAACGATTAAAAATGAAGCACCATAATGGAACAATAAGATGTCCTTTTCTAAAATTTATACACGGGGACTTTTAGGTTTACATGCACCTTTGATTGAGGTCGAGGTACATGTGAGTCAAGGTTTACCTTCTCTTACTATTGTCGGCCTAGCAGAGGCGGCGGTAAGAGAAAGTAAAGACCGAGTTCGCTCAGCCATTATTAATAGTGGATTTCAATTTCCAACAAAACGGCTGACCATTAATCTTGCACCAGCAGATTTGCCCAAAGATGGATCACGTCTAGATTTACCTATTGCTATAGGTATTTTAATTGCTTCTGGCCAGCTCCCAGAAAACTGTGCCGAAGATTTTGAATTAATTGGTGAATTAGCTTTAGATGGCCATGTAAGACCAGTATCAGGCACTTTAACTTTGGCAATGGCGTGTCAACAGGCCAAGCATAAAATGCTTTTACCTCTCGATAACAGTCAGGATATTAGCCATTTACCGAATCTTGAATGTTATCCAGTGAGCCATTTAAAAGAAGTTTGTGATCATTTCTTGGGCATAAAATCACTATCTTCGATTGAACCTGCAACGACCTCAAACCAAATGCCTTATAAATTTGATCTGGCAGATGTAAAAGGTCAGCTACGTCCACGTCGCGCACTAGAAATTGCCGCCGCAGGCGGCCACTCGCTGCTCTTTAAAGGACCACCAGGTACAGGTAAGACTTTACTCGCTTCACGTCTTCCTTCAATTTTGCCACCGCTTTCTAATCAGGAAACGCTTGAAGTCGCGAGTATTTATTCTATTTCAAATACACCACATACCTTTGGACAGCGTCCATTTCGGGCGCCCCACCATACGGCATCAGCCATTGCACTAGTTGGGGGCGGCTCGCATCCTAAACCGGGTGAAATTACCTTATCTCATTTAGGCGTTTTGTTTTTAGATGAACTCCCTGAGTTTGACAGAAAAGTTCTAGAAGTCTTACGTCAGCCACTTGAATCAAAAGAAATCATTATTTCACGTGCAGCTCGGCAAATTACCTATCCTGCAAACTTTCAGCTCATTGCAGCAATGAACCCTTGTCCATGTGGTTATGCGTTTAATCAAGACAGCCGTTGCCAATGTTCGCCAGAGAGTATTAAGCGCTATCAAAACCGTATATCAGGACCATTACTTGACCGTATCGATTTACATATTGATGTACCGCCTTTAAAAGCTCAAGAACTGCAAGATCCAACGCCTGCTGAAGACTCTACGGCTGTAAGACAGCGTGTGATTTATGCTTATAAACAACAAATGCAAAGACAAGATTGTTTAAATCAAGCACTTTCACCGAAACAACTTGAGCAATATGCTGTACTTGATAGTACTTCTCAACGAATGTTTGAAATGGCTCAACAACGTTTGAATCTGTCGGCTCGTGCTTATCATCGTGTTTTACGGGTCGCTCGTACCATTGCCGATTTGGCGCAAAGTGAGATGATCCAAAGTCCTCATCTTACAGAAGCGCTCTCTTATCGAGGCAATCATTCTTAAAATAAAAACAGCGGATTATGAGTCCGCTTTTTTAATATTTATAGAAGTTATTAATAAGAGAATTTATTACTCCCTATGTATTAATAGAAGTAAAGAGGATGCTATGAAAATTTTGGCTATCTCAGGTAGTACAAGAAAAGAATCTACAAATACTGCTCTATTAAGAGCAATGAAGGATATAGCACCGTCCGACATTGAATTGACAGTTTTTGATCATATTAATAATCTGCCTGTCTTTTCTCCAGATAATGAAGGAGAAAAAACGCCTACTGTAGTGGAAGATTTCATCAAATCTGTTTCTGATGCAGATGGCATTATCATCTCAAGTCCAGAATATATCCGTTGTATTCCAGGTGGCCTTAAAAATGCAATTGATTGGATGGTTTCCCGTACTGAAATCATAGACAAGCCTATCGTTCTAGTTCATGCATCTAGCCGCGGCGACGATATGCTGATTTCTTTAAGAAGAGTATTGTCGACTGTTAGTAGCAATTTCTTTGAAGATTTATTTTTAAGGATTTCTCTCATCGGCAAATCTCCTGAACAAATTAGCGAGATGCTACAAACCGAAAAATATAAGTCACAAATTACTCCCTTTCTGCTTACCTTTGTCTCAGAGATTCAAAAATGTAGAAATGAATTAGAGTGAACTTTCTTAAAATAAAACAGCGGATTATGAGTCCGCTGTTCTTTTATTAAAAGCTCCATTTAAAGTCTCAATTAAGCAAGTAATTTCTTTCTCTGATAAAGCCGCAAAGCCAAAACGGATACAATGATTAGTACATTCTTCCTGTTTAAACTTATGCTCTGTATCAATGTTAAGTTCTTTTAATTTTATAAGCTGATCTTGAGTAAATGCTTTCTGGAATTTCGCCCATAAGGCCATTCCACCTGCAGGTGGTTGTATCTGAACAGTCTCAGCAAAAACTCGATGGAACTCAGCTAAGGCATGGTCACGGCGTAGTTGATATATTTTTTTCATTTTACGGATATGCCGCTTGATTTCCCCTCGATGCATTAAATCTGCTAAAGCAAGTTCCGTAATGTTATTGCCTTGCCGATCAATCAATAGAATATCTTCAGTAATGGATTGAATGATTGTTGAGGATGCCACGACGTATCCCAATCGGACGCCGGGTGCAAAGACCTTAGACAATGAGCCAATATGAATAACCAATTCAGAATGAGGCAAACTCGCTAAGGGTGGCATAGGCCGACTGTCATAGTGGAATTCGTGGTCATAATCATCTTCAATAATATAAAAGCCCCATTTTTTTGAAAGCTCTAAGAGTTGAAGACGGCGAGACATGGTCATGGTGACAGTTGTAGGATATTGATGATGCGGAGTTGTATAAATGGCAGCTACAGAATGCTCTTGTAAAATCCGTTCTAAATCTTCAATGACAATACCTTGTTCATCTAATTTAACAGAAACCACTTGAAAGCCATTTGACTGAAATGCTTTAAAAGCAGATGGATAATATAATTCCTCAACAACGATAATGCCCTGCCGATTGGGTAATGCTCGAGAGGCAAGAAAAATTCCCATCTGGCTACCACGTACAATACAAATCTCATCTTCGGCAACATTCATAAAACGTTCCATCGATAGCATTTGTTGTAAAGCCTGTCTTAGCTCAACCATCCCTCGTGGGTCACCATATCCCATGTACTGGTTTTGCGTAATTTTAATCAGTGCATGCCGGTATGCCCGCGAAAATAGTTCGTAGGGAATAAGCCTCGGATCTGGCACACCATCGTTATGTGGGCGTTGAATCACTTCTTGAGTGATTGGTTTATCATTAACTTTTCGCTCAGATACTGGCTCTATTTGAAACTGTTTTTCTGGCAAAACATCCGCCACAAATGTGCCTTTTCGGGGAAGGGTCACAAGCCATCCTTGTGCTTCTAATTCTTCATAGACTGCTTGTACGGTTTTTCGATTAATTCCTAGTTCTTTTGACAGGCTACGAGACCCTGGCAGCATAGTCCCCTGCACTAAACGCCCACTTAAAATTTCCTGACTAATCAAGTTAGTCAGTTTTAGAAAAACCGTTTTTTCTTCTCTTTCATCGATACGAAAATGTACTTGCCAAGGTCTTAGCATATCCACCCCATCTGGACCATACAACTTATAAAAACTGGATGTATTGATTCATCCAGCTATTTTCTATTCTGCCTTCACCTACTTAATTTGGTCAACTGGACTGGAGAAGAGATGAAGACTGCTGCTGTAAACAAACAAGACCTGATGCAACATGCACAGCAAGACATGCAAAAGTGGATTAGCGACTCAGATTTAACTGATCGTCAAAAGCTTGCACTCACTTGTCGTATTTTATTTGACCATGGCCATGATGCTGGTTTAGCAGGCCAAATTACCTGCCGTAGTGAAAATAAAGACTCCTTTATTACCCAACGTTTTGGTTTAGGTTTTGATGAAATTACTGCCTCAAATTTACTTGAGGTGAATCAAGATTTAGAACCCATCAATCAAGAAGGAATGGCAAACCCAGCCAATCGTTTTCACACATGGATTTATAGAGAACACCCAGAGGTGAATTGCATTATCCATACGCATCCAACTCATGTAGCGGCTCTATCGATGCTACAGGTTCCACTTATGGTTTCCCAAATGGACGTTTGCGCACTTTACGAAGACTGCTCATTTGTAGGTCATTGGCCAGGTGTCCCTGTAGGTAATGAAGAAGGTATTTTGATTTCTTCTGCTCTGGGTAAAAACCGCGCTGTTTTATTGTCTCATCATGGCCAACTGGTTACAGGAAAAACCATTGAAGAAGCCTGCAACTTGGCTCTTTTAATTGAACGAGCAGCTCAACTGCAACTGCTAGCGATGTCTGCCGGACAAATCCAGCCGATCCCACATGATTTAGCAACAGAAGCTCATGACTGGGTTTCTACCGATAAACGTAACAAAGTGAACTTTGCCTACTACGCACGTAAAGCTTTGAAAAAACATTCTGACTGTATTTAAAAAGAGATTTCGACCATGAAACTAAACGGCATTATTGGCTACCCTGTTACCCCATTTTCTGATGACAACACCATTAATCTTCCTGTTTTGAAACAAATACTGGATTTGCTGATTGCAAATGGCTGCGATGCGATTGCGCCTTTAGGCAGTACAGGCGAAAGCGCTTATCTTGAATGGGATGAATGGTGCTTAGTCGCAAGAACTTCAATTGAAAGTATTAATAAACGCGTGCCTGTCATTATTGGAATTTCAGAACTCACGACTGATCAAGCCATTAAAAAAGCCCAAATCGCTCAAAGCTACGGTGCAGATGCACTCATGGTGATTCCTATATCTTATTGGAAGCTAACAGACCAAGAGATTTTTGAATATTATCAATCAATTGCCCAAGAAACCACACTACCAATTATGATTTATAACAACCCCGCGACTAGCGGTGTTGATATGTCTCCAGAGTTAATTGTGCGTATGTTTAATAGCATTGCAAATATTACGATGGTGAAAGAAAGTAGCGGTGATATTCAGCGCATGCATAAAATTTATGAGCTATCAAAAGGAGAACTCCCTTTTTATAACGGGTGTAACCCTCTAGCTTTAGAAGCTTTATGTGCGGGAGCAAGCGGTTGGTGTACAGCAGCACCGAACCTGTTAGGTCAGCGACCTCAACAGCTTATTGAACATGTGAAAAATGGTGAATTGGAACAGGCCCAGAATTCATTTTATCAGCAACTTCCTCTACTACGCTTTATTGTAAATGGTGGTTTACCTAAAACGATTAAAGCTGGTTTACAACTAAAAGGTGTCTCTGCGGGCTTACCACGCAAGCCATTATCTAAAGCTACGGATATTGAGCTTAACCAGTTAAAACAGCTACTTTCTGAAATAGAAAACTAATAAAAAAGCGGGTTACTCACCCGCTTTTTTAAAACTCAAACTTAGAATGTTTTAGTTAAACTAAACACCAAGCCCGTGTCATAAGGTTTCTTACCAGCATCAGTCATACCAGAAGTACTAATGTCTGTACCAACAACATCTAGCTCAGCAACAATACCCAAGATGTTATAATTCACACCAACTTTATAATCGATATAGCTATCGTCTTCACCTGGCCCACCCGCAACTACAAGTAAAGAGTCTTTGTTTTTGAGTTTGTTATAACCAACTGAAGCAAGTCCAGTAAATCCTGTGTCTGCAATTGGTGCTGAATAACCGACGTTGAAATACCAGAACTCATCAGAGTGGCCCCAGTAATCATCTGAATAGCTTACGCCCACGCTAAGTGCATCACCTTTAAATAAAGAGTCTGCAAACGTTAATTTTCCGTAAAATTCGGTGAAGTCGAAGCCAGTATCACCATTGTATGGGTTAGTAAATTTTGAGTCAGAACCAATGTATCCATAATGAATTACACCCACATCATAAGTTGGTGCAAGCGTATCAGACAATTTTAATGTATTTGTATAACCTAAAGAGATATCGGTTTCAGTTGAAACACCAGGTGTATTAAAGTCTACGCTTGAGCCCCAAAGCGCAACATAAGCGCCTGACTTATGAGAAAAAGTGAACCCACCTTGAATAGCTGGGTTATTTGACGATTGGGTAACACCACGGAAACGGTAGTCTGTGGTCGCTGCCACACTACCTGTTGCCGTGATTCCATAAAAAGATGGAGCATCTTCAGCCATAGCCATAGTTGACCCTGCTGCAAAGATACCAAGAGTTACTGCCTTAAGTGCAAATTTCATCATTTTGATCTCCCCCACAATGAACGCACGATTTATAGGAATTAAACAAATTGTGTTACTTGAGCTTTAGCAATTGCTGTGCCAAGTACAAATTTGCTATCAGTGCTCTTCATTAATTTTGAGATCAAACTCACTTTATTATAAAATTGCTGTGTAATTTTTATAAAAATATATCTATAAAAAACATAGTGATAAAATAAAATTCTTATACAAGAAAAAATACTAAACATACGAAAACCCCTTGTCGGAAATTAATGAGCGAGGTGAGAAGTATTCATTTGTTGCACATAAATTTTCTATTTAATCTTAAAGGCGAGATATAAAAAGTATGTAAATTTCTGGAGGACAGTGCTTGTAATGATCTGTAATTGCGCATTTCTACTCATTGGATTTGTTTATTTATTACTTGTTTAAAGTAGATGTACTATTTTGGGTCTTTTTTAAGCAATAATATGAACAAAAAGAGTAGTGCACAAAATACAAGCAATATATTGCACTAAATTTGATCAACCTAAACATATTTTGTTGGCTGCCTGTAGTGATCTATTTTTGTACATTCCATTTTTAAAATAAAGTTATATAGTAACAATTTAAAGGGTATAAAAATAAAAGTGATGAAAAAAGAAACTTAAAATAAGATTAAAAAGTGAACATATCCAACAAAAAAGAGTAAAAAATGAACACAAGAATCAACTATTTTTTGAACTTTAAATACAAAATAAATGATAAAAATCCACTAAAAATTAAATTACTTTTTTTATTTTAAACAATAGATTAAGTATAAAAGACGAATTATAAATTTATTAAACAACCCCTACCACATTAATCAAATCCTGCATAGCATATATAAAATAAAATGAACAAAAATATATCTTTTTTACAGATTACTTATACAATTGATGGAAATCCTAGGCCCTGAACAATAACAAGGCACAGGATTTATCGTTTTTATGAGGTTCTTTAAATATGCTAAAAGCACAAAAACTTACATTAGCAGTTCTCATTTCTGCGGCAATAATTTCCTCAGCTCAGGCAAGCGAGCAAAGTGAGGCAAAAGGATTTGTTGAAGATGCGAACGGTTCTATTCTCTTCCGTACAGGTTACATCAACCGTGACAAAAAACAGGGCGCAAAAGATACTAGCTCATTTGCTCAATCAGCAATTGTAAGTATTGAATCTGGCTTTACCCCTGGTATTGTTGGTTTCGGTGTTGGCGCTGTGGGTGATGGTTCATTTAAGATCGGTGAAAATAAAAATGCCGGTAACCAAATGATCCCATTACATAATGATGGCTCCGCTTATGATCACTGGGCTCGTGGTGGTGGTAGCGTTAAAGCACGTTTCTCGAATACAACAGTACGTTACGGTACTCAAGTACTCGACCTACCTGTTCTTGCAAGTAATACTGGACGTATGGTTCCTGAATACTTTACAGGTACTTTATTAACTAGCCATGAAATCAAAAATCTTGAATTGGTTGCTGGTAAATTTACTAAAGACCAAATGTCTGATCAAATCAATACCGATGCTGACGTAAATGGTAATGGTCTTGATCGTGCAATTGTTTGGGGTGCTAAATACAAGTTTGATGATAATTTAAATGCATCTTACTATGGTTTAGACAGCAAAAATGCACTTGAACGTCATTATATAAATGTGAACTTTAAACAGCCATTGGCTAATGACAGTTCATTAACTTATGATTTCAGTGGTTATCATACTAAGTTTGATGAAAATGCTATTACATATTCAGAAACTACTGATGACAAATCTAACCGTAAAAACAATATTTGGGCAATTTCAGGAACTTATGCAACTGGCCCACATAGTGTGATGTTAGCATACCAACAAAACAGTGGTAATGTCGGTTATGACTATGGTCAAAATGCTGATGGCTTCCAAAGTATCTATTTACCGAACTCTTACATGTCAGACTTCATCGGTAACGATGAAAAATCTGCACAAATTCAGTACAATGTTGATTTTGGTAAGTTAGGCGTATTACCTGGTCTGAACTGGACAACTGCATTTGTATACGGTTGGGACATCAAAGTTAAAGGCTTAACTGATGATGCTGAAGAACGTGAGTTCTTTAACCAAGTGAAATACACAGTTCAAAGTGGTTTTGCTAAAGATGCAAGCCTTCGTATTCGTAACTCTTACTACCGTGCGAGTGATGCTTACCAATCGAAAGCCTATATTGGCGATACGAATGAATGGCGTATCTTCCTTGATATTCCTGTGAAATTATTCTAATTCACAAATCTATCAAGTATAAAAAAACCTACGTCTGGCAACAGATGTAGGTTTTTTATTAAGCTCAAAATATCAATTCAGAAATTCTGAGCTTATAAATTAAAGCTTATTTAGCAGCTTCAATTGCTTTTAATACTTCTGCTTTAGCAACATCAGCACCTTCCCAACCACTGATTTTTACCCACTTACCTGGTTCTAAATCTTTATAGTGACTGAAGAAATGCTCAACTTGGCTAATCAATAACGGAGGAAGATCTGTATATTCCTTCACGTCTTTGTAAAGTGGAGATAATTTTTCGTGTGGAACAGCGATTAATTTCGCATCAATACCACCGTCATCTTCCATGTTTAATTTGCCCACTGGACGGCAACGAATTACAGAACCAGCAGCAACAGGATGTGGAGTTACAACAAGTACGTCTAATGGGTCGCCATCTTCAGACAAAGTATTTGGAACATAGCCATAGTTCGCTGGATAGAACATTGCTGTACCCATGAAACGGTCTACAAACAATGCATCAGAATCTTTATCGATTTCATATTTAATTGGTGCTGCATTTGCAGGAATTTCAATGATGACATAGATGTCATTTGGCGCATCTTTACCTGCTGGGATATTGCTGTAACTCATATCAATACTCTTTCGTTATGAAGTCAGATGTAAAATCCACTCGATTATAGCGTGGATATCATCAAAATGATGCCGATTATACAATGGGCACACGCGAAAGTTGATATGAATGATGACAGAATGACACTCAAGTCAGTTTAATCGTGACCACTAATAGAAAGATTGGACACAATATCGATAAGAACCAAACAATCGAGCGTAAAGTTGCCCAGTTACTTAAATAGCAAATGCCATAAATAACTCTTAAAATAATATATGCCCAACCTAATCTCAGAATAAAATATTCCGGAACAACCATATATTCAGCCATTAAAATAGCAGTTAAGAATAAAGGTAGGCTTTCAAAGCTATTTTGTTGTACGGCATTAGCGCGAGCAGCAAGGCCTGTTGTTTTAGCCAAAAAAGCTCTCGGGTTTTGATTATCAACGGGCTGAAAACCACCTGTAAATTTTGCAATTACGGTAAATGCGTATGGCAGCAAACATGCCACTAAAATAATATAGATAATGCCGCTGATGCCCTGCATAGTGCCATCCATCACTGAAAATACTGTTGATCATGCTATCATAACATTGCGTTTTTACCTGAAATTTTATGCAATCACTTGTCATCACTGATTAATAGGGCCATGTATGCAACAACCTGATCAAAAAGAATTGTTTGAAGTCTTAGAGAAGCAAAAACAAAATCAACTTCAGGTAGACCGTATATTAAAAATCGTACTTCCTATTGTCGCTTTTTTATTGAGTGTGATTTGTGCAAATCTAAATTGGCAATCGACATTGGGCACCTTTGTTATTTTAACAATTACTTTTATTGCAGTCGGTATTAAACGACTTCCTTTATGGCATTGGTTAATTGTGATTACCCTATATTGCCTAGCAGATAATTATTTAAGTTATGGTCAGCTCGATTTAACTCATCTGCGTTTACAATTGGGCACAATGCTAGTTTTTGTTGGGATGGTAGGAATTGGTCGTCCTTACATAGACCGCTGGTTTATGAAGAGCCACAATAAAATGTAAAAACAAAAAAAGCGCCCTAAGGCGCTTTTTTATTGACTTCTTTAAGCTGGTTTACGTAAATCTTTACGTAAGATTTTGCCTACGTTTGATTTAGGTAATTCATCCATAAACTCAACATAACGAGGGCGTTTATAACCTGTTAAGTTTTCTTTAGCAAAGTTCAAAATTTCTTCAGTTGTTAAGCTTTGGTCTTTTTTCACGATAAAGAGTTTTGGCACTTCACCTGATTTTTCATCAGGAACACCAATTGCTGCAACTTCCAATACTTTTGGATGTTTAGCAATAACTTCTTCGATTTCGCTTGGATAAACGTTAAAGCCAGAAACCAAAATCATATCTTTTTTACGGTCTACAATTTTAGTATATCCACGGCTATCCATAACGCCGATATCACCAGTACGGAAGAAACCGTCTGCAGTCATGACTTTCGCAGTCTCATCAGGACGCTTCCAATAGCCTTTCATGACTTGAGGACCACGAATAGAGATTTCACCTTGCTCACCTAAGGCAACTTCTTTACCGTCATCATCTAAAATAGCAACTTCTGTTAAAGGTAATGGAATACCAATTGTGCCGCTAAATTCAGTAGATGCAGGAGGGTTTGCAGTCGCTACCGGAGAAGTCTCAGACAAACCATAACCTTCAATAATGGTTGTACCAGTAATCTTCTTCCACGCTTCTGCTGTAGAAGGTAGAACTGCCATACCACCGCCCATCGCCATTTTTAAATTGCTATGGTCAAGTTGTTTAAATTCTTCATTGTTTACTAAAGCATTAAATAATGTATTTACTGCTGGGAAGAATGATGGCTGATATTTACGTAATTCATTAATTACCGCTGGTAAATCACGTGGGTTCGGAATCAAGATATTTGCCTGACCTTTATACATACCGTACATCGCGCAAACCATGAACGCAAAAATATGATAAAGCGGTAATGCGCAAACAATACGGTCGCCTTTAGCACCATCATTTGCACCAAATTTACTTTGGAAGATACCATCACACTGTAAAAGATTGGCAACCAAATTAAGATGTGTTAATTCCGCACCTTTTGAAACACCTGTAGTACCACCCGTATATTGAAGCACGGCAGTATCACTTAAAGTTAAATTTGGACGCTTATAATTACTCGGACTTACTTTATTTAATGCTGTATTAAATTTAACGTACCCTGGAATATTCCAAGCAGGAATTTGCTTACGTACTTTACGTAATACAAAATTTACTAATGTACCTTTAAGCGTACCAAGCATATCTCCTACTGTCGCAACTACAACATGCTTCACAGGAGTTTTACCTAAAATGCTTTGGTAAACACTGGCAAAGTTTTCGATAATCACGAGTACTTCTGAACCCGAGTCATTTAATTGATGCTCAAGCTCACGCGCAGTATAAAGTGGGTTTACATTCACTAATACTAAGCCTGCACGTAACACAGCTAATGCAACTACAGGATATTGCAATACGTTTGGCATCATCACTGCCACACGAGTTCCCTTTGCTAACCCCAAATTTTGCAAATAGGTCGCGAACTTACGGCTTGCAAGTTCCAACTCGTTAAATGACATCGCTTTATCCATAAAGATAAAGGCATCACGAGAACCAAATTTTTGGAAATTACTCTCAAAAATATCAACAAGAGAGGTATTTTCCGCAGGCAATGCTACTGTTTCTGGAATCCCTGTTTTTTGGTATTCTGCAAACCAAATCTTTTCCATAATGCCATTATCTCCGATTCGTAATCCTTAGTAATAACTGTTATTCAATGCCCCAGCTATTCTTTAGCTTCTTGGTGCCAGAACATATTTAAAACTTATTGGCACATTCATGACACTTTCGAACAAGATTATGAGACAGAAGTTTTGACAATTTGACCCTGCCAAATTTTTTGCATGGAGTACAAATTGCGTACTCCAAATTGCTGTCCTTTTAATCGTTATCCAATACCAATAAGTTCAGTTCATTGCTTGAACTTATTGCCATATATAGCGTATTTATGTTGCCCGACGCTAGCTTTATCTCTGAATCAACAGTTTATTTGCTTTTTGATATCCACGTGGTAAGAGGTGACCTTTTGAAGCTCGTTTACCCATGTATTTCTGTAGATCATCACCTTTTAGTTTTAGATGTTGTTGACCTGCAACCACCTGAATTATTTCATCTAAGTTCAGGGTTGTCATGGATAAAATCTGCTCTTTCGCTTCAAGTTGTATCAACTTATTACCTTTACCCTTATTTAAATTTGGCAGTTCTGATAAATCAATAATCAAGAGTCGACCTGCTGAGCTGAGTACAGCCAAATGTGTCATGTTTTGGGCAGATATTAACGGTAGCGCTTTTGACTTTTCAGGTACCGACAAGAAGCTTTTTCCTGCCTTGGCATTAGTATCTAACTGTTTGACTTGAGTTTTAAAACCATAACCTGATGAGCTAGCAGCAATAAGTTCTGACTCTTCATCATCTAAATAGACCTGAATAAACGCGACTCCACTTGCAGGAGCAAGCTTCGAACTTAATGGCTCGCCTAAACCTCTTGCTGATGGCAAACTGCTAATAGGCAAGGCATAACTACGCCCTGTCTCATCAAGGAAATAAATTCGTTGATTGGTTTTGCCCACCGCATGACTTAAATATTGGTCACCAACACGATAGTTTAAATTCTCTGCATCAACATCCGCACCTTTTGCAGCACGAATCCATCCCGCTTCAGATAAAACCACCGTTACTGCTTCAGCCGGCATTAAATCTTGTTCTCTAATCTGAACAGCTTCAGCACGTGCGACAATTGGAGAACGGCGTTCGTCACCAAACTTTTTCGCGTCTTCTTTTAATTCACCAATAATCAGGTTTTTTAAAGATTCTGGGTTTTCTAATTGTTCACGAATAATCGCTGCTTTTGCTGAGAGTTCATCCTGTTCTTGACGGATTTCCATCTCTTCAAGTTTTGCTAAATGGCGTAACTTGAGTTCTAAAATTGCTTCTGCTTGTATCTCATCAATTTTGAAATGATCCATCAATACAGGTTTAGGCTGATCTTCTTCACGAATAATACGAATAACTGTATCAATATCGAGATAAGCAATTAAAAGGCCTGCCAAAATATGTAGGCGTTTTTCAATTCGGTTTAAATGATATTCCAAACGGCGAGTAACCGTTTTTTTACGGATCTCAATCCACTCAAGTAAGATACGACGAATTGACTTAACCTGAGGACGACCATCCTCACCAATCATGTTTAAATTAACGCGATAGCTTGATTCTAAATCGGTAGTCGCAAATAAGTGGCTCATCACCGCTTCAGCATCAATACGGTTAGAACGAAGTACAATCACGAGTCGTGTTGGGTTTTCATGATCCGACTCGTCACGCACATCCACCACTAATGGTAGCTTCTTAGCCTGCATTTGGTCGGCAATTTGAGTGATCACCTTAGAACCCGATACTTGATACGGCAATTCGGTAATCACGATTTCATTTTTTTCGATGGTATAAACCGCTCGCATGCGGTAACTACCACGTCCAGTCGTCTGGATTTTGAGTAATTCTTCAGGCGGAGTAATAATTTCAGCTTTGGTTGGTAAATCTGGCGCTGGAATATATTCAGCCAATTTCTCGTCTGATGTTTGCGGATTACGAATTAAGGCAATTGTTCCTTTAATCACTTCACGCAAATTATGTGGCGGAATATCAGTCGCCATACCAACCGCAATACCAGTTGTACCATTCAGCAGAATATTAGGAACTCTTGCTGGCAAGGTAATCGGTTCTTTTAATGAACCGTCAAAGTTATCTTGCCATTCACTCGTGCCTTGCCCTAACTCACTTAGTAATAACTCGCTGTAGGCAGAAAGTTTTGCCTCGGTATAACGCATCGCAGCAAACGATTTAGGATCATCTGGTGAACCCCAGTTCCCTTGACCTTCAATTAAAGGATAACGATAACTAAATGGCTGAGCCATCAACACCATGGCTTCATAACATGCCGAATCACCATGCGGATGATATTTACCTAGTACGTCACCCACAGTACGGGCCGATTTTTTTGGCTTACCACTGCTTTTTAAGCCCAACTCGCTCATGGCATAGACAATACGGCGCTGTACAGGTTTTAAGCCGTCACTGATATGTGGCAATGCACGGTCCATGATGACGTACATGGCATAATTTAGGTAAGCCTGTTCAGTAAATTCGGCTACAGAGCGGTTTTCTGTCGCTTGATGCGCAAGGCTGGTCATAGTCAGCTTATCTTCCAAATCAGTCGTTATTTTAAGTGAGTCTTATGCTAAGTGGGCTATGTTACAGACACAAGAGGGACTCTGTCACCTGAGCGTCAAATTATGTCTCATCTCTCTATATTTTTAGTTACTTGCTATAAACTTAGGCAAAACTAGAGACCTATCGACTCAAGTCTTTTACCTTGGGTTTCTTCACCTAATATTAAAATTACAGCTGCAACCAAAAGTAAAACAATAGTAAACATCATAAAAACATGGCTAAACCCATTTTTGGAAACCATCATATGAGTGACGACTATCGGCGCCAAAATTCCACCTAAACGGCCCATTGCCGATGCCCAGCCCGAACCAAAAGCCCGAATGTTGGCTGGATATTGCTCTGGCGTATAGGTATATAACACTCCCCATGCACCCAAATTAAAGAAGGACATGAGACAACCCCAAAACATAATGCTATTTACACTATCGGCTTGTCCAAAGAAATATGCAGACAACGCACAAAAACCGATAAATGCAGCGAGTGTAATTTTTCTACCCAATCGCTCTACAAACCATGCCGCTGCCAAGTAGCCTGGTAGCTGCGCCAAAATCATAAGCAAAACATATTCAAAAGATTTAACGATGTCATAGCCCTGTTTCACTAATAAACTTGGCAGCCACGTAAAGATTCCGTAGTAGGAATACACAATTCCAAACCAGATGAGCCAAAGCATTAAGCTTCTGCGAGCAAATTGACCACTCCAAAGTTGTTTAAAAGAGACTTTTTGTCGCATGGCTACAGGCACGACTTCAATATGATGAACAATTTGAACGCCTGCTTGAGCTTCTAATTTTTGAACTAATGCGTGTGCTTCTTCAACACGTCCACGATTAATCAGGTAAGGTATCGATTCAGGGAGTTTTTTCCAAATCACTAAAATATAAATTAGTGGGAGGCCGCCCATAAGAAATGCAATGTGCCAACCAAATTTAGGAATAATAAAATAAGAAATGAGTGCAGCAACTAACCAACCCAAACCCCAAAAACTTTCGAGTAGGACGATAAAACGACCACGTACATGTGCAGGTATATATTCACTCACCAATGTCACTGCAACGGGTAACTGACCACCAAGCCCAAGACCAACAATAAAACGGAAAATTAATAACCACTTCAAATCTGGAGCAAAAGCACATAATGCAGTCGCAATGCTATAGATCGCCATGGTTATAGCAAATATTGTCTTTCGGCCAAAGCGGTCTGCTAAAGCTCCTGAGCAAACAGCTCCAATAGCCATTCCTACAAAACCGATACTCACAATCCAACCGCTTTCGGCTGGTGTTAATGCCCAGTCTTTAACAAGCGTTGTCATGATAAAAGCAATGATACCGGTGTCCATCGCATCAAACATCCAACCTAAACCAACCACCCACAGTAATGTGTAGTGAAATTTGCCAATTGGAAGATTTTGTATACGTGAAACCAGATCCATAGGAAAAACTCTACTGGAAAAAATAAGTGAGCAAGACAATATATTTAATTGTTATATCATGCTCACATCGAATTCTGCATGTTTAATGTTCATCGGTTGAAGAAGCCGATTCTGCATCATCATCTTTATAAATAAATTTAGGCATTTCTAAGCCAAAATAGATTGCAATCAGACGTAAGGTAAAGCCAAAAATTAAAGTTGAAATAACGGTTAACTCTAGGCTTAATCCTAAATCCTGACAAACCCAGTAACAGATGACTGCCACAAAAGAGATACTCGCATAGAGTTCACGGCGGAAAACGAATGGAACATCGTTACATAAAATATCACGTAAAATACCACCAGATACTCCAGTCAACACCCCTGCTACTGCCGACACGACAAAACCATGTCCCATTTGTAGGGCAATCTGACAACCAATGATCGTAAAACCAATCAAGCCTAATGCATCGAGCACCAAAAAGATGTTATGTAAATGACGCATCCATTTGGCAATAATAATCGTGACAAATGCAGCACAACAGGTCAGAACTAAGTATTCCGGATGTTTTACCCAAGTTAAAGGATAGTGGCCAAGCAATACATCTCGCACCGAACCACCACCTAAAGCAGTCACACAGGCAATCAGTACGACACCGAACCAGTCCATACTCCGTCGACCAGCAGACAATGCACCTGTCATGGCTTCCGCAGTAATCGCAATAATATAAATAACGGTGAGTAACATCGCCCTTTCCCTCAGGCCAAACAGTGGGCGTATTTTAAGATAAACTTACAGAAATTGTGCACAGCATTGCTTAAATTTTTTTCCTGAACCACATATACAAGGTTGTTTCATTGTGACCTGCATATCGACCGTTGGGTCGAGGAAAAACCATTTTTGCTGATGATAAACAAAATGTGAAACCTCATGATGAATTTGGGCTTTTTGTCGATCATGATAGTGAGCCCTGAACTCAACCTGTGCATGGGTTTTATCTAACTTTTCGTTGGCGTTAACCACCTCTAAACCCAACCACTGATTTTGTTTGCTCCACTCTGCAATGCTATCTTTATCAAGTGCTGTTTGCTGACCTAAAGCAGTCGTTTGCACAATATAATCAATTTGCTGTAATGCAAAAGCGCTATAACGTGAACGCATAAGCTGCTCTGCCGTTAGTGCTTTGGCTGTGCCTAAATGTAAAGGCTCACAACATTGGGTATAGCTGCCTTTTCCACATGGACAAGTTTGTTGGGTCATTTAGTGCTTCTCAAATAAAAAAAATAGCTCAGAGTTGAGCTATTTTATGATGTTTCTAGACTTAAAACGTCATTTAATCTTTTGATTCATCTTGTTCGATAGAAACAATATGAACTTTCTCAATTTTATGGCCTTCCATCGTAATCACTTCAAAGCGATAACCATCTGCCTCAACAGCTTCACCATTTTCCGGTAAACGGCCTAAATGGAATAACAGGTAGCCCGATAAAGTTGAATACTGCTCACTTTCGTCAACGAGATCACGGCCTAATAAAAGTGATACATGGCGAATATCAGTTGAACCTTCAAGCATTAATGAACCGTCTGCCAAGCTTTCAGCAGCAGCGTCTAACTCATCTTCATCAGGGAATTCACCAGCAATCGCTTCTAAGATATCAATTGGTGTTGCGATACCTTCGATGGAACCATATTCATTTAATACGATAGCCATTTGTAAAGGTGCTTGACGCAATTGCTCCATCACCATAAGCACTTGAGCATTTTCATGCACAATCACAGGTTCACGTAGATGCTTTTGGAAATCAATTACACCTGTTTCAATAAAATTGTTTAAAACTTTATGCGTAAGTGCAATACCCTCAATATTATCAAGTTCACCGCGTGCAACGATCAAACGAGAGTGTGTCATCGACATTAAACGTTCTTTTAAAACTTCAGGTTCATCGTCTAAGTCAATCCACTCAAGTTCAGGGCGTGGAGTCATAACAGATTTTACAGGGCGCTCTGATAAACCCAGTACACCTTGTACAAGCACACTGTGATAAGCGCCATTTTTTTCGTCAAAAACTTCATCTGCAAAAGCTTGCGTCGCTAATACATCCTCTTTATCAGAAGATTGAGTATCTGAAGAACTATTATTTTTACTGCCTAACATACGTAAAACCGCAGAGGCAGTACGATAACGCAAGTCTGTAGTGGTAACTAGCTTTTCCTGATTGCGACGCATGCTCTGATTGATAACTTCTACCAAAACCGAGAAGCCAATTGCAGCATATAAATAGCCCTTCGGAATATGGAAACCAAAGCCTTCCACCACCAAAGAGAAACCGATCATCATCAAGAAGCCAAGACACAGAATGACAACTGTTGGATGTTTATTGACGAAGTCCATGAGTGGTTTTGATGCCCACAACATGATTCCGACAGCAATCACAACCGCAACCATCATGACTGACAGCTCTTTCACCATACCTACAGCTGTAATCACACTGTCTAACGAGAATACAGCATCAAGCACAACAATCTGGACAATGACCATCCAGAATGCAGCGTGAACCGGATTATCTTCTTTATGAAGTTGTTTTCCTTCCATCCGTTCATGCAATTCCATGGTGCCTTTAAATAATAAGAACACACCACCGAATAACAAAATCAAATCACGACCAGAGAATGGATGATCAAAAATATGGAAGAGTGGTTCAGTCAGCGTCACGACCCAAGCAATCGAGGCCAAGAGTACAAGGCGCATTCCTAACGCGAGCACCAAACCAACTATACGTGCTTTAGCTCGTTGCTCTGGCGGCAATTTCTCAGCCAAAATCGCGATAAAAACGAGGTTATCGATCCCCAATACAATTTCAAGAACGATTAAAGTTGCTAAACCCACCCAAGCAGAGGGATCAGACATCCATTCAAAGATCATTGATCCTGCTCCTGTGTTGTTTGGATTTTATCTTTATTTGGCAACACAACAGGCGCGCCTATACAAAGGGGGGAAAATGTTTTTTTAAGACAAGAAATTAAAACGGAGCGACTACAACCACTACCCATATTTGTTCATATGTTGTTAAACGATTTTTTAGTATAGGCAAGATTTAACATAAATTCATCATTTTTATTTGTACATAACCAGCATTCACCAAACCCATACAAAACATGAATCTTTCTTATAAATCTGCTTATAAAGTTGTCATATCTTTTGCTTACTGTAGACAAGAAATATGAACGTGATAAGGTAAAAATAAAACAATGAATAGCGTATTAACAATGGCAGTAAATGATTCACCAATAACAGCTGTAAAAACAAAACAACCTCTTATTGCATTATATTGTGGTTCACGTGCAGGAAATAACCCAATCTACCGAGAAAAAGCAATTGAACTTGCTCATGGAATCGCTGAACAAGGCTTTGGATTAGTCTATGGCGGTGCCAGTATCGGTTTAATGGGACAAGTCGCAGAGAGCGTTCTTGCAAACGGCGGAGAAGCTGTGGGTGTGATCCCTGAATTTATGCTTGATTATGAAGTCGCACATGCAGGCCTAACTGAATTACATGTCGTAGAAACCATGCATGAACGTAAAGCCATGATGGCTGAACGTGCAAGTGCATTTATTGCGTTACCAGGTGGTTTAGGAACATTTGAAGAAATATTGGAAATAGCCACTTGGGGCCAACTCAACCAACATCAAAAGCCCATGATTTTATATAACGTAAATGGCTTTTATAACGCACTTATTGCCCAATTAGACCATGCAGTTCAAGAAGGTTTCCTTCCCCTTCAACATCGAGCTAAATTAATTGTATGTGATGATGTTGATCAAATTTATAACGTCATTAAAAACTTAAAAATGCCAAAAAGATTTGTTGTCTAGTTGTCCACCTACTCTATTTAAAAAAGCGGTTCTGCCGCTTTTTTTGTTTTAACTATTTTCACCTCTGCCTTCAAAAGAACTTAGATTTAGTAAAGGGGTATTCAACATTGGCTTACTTCTTTTAAATTCAATTTGTTTTACACTAGACCAAAACGTTAATTTTCAAATGTTATGAATGCCACGCCGACACACCAAGCTTTGCAACCCGAATATCGACTACTCGTTCTTTTGGTTTCTATTGGCTTTTTTATGCAGGCCTTGGACACAACCATTGTAAATACTGCTATTCCTGCGATGGCTCATCATCTAAATGAAGATCCTTTACGCATGCACAGCGTAGTGGTGGCCTATGTATTATCGGTTGCTGCCTGTATTCCTCTAAGTGGCTGGTTGGCAGACCGCTTTGGTGTCAGAAATATTTTCTTGTCGGCAATCGTCATTTTTACTCTGGCTTCTTTAGGATGTGGACTTTCACAAAGTCTCAATCAGCTGTTATTTTTCCGAGTCATCCAAGGCATAGGTGGCGCCTTACTACTTCCTGTTGGCCGATTATCACTTTTAAAAATTATTCCTCGAACCCAGTTCTTAGCTGCGATGAGCTTAATGAGTCTTGCAGGTTTACTCGGGCCTTTGGCTGGGCCAACTTTGGGCGGATGGTTGGTTGAAGTTGTAACTTGGCACTGGATTTTTCTCATCAATATTCCTATGGGTATACTTGGCATATTAATGACACTAAAAGTCATGCCAAATGTAAAAGAACCCTCAGTCAAAACATTCGATTTGGGTGGCTTTATCTTATTAGTCGTGGCCATGATTGGATGGTCTTTAGGGATCGAACACCTAGCCTCACCTGAATATTCAAAATGGTTTAGCATTTCATTATTAGTCGTCGGAATAATAGCAACACTATGGTATGCCTATCATTCACATACTCATCAAAATGCATTATTTCGTAGCCGACTCTTTAGAAACAAAATTTATGCGATTGGTATTTTAGGTAATTTCTTTGCTCGCTTTGGTGGTAATGCTTTACCTTTTGTTTTACCACTCATGCTACAAGTTGCTTTTGGTTTTGAACCTTTCATTGCTGGTTTAATGATGATTCCCTTGGTCTTGGGCTCATTATTTTCAAAGCCAATTGTCAGACCTATTATTCAAAAAATTGGCTACCGACGTTTTTTACTCATCAACACAACACTCGTTGGATTATGTATTGCCTCTTTTGCAATCATGACCGTCGATACTCCAACTTGGTTTAGAGCCTTGCACTTTTTCTTGTTTGGCACATTAAATTCACTGCAATTTGTTGGCATGAATACATTAACCTTGAAAGACTTGCCTCAACAAGATGCGAGTAGCGGTAATAGTTTCTTGTCGATGATCATGATGCTATCAATGAGTATTGGTGTTGCACTGGCAGGTACCCTCATTAACGTATTTACCAATTATTATGGCCCAGCTCATGTAACCACTGCATTCCATGTCACTCTCATTTGTCTCGGTTGTATCAATGTCATTACTGCTTTTATTTTCTGGCAAATTCCAAAGGATACGTCTGTATAAGCGGTTGCATTTTTAACATGGTTTCTCGCTCGCGAATCACGCTATGATGTCGACTTCAAATTTTAACGAGTTTTGAATGAGCAAACTGGCTAAAACTTTTTTCACATCACGGCACGATACCCTAATCGGAATTGGCTTAGCTTGTGTTATGGGAGTCTTAGCTTATTTTGGTCTGTTCTATCAACAAAAAGCTGTTGCGCAGGATTATCCAGTGCAAGGGTTCGATGTTTCTCATCATCAAGGTGATATTAACTGGAAAAAAATATCACCGGAAAAATTCCAATTCGTCTATTTAAAAGCGACTGAAGGCGGCGATTACAAAGATTCAAAATTTCAGGAAAACTGGCTCAAAGCACGTGAACATGGGTTTCATGTAGGCGCTTATCACTTTTATCGTCTATGCCGTGATGGTAAGACGCAAGCAGATAACTTTATTGCGACTGTACCCAACAAAGCCGATGCCCTTCCTCCTGTTATCGATCTAGAATATGACGGTAACTGTATTAATGCGCACACCAAAGAACAATTACTTAAAGAAATAGGCATCATGCATGACCGCCTAAAACAGCATTATGGCAAACAGCCTATCTTTTATATTTCCAAAACTTTTTACCACATTGTATTAATAGGAAGTTTCCCTGATACACCGCTTTGGGTCAGAGATTACGAAGGAAAACCTGAGCTAAAAGACAAAAGAAAATGGCTCTTTTGGCAGCATAGTAATCAAGGTAAAATTGAAGGCATGACAAAACCAGTAGACTTAAATGTTTATGAGGGTTCAGTCAAAGAATGGCATCATTTTTTACAGCAGCAAGGCATCGTGAAAGCACAATAATATGCGCAAAATCATTCATATCGATATGGATGCCTTCTATGCATCGGTCGAATTGCGAGAGCGTCCTGATCTAAAGCATCTTCCCGTCGTTATTTCTTCGCATCATCCGCGAGCTGTGATTGCTGCTGCCTCCTACCCTGCCCGTGAATTTGGTTTGCGTTCTGCCATGTCGATGAGTCAGGCAAGAAAACTATGTCCTCAAGTTGTCATTATTGAACCAAATTTTGAAAAATACCGTACGGTTTCCGCTCAAATTCACTCGATCTTTCAGAAATATACGCTACTTATTGAGCCTTTATCTTTAGATGAAGCTTATTTAGATGTCACTGAAAACCTAAAACAGATTGCGAGTGCAACTGAAGTTGCCATGCATATTCGAGAAGATATTTTTAGATTAACCGGATTGACCGCATCAGCAGGTGTAGCACCAAATAAGTTTTTGGCAAAAATTGCTTCGGATTGGAACAAACCTAATGGCTTATGTGTAATCAAACCTTCACAAGTTGCTACTTTTATTCAAGACCTTCCGCTTAAAAAGATTCCAGGCGTGGGTAAAGTCACTCAGGAAAAATTACAACAGCTTCAGCTACATACCTTAGGTGATTTACAGAAAATTGAAGAAGCTATTTTGGTTCACCACTTCGGTAAATATGGACAACAACTCTATCTATATGCTCAGGGCATTGACCATAGACCTGTTCAAGCTGAAAGAGCTCGCCAACAAATTTCGAAAGAGACCACTTTTGACAGTGATTTTACTTTGGCTCAATGCCAGCCCTATTGGCATGGATTAGCTGAAAAAGTCTGGCAAACACTAGAGAAAAAAAAACTCAATGCACGTGGTGTGAATATCAAACTTAAACTCAAGAATTTTCAGACTCTACAACATAGTAAAAGCTTTAAAAGACCGATCCAGTCGCTACAGGACTTAATCCAAGTTTTATTTTTATTGTTAAATGAAATGCAGATACCCGAACATTTCCAGTTTCGCTTGATTGGTATAGGCGTTTATCAATTACAAACGCAAGCTGATGACTTCCAGCTTAACCTCTGGTAATTGACTACTTTCCACTCAAAAGAGCAACTTTTAAACAAAATAGACTCCCTTTTACTAAAACTTTAGAGTAACCTAATCCACGCATATTCATTACCCATGTATTTGCAACATGCCAAAGCAACCTTTACTTTCGGCATATCGTCCTGTGATTGGCGTGACGACCAAATCCGAATATTGCAGGGCACAAATGTGCCCTTTATCTTATAAAGAATTATAAAAAATTAATATTACAGCATTTCTCTACCGCATCTTCCGTTAAACTAACTCAATAAAATTACAACATATTAATTAGTTAACCATGATGAGCCCTAAACAAATTTTATGTATTGAAGATGAAGCTGCTATTGTCCTTCCTCTACGTTATGCGCTTGAACGTGAAGGCTGGAATGTCAGTTGGGCAAATACGGGGACTCAAGCATTACAATATCTTTCAGAACAAGCTTTTGATTTTATTATTTTAGATATCGGTTTACCTGATCTTAACGGCTTTGAAGTCTGCAAACAACTACGCCAAAAATCTCAAACACCTTTATTATTTCTTACGGCACGAGATGATGAAATTGATAGAGTTGTCGGTTTGGAAATTGGCGCAGATGATTATTGTACAAAGCCTTTTAGTGCAAGGGAAATTGTGGCTAGAATTAAAGCCATTTGGCGTAGAATGGAAGTACAAATACAAAGTAATTCAAGTCAAAATCCAATCTCTCAGGCTGCAATAGTTGCTCCATGCTCGATATGGTCATGCAATCCACAATCTTTGCAAATTCAATATCATGGAAAATCATTACAACTGACGCGTTATGAATATCGATTGTTATTTTTGTTGATTCAACATCCTGAACAAGTCTTTAGCCGTCAGCAATTAATGGATCATATTTGGGAACATCCTGAGCATAGCTTAGAACGCACAGTCGATACGCATATCAAAAGTTTAAGGCAAAAACTAAAACAAATTACCCCTGATAATGATCCTATTCGGACGCATCGAGGGTTCGGATACAGTCTAGTGAAGTTAGGTTAATCAATGTCCATCTTTATCCGCATTTGGTTTTTCTTTAGCTTAGTGGTGGTACTGAGCCTAAGCTTTATTGCTTATACATTAAACCAACAGGTCAAACCAAATGTCCGCCAAGTGGTCGAAGATACACTTGCTGAAAATGCCAATATTATTGCCCAACTGATTGCAGAAGATGTAGCACAAAAACAAGTTATTACGCCCAAATTTGATCAAAAAATTCAAGCAGCATTATCTCGCCAACTGAATGCTACAATTTGGCAGCATAAAAAAGATGAAATTAATCAACAACTTTATATAACAGATCAGCACGGCATAGTAATCTATGACTCAGAAGATCAAGCCATTGGGCAAGATTATTCAAAATGGAATGATGTTTATTTAACCCTACAAGGTAAGTACGGTGCACGTTCTACTGCAACCACACCTTATGACCGAAACAGCAGTGTAATGTATATCGCTGCGCCGATTACCTACAAACACCAATTAATAGGTGTGGTCAGTATTGGTAAGCCAAATCAATCCGTGCAACCTTATATTACACGTGCAGAACGTCAACTGATTTATCAAGCGCTGTGGATCGCTGCACTCAGCTTATTACTTGCAAGCATGGTGGCATATTGGTTAAGACACAGTATTGATAAAGTACGTCGTTATGCTCAAGCACTAGCACCTGTCAATCAAGCTCCATTTTTCTATTCTGCAAAAGAGCTGAACCAAGTGACTCAAGCGCTCAGTGAAATGCGAGAGAAACTAGAAGATCGTGCTTATGTCGAAAATTATGTAAATACTCTGACCCATGAATTGAAAAGTCCACTCACGGCGATTCAAGCCAGTGCAGAACTATTACAAGATGATCTGCCCTTAGAAGATCAACAACAATTTGCTGCACATATTGTTGAGCAAAGTCATCGCTTGCAATCTCTCATTGAACGAATGCTGTTGCTGACACGCCTAGAGAAGAATCAGCATGTTTTAGAATTCCAAAATGTTGATTTATTAAAACTAATTCGAGATTGTTTGACTCAACAACACAGTATTTTTCAAATTAAACAAATTCAAATAAAGCTGAATCTTCCTGAAGATTGTACAATTTATGCTGATCCCTTTTGGCTTAAACAAGCCATCAATAATCTATTAGATAATGCAAGAGACTTTTGCTCTGAACAAGGTCTTCTCACCATTCAAGTCAGGAAAAATACTGTCACTGATGGCATTGAAATTCTGTTATTCAATGAAGGTGAAGCCATTCCTGAATATGCCTTAAATCGTGTCTTTGAAACCTATTTTTCATTACCACGTCCGCATAACCAGCAAAGAAGTACAGGTATCGGACTAAGTATCGTGCAGCAGATTATCCAACAGCATCAAGGTCATATCACTATTCAAAATATCCCTGAAAATTATTTGGATTTTTTAAAGCAACACAAATCGGGAGTATTGGTAAAAATTTTACTTCATCAAAACTTCACATAAGCTTCAACTGCAACTCATTTAAAACGCATATCGATTCGAGACACTGGTCATATCAGAATGACAATGGAATCCACTATGCGTAGAAACTTTATCAATCTTAAAATAGGAGCGGTTTTATTCCTAATTTTGATTTTTTATATTGGCCTCTTTTTTATTTCAAACTTGGTAGATGAACGCCAAAGCTATCAACAACAAGTAATTCAAGACATTGCAAAAGAACAAATTCGCCCCCAACAAGTGATCGCACCATATTTAAAAATCCCTTATCAAGTTCAAACCATATGTACCGATGAGCAAAAGAAAACTTACGCTTGTATCCAAACATTATTTGTCACCCTAGGGGCAGAATCAACGGACTGGAAAGCTCAGTTTAAAGTTTCTGATAACACTTACAAACGCAATATGTATAAAGCAATTAGCTATCAAAATCACATGTTAGGTAAAGGTGTATTTAAAGGCACAATGCTTGAATCACAACGCAACTATCTTTGGGATCAAGCTGAAATCATTTTTCCTATCCAAGATGCTCGCGGTCTAAGCGCCAAGCCAACATTTAATATTGATGGAAAAAATTATAAATTTGACTTTTCTGCGCAAAGCCAAGGTCAACATGGCTTTGATCTTCTTCATCTCACCAGCAAGCAATATCCTGAACTGATCCTAAAATTGCAAAAAGGTTTTAGCTTTAGTCTGCAATTTGATTTAGAAGGTTTAAGCGAATTTGCCTTTGTTCCAACCAGTTACGAGATGACCTATCAAGCTAAAGGCAATTGGGGAGATGTCAAATACGATGGTCAAAGTTTGCCTTTTAAGAAACTGAGCAAAAAACAATTCTTTGAAGCTGACTGGAAAAATATTGCTTTAGGTAAACGTAATTTAGATCGTCTCTCAACCTGTGCAAATAGTCAGTGTTTTTACCAAGCTGTAAATACTCAAAGCAATCTGATCAGTAATGTTGACGCTGCTTATGCTGCTTCAAATACATCTTCAAACAACATTTCTGGTATTTCAACGCAGTTTTTAGAACCCGTTAATATTTATACCCAAACTGATCGTGCCATCAAATATGGCATTATGGTGATCATTATTACCTTTGGTTGCTTCTTCTTATTTGAAGTATTGAAAAGTCTTAAAATTCATCCTATTCAGTACGCTCTGGTGGCTATGGCACAAGGTGTATTCTTTGTTTTGCTTTTATCTATAAGTGAATATTATGCTTTTGGCCTAGCCTACCTCGTTGCGGCAGTTGCATGTATTGGTTTGATTACTTGGTATTTATACTTTGTCGTTCAAGGTTTTAAAGCCGCCATACTCTTCGGTGTTTTGCTCAGTGCTTTATACGGCATGATGTATCTATTACTACAATCCAGCGGCAAGACCTTCCTTTTTGGCTCTATTCTTTCGTTCATACTAATTGCATGTGTCATGTACATCACACGCCATGTTAATTGGTATCAGTCCGAACAACAGCGCATCTAAATCTATCGGACGAAGTTAAATTTTTATATTAAAATTAGGATCTTACCATGTATCAAACGACCAAATCAGCTTTAAATCAACTCAAACAATTGTGTCCAAATCAAAGCTCCGTTGCAGCTTGCTTGAATCAGCTTCGGCGCGCCAAAATCCAATTTTTAAATTTAGGTAATATTATTGTTTGCCCACAATACCGCTCTATTCTTATTTTCAAACAGCGTAAATTAATGGAAATAGAAACTTTTTCAGCCTAATTTAAAGAAATTTACACTGCATTAGAATTGTATCAAGTACAATCTTTTCTATCGTTTTTATATCAGGTAAAACTTATGTCTGTGCAGCGTTTACACGTTACTTCACGCTACTGCGAAGTTGCGATTTCAGGTAATTTGGTACACCTAGCTGGGCAACTCGCAGATGATACAAGCGCAGATGTCACAGGGCAGACTCAACAAACTTTAGATAATATTGACCGTCTATTGGCAGAAGCTGGAACAGATAAAACCCATATTCTTTCTGTCATGATTTTCCTAAAAGATATCGAAAAAGATTATGCAGCAATGAATGCTGTTTGGGATGCATGGATTAGCGAAGGGAACCCACCAGCACGTACATGTGTAGAATCAAAACTCTATGCGCCAGATGTACTTGTAGAAATGACGGTTGTTGCGGTACTTCCATAATTTTTATAATTATAAATCCATGTAAAATTGAGCAATATCTTGGGTGATATTGCTCAGTTTTTTAGTAATTTTAAAATTTTGAATTTCAACATTTTATTAAGATCTTCTTAAATGAGCTCTCAGATCAATTCTGCTAATGTCGAATTTTTAAGGCTTCACAAAAGCATTTGACATTCTTTCTAGCTGAGGTGTCGCATGTAAAGTTGCTAATTCTGATTCAGGACTCAATAAGTCTCTTCTTAAGTCATGATAATCAGGCACACTGCTATAATGAAGAACACGATAGCCAGCCAATTGTAATAGGCGACGCTCGTATTGTTGATGCGCTCGGCGTAAACCGTTTTCCCCTAGAACAACAACTACAACTACCTGATAATTTTGATCAAGCACAACAAAATCAGCTGACATATTTTGATATTTACGACGTGTATGCGCGTATTTTGTAGTTAAAAGTGCATCAAAAGATACATGCGCTAATACTGTAAATTTGGGCAAAACAGTTTGTAGTCTGGTTAAGGTCATTTGCTCATGGCTAGTTAACACTGCACGGCGCTTTAAAGCACTATCATGTTGATGCCTTCGTGACAGACTTTTCACTGCCATAACAACAACCAAAAATAATAATAAGATCGTGATTAAATAATACATGGGCCTAATCCTTTAAGTTTTTTATAATGATTTTGCTAGATCACACTTTGTTTTAATTGATAACGACACAGCCGTTTTTTAAAAGGTTCACTTAGTAATTTCACTTGTAGTTATCAAGCTTGGCTTAAATTTAGCCACCCTCAACATTATTTATAATCATAGAATCAATAACAATCAAGTGCAGCTCGTCAGATTTTGGCTATTTATCATTATTCGTTACGTTTTTTGTACTTTAAATCCTCAAAAATCTCATTATACGATTTAAATAGAGTCATAAAAAACAAAACAGGCTCTATTTAAGAGCCTGTTTTATCATTATCCACGAACTTTAGATTTAGGTTTACTTTTCCCGCCAAACGGTCTTTTTTCTCCTGTTTCACGGGGAGGTAAACCATTATGTTGCGTTAGAACCTGTCCTTTTTGTGGACGCTTTTGATTCGAATGATGATTCGTTTGCTGGTTATTTCGTTTAACCGAATCACCTGCTGTAGACGAATTTTTCTTACGAGCAGACTTATATTCCCCTTCTGTACCTTTTGGCTGATAAGTCGGAATTAAATGCTGCTTCGAATTACCAATTAAATCTGCACGACCCATCTCTTTTAAGGCTTCACGAAGTAATGGCCAGTTGTTTGGATCATGATAACGCAAGAATGCTTTATGCAGACGACGGCGTTTTTCACCTTTTACAATATCAACTTTTTCAGTATAGCGAGCTACTTTAGCAAGTGGGTTTTTACCCGAATAATACATGGTTGTTGCAGTTGCCATTGGCGATGGATAGAAAGTCTGTACCTGATCGGCACGGAAACCATTCTTTTTCAACCAAATTGCAAGATGCATCATATCATAATCTGAAGTACCCGGATGCGCAGCAATAAAGTAAGGAATTAAATATTGCTCTTTTCCTGCTTCTTTACTAAAACGGTCAAACATTTGTTTGAAACGATCATACGTACCAATACCCGGTTTCATCATCTTAGATAACGGGCCTTGCTCGGTATGTTCAGGAGCAATTTTTAAATAACCACCTACGTGGTGCTGTACCAGCTCTTTGACATATTCAGGGTTGAGTACAGCAAGGTCATAGCGCAGACCTGAACCAATCAGAATTTTCTTCACACCTTTAATAGCGCGCGCTTTACGATAAAGCTGCACTAATGGCGCGTGATCGGTATGTAAGTTTTGACAAACACCCGGATAAACACAAGAAGGTTTACGACAGTTCTTCTCAATTTCTGGGTCTTTACAGTGCAAACGGTACATGTTTGCTGTTGGGCCACCTAAATCTGAAATAATACCAGTGAAGTTTGGTGCAGTATCACGGATTTTTTCAATCTCACGTAAGATCGAATCTTCCGAACGGTTTTGAATAATACGCCCTTCATGTTCTGTAATTGAACAGAATGTACAGCCGCCAAAACAGCCACGCATAATGTTGACCGAGAATTTGATCATATCAAATGCAGGGAAACGAGCATCACCATAAGTAGGATGTGGCAAACGTGCATAAGGTAAATCAAACACATAATCCATTTCCTCTGTAGTTAGAGGAATTGGAGGCGGGTTAATCCACACATCACGTTCACCATGGCGTTGCACCAACGCACGAGCATTACCTGGATTAGTTTCAAGGTGTAAAATACGGTTTGCATGTGCGTAAAGCACTTGATCATTTGCCACTTCTTCAAAAGAAGGCAAGCGAATAACCGCCAACTCTCGTGGTGGCAATTTGTGTTTAATCGCTTTTGACGGTGCCGGCTTTAATTGAACGATTTGAGTGTCGTCATCAAGTTTGTCGCCTTCACGCACAATCGGATTTGCAACAATCTCTTTTTGGAAATTTTGATACTGAGCTAAAGAGTTACCCTTTTCTTTTTCAACCTCACAGCCATCAATATCTTCTGTCATGACATATGGGTTAATAATTGGATCAACACGCCCAACCGTATCTACATCATTACTCGCAACTTCAACAAACTTTGCTTTTGATGCTTTATTATGTTTATTAATAATAAATGCCGTACCACGAACATCTGTAATCTCGTGGATTTTCTCACCTTTAGCCAAACGATGCATCACATCAATAATGGCACGCTCACCATTACCATACATCAGCAAATCGGCTTTTGAGTCCATCAAAATCGAACGACGGACTTTATCTGACCAATAATCGTAGTGTGCGATACGGCGTAAACTGCCTTCAATACCACCTAATAACACAGGTACATCAGGGAATGCTTCTCGACAACGTTGGCAATAAACTGTTGCTGCGCGGTCTGGACGTTTATTTGGTTCATTATTTGGAGAATATGCATCATCCGAACGGATTTTACGATCTGCCGTATAACGGTTAATCATCGAATCCATATTACCTGCGGTTACACCCCAAGCAATTGTTGGCTTACCTAAAACTCGGAAGCTTTCAACATTGGTCCAGTCTGGCTGCGCAATAATTCCGACACGGAAACCTTGTGCCTCAAGCACACGTCCAATCACACCTGATACAAATGATGGGTGGTCAATATAAGCATCACCACAGACTAAAATAAAGTCACACGCATCCCAGCCGAGTTGGTCCATTTCTTCTCGTGACATCGGCAAAAATGGCGCTGGTTCAAAACACGACGCCCAATATTTGTCGTAATCAAACAGCGCTTTTGGCGCAGTTTGCATGGTATAAGCGGTAGACATGGCTTGCGAATCTCGGCTAGCAGATGAAGGAGAGACATCTAAAGATGAAAGCCGATCATTTTAACATGAATTTCATTCATTTTCCCTGTTTATAAAACATGCGAAAACAACGATATAGAAATTAATTTGATTAAACTTTACTCAATATTTTATTCTTGTAATAAATACGGCGGACCAAAATCCGCCGCAGTTTTAATTTTTATTTATAGAGCTTAGAACAAAGCTTTTGGCAAACGAATTTGAATAATCTCGTTATCGTCAGCCAGTTTTGCGTTACGTCCTGTCGAACCAGGGAAATTATTATCATTGAAAACCGTCAGCGTTGTGCCATTTTCAATAATTACATCTTCAATGGTTTCAAATGGAAAAGCAAAAACCTCCCCCGTACCAATATCCCCTGCTCTAGCTGTGCCATACAACAAATTCGGGTTAGCAATTTTAATTAAATCGACTAAATCTTCACGGCTGACTAGCTGACCTGACTCATTCAATTTAATACGGATTAATTTTTTATATCCACCTAAATTGTTCTGAGTCGCATCACGTTCAATAATAATTCCTTCTTTATCATTAAAGAGTTGGAAGTCACCAATATTGGTTGCCTTGCTGTCTAATTGAAACCAATAATATTTCCCTGTATACGCTTTCTTCTTAATGTCGAATTGAGAAATCAGCAACTGTCTTTCCGTTTCTCGAATTGATTTAATTGGCTTTTCTATAAGAGGGTAAAGATACTGCCCATCTGGCGAAATCGCCATTCCTTCAAAACCACCACTTTGTTGAACTAGAGGTTCTACAAAATTAATTTGTGCTTTATTAAACTGATTTTGTGGTGAACGTAATTCTTGAGTCGGATGTAACGGATTTGGCAGAGCAATCGGTGCATCTAATAACACACCATCTGCTGAAAAATGAAGTAAATAAGGCCCAAACTCATCTCCAATCCAATAGGTTCCATCGCTAGTGCGTTGCATTGACTCTGGATCAAAATCAGCGCCCGTTAATAAACGCTCAGGTGTATTACCATTGATGATATTAAATGGAATTAATTTATTCGGATCACGCAATTGGATAAAACTTTGTACAGTAACTTGACCGGTGCCTTTAGTTTTAGTTTTGAAATCAGGCTTTATTTTATAAATACGAAGTAAAAAGTCTGATGAATTATCTTGAGTGCCAAAACCATTATCGGCCATTGCCATATAACTGCCATCTTCATTTTTTAATGCAGCAGAAAACCCCTGTACAGGTTGACCTTTAAATGGAGGATAAATTCCATTTGCACCTTTTACATAGGCACCAGATTTTGGACCAGCAGCATAAGTTTCTACAGGTAATTTGGCAAAAGAAATTAAAGTTGGTTCAGTAACTTTTTCAGTAGGTGAAGTTTGTTCTTGATCGTTATCATCATTACATGCCGTCAATCCTAAACTTGCGCAGCATAATAATGCCGCTAATTTTTTTTTGCTCATAGTTTTATACAGTTGGTAAAAAATTAAGCAAATTTAATCAAGCTTATATGAAGTTTTTACTTCAAAAAGATGAAATCTTTATGGCGAAAATATGACAAACCCAACTGTGCAATACAAACACAAACTAAATAACTTCATCAAAACGAATTAAAGTTTCGTTGGCTGATATTCTCCAGCAATTGCTGCTTTTAAAAATTTTTGGAAAGTTGGACATTCCATATGATTTTCGGCAGGACATACAGCAGCATGTTCTAATCCTTGGCTGATAAAATGCAATCGTTTTGCCATTTGCTCCAACTGTTCAGCTTTATCTTTTAATTTTTGCCGATCAAGTTCAGGCTTACCATCTTGTCCAAACATTGCAGCAATCTCATTTAAAGAAAAACCCGCAGCACGACCCAAAGAGATTAATGCCAATTGATCAATGATCTGCTTACCATATTGTCGACGTAAACCTTGCCGCCCTATCGATTTAATTAATCCCTTCTCTTCATAAAAACGTAGTGTAGCCGTTGTGACTTTTGCCTTTTTAGCAACTTCACCAATATCCATAATAACCTCTTGACTTCAAGTGAACTTGAACTTGCACAATAAATTTATCACATTTCATACGTATAAAAGCAAGGTGTAAAAATGAATACCTCCACGTTGTTCTTTCAAGCTTTATGTCTTGGTATTGGTGCAACTATATTTATGGATATCTGGCTGTTCATATTAAAGATATTCAAAATTCCGACCTTAAATTTTGCCTTCCTCGGCCGCTGGGTTGGTTGGATATTTCAAGGGAAACTTATCCATCAATCTATTGCAAAAAGCCCTCAAATTAAGGGTGAATATTTATTGGGTTGGATTGCTCACTATAGTGTTGGGATTATCTTTGCATTGAGTTTTCTTTTCATTATTGGTTCAACTTGGCTTAGCCATCCTCAGTTTTACTCAGCTCTAATGTTTGGTGTAGTCACCGTTCTCATTCCATTTTTTATTATGCAACCTGCGATGGGTAGTGGCTTTGCTTCATCAAAAACACCGCATCCTTTTTTGAACTGTCTAAAAAGTTTGATGAACCATAGTGTTTTTGGTTGTGGCTTATATCTCACTGCAAAACTATTTCAAATTTAAAGAAAAAGGAGACTGCTCATGAAGACTGTTGCCATCATTTACCATAGCCGCCAAGGTCACACCCAATTTATTGCTCAGCAAATTCAAACTGGTATTTTGAGCCATAAAAATATGAAAGGAGATTTACTCAATACTGAAGATATTATCAACAGCCCAGAAATTCTCATCCAATATAACGGCTTAATTTGGGGATCCCCCACTTATTTAGGTGGTGTGTCTTCCAAGTTAAAACAACTCATGGACGCAACTGGTCCATTATGGAAAAAACAAAGTTTTAAAGGAAAATTAGCGGCTGGATTTACCGTTTCATCTCTTCCTGCTGGTGATAAACAATCCACGCTAATTTCGATTTTCACCTTTTGTATGCAACACGGCATGTTATGGGTCGGTAATCCAATCATGCCTGAACAGCACCAAGGCATTCCTTATACGCAAGCAGCCAATCGTCTCGGTTCATGGTCAGGCTTAATGGCTCAGACTGAACATGGCAGTAATGCAGATGGTTTTGATGAAGGAGATATTAAAACTGCTCAACAATTTGGAGAAAATTTTGCATTGACCTTAAATGCTTATCAAGGAATATAAGGCCATGAAAGCACAGAAACTTTTATTCCTCTTAATTTTATCAGGAATGATGTCTTTTATAGTTTCAGGTATTTCAACTTTCAAGGCTGTAGGGCTAAATCATCACTTCGTTTCATTATGGTTATCGGCTTGGATCATTGCATGGATATTAGCTTTCCCAAGTGTATTGATTTGTGCTCCTATAGCCCAGAAATTAGTCGACATCATATCTAAGAAAGTTGAAAAAAAACGACTGTAAGTTAAAACGTACAAAACTTGCGGTGATTTGCGGATATTCAGCTTTAGTATTTTTTCTTAGTATATAAATCATAGAGAGACAGGATGTCTCATTGAAGAAGAATAAGAACGCAGGAAGCGGTAATTGACAGGAGTTAACTACATAAAGCTGAATACGAAGAAACCTCGACAGGATGTCGGGGTTTTTTCATTTTAATTATACAAAATTCTTACTTTATAGATGTGCTGAGCAACAGAACTTATATTGATCCGATAAGTACGGCTGAATACCATCATTTCATTTGAAATTTGATTATTGGTTTTGTATTTTGCTTACCTCATCTTTAGCTCAAGATCATTTTGAACCATCACAATTACACCGCCTTAGCCTCAAATTTTTTATTATTGCATTGATGACAATAATGACAGGGTGTACAAGCTTAGGACCTAACAGTGGTTCATTTTCTTGGCGCTCAAATAAACTCTCGTCTGGCTTACAAAAAGCGTATTCTGTTCCAGCGAGCACAGCCAATCGGCTATCGCCAATGATTATTCAAAGTGCTGACCAATATAATGTCCCCCCTCTTTTACTCGCAGCAGTCATCAGGCAAGAGTCTAGTTACAATAGTAATGCTCGCTCTCCTACTGGCGCCGTCGGTTTAACTCAAATTATTCCAAGTTATTGGCAACAAACTTGTGCGGGGAATTTATATGATGAAACCACTAATATTCAATGTGGTGCTTATATCTTAAATCACTATTATCAGTCAGCTGATAGTTGGTTCAAGGCAACAGCTTATTATAATGTGGGACCAACTGGATATGAGCGAAGCTTCTGGACACGACACAAAGCAAAAAAATATGCTCGATCTGTGAAACGTCATCAGAAAACTTTAAAAAGTGCATTATAAATTCAGATCAAATAAAAAAAGCCCATCTATTAATGGGCTTTTTTACATAGTTAATTTTATTCGTCAAATAAACCTTCAAATAAAACAGAAGATAAATAACGTTCTCCGCTATCAGGAAGAATAACAACTATTGTTTTACCAGCATTTTCAGGACGCTCTGCAATTTTAGCTGCAGCAGCCAAGGCAGCTCCACTTGAGATACCTACCAAAATACCTTCTTGAGTTGCACAGTTTCTCGCCCATTGAATTGCTTCTTCACTACTCACTGGTAAGACTTCATCAACCAAATCCAAATCAAGATTTTTTGGAATAAAGTTTGCACCAATTCCCTGAATTTTATGAGGTGCAGGCGTAATACTTTCACCATTTTTAATTTGAGTAATAATTGGAGACTCAGCAGGTTCAACTACTACTGAGTACAATGGCTTATTTTGGACCTGTTCAAAATAACGAGAAATACCCGTTATCGTACCTCCAGTACCTACGCCAGCAACTAAAATATCAACCTGCCCACCTGTTGCTTGCCAAATTTCTGGGCCAGTTGTGTCCACATGAATTTGTGGATTGGCTGGGTTTTCGAATTGTTGAGGTAAAAAATAAACATCTGGCTGCTCAGTTGCTAATCGTACCGCTTCATCAACCGCACCTTTCATCCCTTTCGCCGGTTCAGTTAGAACTAAATTAGCACCTAAAGCTTTTAATACTTTTCTGCGTTCAAGACTCATACTGGCTGGCATAGTCAAAGTAATTGGATAACCCTTCGCCGCCGCAACAAAAGCCAATGCAATCCCTGTATTACCACTAGTTGGTTCAACTATATGCATGCCTTCTTTCAACACACCTCTTTTTTCTGCATCTGCAATAAGTGCAGCCCCAATACGGCATTTCACAGAAAAGGCAGGATTACGACTTTCCACTTTCGCTAATACAGTTGCACCAGTTTTAATTAAACGGTTGATACGAACTAAAGGAGTATTACCAATAGCTTCTGCATTATTTGAATAAACTGCGATACCTAAATTATTGGGTGTTGGGAATTGTTGATCAGTAGACATGTTATATCCTTATTAGACTTGATATGAATTTCTTCCATTATAATCATATAAAGAATTGAGGATACAAATTCCACGCAATAAAAAACACCCCCATTCATTAGAACGGGGGTGTTTAGAATAATGAGCTGGCGAT